>DATKXY010000064.1:0-10968 GCA_035528795.1 archaeon | reverse complement strand
CCCTGGTGGTAAACCCGAGTCCTTACAGTATGCTCAACCGAGCCGCCTGTCAAAGCATCCTGCGCTCGGCCCCTTTCCCTCCCCTGCCCGGCTGTATCCGTTGCGAACTGTTGAAGCTTAAGGTCAGGATTCTCTATGAATTGAAAGAATAGCCTGCGCACTATCCAAAACCTGGAGTGCAAACCAAACGAGTCTCGCCTTTCGGATTAATCATTTGACAGTTCACTGACTCAACCCTAACTTTATTCCGCAACCAATATCGAGAGCTGAGTTGTATCTTTGTCCCCAACGAGCCTTTTTTCAGGAGGGTCCATGAGCAGCAAGATTGGTGTCGGTTTTGTGGGAGCGGGATTTATCACTAACTTTCACATCCGTTCCTGGCAAGGGGTCCGTGAGGCCGACATAGTGGGCATAGCGGACATAATAGAATCAAAGGCGGCCGCTGCTGCGGATAACTGCCGTAAATACCGGGTTGGAGACCCCATGGTCTGCGGCAGCGTAACCGAGTTGATAGAAAATCCTGAGGTTGATGCGCTTTGGCTCTGCGTTCCTAATTATCTCCGCATTCCCCTGATGAAAGAGATTGTCGAGGCTGTCCGGTCCGGGCGCGGAAAACTGATCGGGGTGGCTTGCGAAAAGCCTTTGGGAAGAAACGCTGCTGAGGCGCAGCAAATGGTCAAACTGGCAAAAGAAGCCAACCTTTTGCACGGTTACCTGGAGAACCAGGTATTCAGCCCTGCTGTGAACCGCGGCAGGGAAATCCTCTGGCGGCGGGGTGCTGCTGCCTCAGGACCGCCGTATTTGGCCCGCTGCGCGGAAGAGCACGCAGGCCCTCATGAGCCCTGGTTCTGGAGAGGAGACCAGCAGGGCGGCGGGGTGCTTAACGACATGATGTGCCACTCGATAGAGGTGGCGCGCTACCTGTTAACTGATCCATCAAAACCAAAAAACTCTCTAGTCCCCAAAACAGTGAGCGCAGAGATCGGCTCTCTCAAATGGAGCCGTGCCAATTATGCCGAGCAGCTCAAAAAAAGAAGCGGCGGCCAGGTGGACTATTTCAAGCATCCGGCAGAGGACTACGCACGGGCCACGGTGACATTCGAGGATAAAGAAGGAAGGACCGCGGTGGCTGAGGTATCCACGAGCTGGAGTTTTGTGGGTGCAGGGCTGAGGCTGTCCATTGAGGTGCTGGGACCCGAATACTCGCTGCAGTCCTCGAGCCTGAACACGGATTTGAACGTGTTTTTCAGCCGTAATGTCACCGGACGTGAGGGCGAGGACCTGGTCGAGAAGCAAAACGCGGAGCAGGGCCTGATGCCGGTTGTTTCTTGTGAGGAGGTGATCTACGGCTACACTAACCAGAACCGCCGGATGGCGGAAAGTTTTGCTGATGGACGTATGCCGGAGGAAAATTTCGAGGATGGGCTTCTGGTAGCCCGTCTCTTGATGACCGCCTACATGTCTGCCGAACAGGGACGCAAGCTCGATTTCCCGCCGCCCGGGCTGGATAAATTCGTGCCTGCGGTGGCCAGGGGCACCTGGAAACCCGGTAATCTTATCAAGGGGCTGCCCCCGGAATGACCGGCTGGTTTTTATGAATAATTCAGGCGTGCAATTTAAACCGGGGAATTATTTCGGAGGGCCGCCTAAAGGCGGTCGGAGCCAGGTTTCACTCCTCGAAGCCCATTTTTTTATTGAACTCCTTGAGCTTCCGCCCTGTCAGGGGGCAGGGCCGGCCTGCGATCATCTCGCGCAGGGAGTTGATCTCCGTGCGGGAGAAACTGGCTCCATAGAGGATCTGGTCTTCGAATGATTCATAGGCCAGCGGGGCCACAGCCCTGGCCAGGCGGGCAATGGCATTCGCGTACTGGCGGATCTCCCACTGGGCGTGCTGATCCATGCGCAGCTTGAGGAAGTGAAAGAGGTTGTTGAAATCGATCTGCCAGTACCACTCAGTATACAGGGCAAGCGGCAGGTTGATCCGGGCGAGCTCCCGGCTGATCCCGTCATCCAGCATCTCGCGGTATGAGGCGTAGGCCGTGCCCTGGTCGCGTGAGATAATCTCGACAACTTTTTTCTGCATCTCCGGGGGCACCTGGGCCTCCTCCAGGCTGCTCTGCCGGTTGAACGTGTCCTGGGGTTTTACCCGATCAGGCTCCGGCACGTAAAGCTCATCTTTCATCTCGCTGTAGCGCCCGGAGAGCTCGTTTATTCTCGCAGTGCGGTGGCGCACCCACTGGCGGGCCACGAAAATCGGCATCTTGGCGTGGATCGTGATCACCACCTGCTCGAAAGGCGAGGTGTGGCGGTGGCGCAGGAGGTAATCGATCAGCTCCTTGTCCCGGCTGACAGTCGTGGTGCCTTTTCCGTATGAGACCCGGGCAGCCTGTACGATCCGCTCATCAGACCCCAGATAATCCACCAGGCGCACGAAACCCCGGTCGAGCACCTTGATCTCCACATCCAGCAGCTTTTCCGCCTCAGGCGAAATTATGCGCGCCAATATTCAGCACTCCTGAAAAAATGGCAGCAAAACATAAACTACGAGCTAAGCTCCAAAATATTAAAATAATTCCCGGATGCAATATAAAAGGCCTTTTACATCTAAACTTTATTTTCCCGAAAAATTATCTGATTTGTTAAACAAACTCCGAGGAAAAAATAAAATATCAGTTTTCAATTTTTCTAGATCTTTGAAAAATCCCAGATAATAGGATAAAATTCGATACAAGGGGCGGTTCGCGAACCGCCCCTGCGTTAATCCATTAATCTCCATAGCGTTATAAAAGTAAATACCGCTTTTTCGCTAAAATTACAACATTATTCAACTGCCATTATTCATAAAAAAATTTTCCGTTCCCGTTTTTGTAGTGGCGGCCCCCCGTGGCCGCCCGATTTACATCAAGGAAATCCCTGACAATGGGCAGGCACGGGGGCCTGCCCCTACAGGTTTTGGTTCATTTTGTGAATAATGCCGGTTCAAAGGCTTCAAAATATAAAATTCGGTAATCAGCACCATAATTTTTCACATTTTTTGTAACTATTCTATCCTTTTTGCCTTAAGGATTATCTCCGGGTCGAACGTGGTGCCAAGGCCGGGGCTCGCAGGCACTTTTATCATCCCGTTCTTAAGCTCCAGCGGCGGGTCATACCAGGCTCCTGATCCGGATACGCCGCCCTTGTACTCCTGGAACCTTCCAATGTCCGGGGTACAGGAGGCGAAATGGAGCATGTCGACATAGCCCACGCCGTCGCCGGAGATATGCACAGTGGTGGGCAGGCCCGCCGCCTGCGCCATGCGTGCCACGCGGGAAGAGCGGATGAAACCGCCATTGTAATGCAGATCGGGCTGCACGACCTGGACTGCGCCATTCCGGATCATCCACCTGAAGCGGCGCAGGCTGGTCTCCTGTTCTCCGCCGGCAATCGGTAATGTCAGGATATCGGCAACGCGCCTGGTTTCTTCCAGGTGATCGAAAGGACACGGCTCCTCGAAAAAGTGCGTATTGTGGGCCTCGAGAAGCCTGCCGACCTCGACAGCTTTAGGCACGTCATAGGAGCCATTGGCGTCAGCGTGGATAGTGATCTCATCGCCCAGGGTCTTGCGGACCAGGGGGATCAGGCGCTCGGTGCGGCCAGGCAAAGAGTCGGCATTGTTGCTCATGCGCCCGCCCACCTTGAACTTTACAGCCTTGGCCCCGGTTTCCTCCAGGCTCCTGGCCAACAGGGCCGCCTCTTCCTCAGGGGTGGTATCGCGGCGGTCGCTGGCAATATAGATCGGTATTTCGCGCCTGATCACGCCGCCGAGAAGGTCCCCTACGGGTTTGCCCGCCATTCTCCCAAGAAGGTCCAGCAGGCTGAACTCCACCCAGGCCACGCAGCACCACAAGGCCAGGCCAGACAACTTGTAATTGCTTCCGTAAACATAGACACCATCAATGAGCGACTCGAGCTCCCGGGCATCCTTGCCTATAAAATAGGGGATAACCAGCTTATTCAGGATCGGATAGAGATATCCGGCCCGGGAATTCGTGATCGAGGTTCCCTCTGCGCCGTCAGTGGATATCGTGCGGACAAAGTAATTGTCTTCATTGAACAATAACTCGATCCTGGCGATATTTACCGGCGTGCTGATAGAGCCTGTATTCAGCACAGGGGCAGCGGCTGCTTGGTCCAATAGAGAGAGGCTTATTTCACTCTCTTCTTTGGCCCTTTGACACCCTGTCGCGGCTGCCAGGACTCCGGCACCGAGAGTCGATTTGAGAAAATGTCGGCGGCCGATATTCATGTCGATTCTCCTTTAGGATAAGAAAGTTCTCCTGGCAGTTGTGCGCTAGTGAGGGGGGGCCGGCCCCCCCCTGGCGTTCGCTGCTACGAAGACAGGTGTATATTTAAAAAATGAACCACCCCGCAGCAAGCTGTTACATATCATATGGTTAAATCTGATCTATCTTATCCCCGCCTCGTGGGCGAACACATGGGTTCGTCCCTTCAACTCACCCGTGGCGGGTTACCCCGAAACAGAGCTTCGAGGAATTCTTTTCGATTTAACTTATTCCGTTTTTTCTGGCATAATAAGGGTCAGAATATTTAAAAATACCAGCTCGTGGTAAGATAGCAGGCGTTCTCGGACAGGCCGAACTCGCCCTCGCCAGTGCCTATCAGCGCACCGGCCTCGAGATCCAGGTTGGTCAGGATATTCCAGGAGATCCGGGGTCCGAAAAAAGCCCCGCCCTGATCCAGGTCAACACCCAGATAGCCTGACACGTGCACCAGCGGATGAACCTGGTAGTCAGCGTAAAAGCCTCCCAGGTGCCGGGAGACCGAGATTACGCTGCCTGCCTGCGAGCGGGAGAAAGCCGCCAGGATTTCGACTGGCGAGAGAGCGCCGGAGTTGTAAAGATACTCTCCGGAGAAGGTCAAATTCCATTTGAAATGGTAATCCACTCCAAGCACGGCCTGATCGTAGGCTTCTCTCATATAAGCGAAATTGTGGAGCCACTCTCCCCTGAAACCCGCTCCCCTGATAGCTCCGCTGAAATCCGCGCCGATGACCCGATCCCTGAAAATCCAGCCGCCCATAACCGAAAAGTCGTATTCTTTCAGATTGGTTTTCAGGCGCACTGCGCCGCGCCCCAGGTGCGGATCATCAGCCGGGGCCCAGACAATGTGCAACTGGCTCAAGGTTCCGAGAGAGAGCTCCAGGCTCACGGCATCCACGCCGTGACGTTCATCACGCTCGACAAGCGCAAAAGTTACCGGATTGAAAAGGTCCGTGGGGTTCCAGAAATAGCCGGTGCCCCAGCTTATTTGCTGACGGCCCAGGGTGATCCGCAGCGGATACTTATCCCACTCGGCAAAGAGGCGGTAAAGGCGATGGCGCCAGTTGAATTCTTTACGGTCAATTATCCTGGTGTCCAGGTTCACCATCTCGACCGGCTCAATAGATTTGAAAAGGGCGTATTCCGGGGTTTCCAAGTAGTCACCCATCCTCAGTTCATGGTCATAGACCGCGGCCAGGCGGAATGCGCCCTTGAAAGAGACCAGCCAGTCGCTGCGAAACCTTTGGATGTCGAAAATATAATGTTGGGAAGGGCCTAAAAGCTCGAGAGTGCGGCTTGTGGTGAGCACATTGCGCAAGGTTCCCCTGTGCCGCAGCTCGACAGAGGGGCCCAGGGTGAAAGTTCCGGACTGGAGAAAGCCTGGGGTGGAGATAAAAAATATTGCCGCCAGGTTGAGTGCAGCTCGTTTTTTCATTTACTGGGAGTTTCCTTCCACTACCAGGCCGTCCCGCAGGCGGATCACTCGCCGGGCCCGCTTGACAACCCTTGGGTCGTGCGTAGAGAAAAGAAAAGTGACCGCGTGCTCGTGGTTCAGCGTCTCCATGAGATCCAGAAGCTGGGAGGCCGTTGTGGAATCCAGGTTGGCGGTGGGTTCATCAGCCAGCACCAGGCGGGTCTCCGTGCTGATTGCCCGTGCCACTGCTATGCGCTGCTGCTGGCCCCCTGAGAGCTGGGTGGGCCTCTTGTGAGCCATCCCGGCAAGGCCCACTGCTTCCAGCAATTCCATGGCTCTTTTTCTTCGCTCGCCGGCCGGGATCGACTGCAGCATCATCACATACTCGACATTTTCGAGCGCTGTGAGCACAGGGAACAGGTTATACGCCTGGAAGACAAAACCGATATGCTTGAGCCGGATCCTGGAAAGCTCTTTTTCGGATAACTGGTCAAGACGGGCCCCGTCGAGAGTAATAGTGCCTGATGTCGGAGCATCGAGGCCGCCGAGCAGATTAAGCAGGGTGGTTTTGCCGCATCCCGAGGGGCCTACCACCGAGGCAAAAGCGCCCTCCTCGAGCTTGAGATTGACCCCACGCAGAGCAGGGGTTTCCACCTCGCCGGTTATGTACACCTTTTTAAGCTCTTTAACCTCAAGAATATACTTGCCTGAAGACATGCCGCTGCCTCCGCTCTGTTCTGGGGTTTATTGAAATTGTATCGCTTCCACCGGCTTGAGCCGCGAGGCTCTCCATGCAGGCCAGATCGAGGCCGCTATCACAGCTCCCTCAGCCGAGATAAAAGAAGCAGTCCACTGGCTCGCTGTTATATTGGAATGGATCACATTGGAAAGCCCCATGAAACTCATGGCGGATGACCAGTAACTCAAGTCCAGGCCTCTCGTGCTCAGGTAGTTGTTCAGGATCCCCGCAGAGACTCCTCCGACAATCAATCCGGCAATTCCCAGAATAGCCGCCTCAAGGAGCACCACCAGCATGACTTTCCCCCGGGTGGTTCCCAGGGCGCGCATCACTCCGATCTCGTGGGTCCGGTCAATCACAGCCATGAACATGATATTGATAACGCCGAAAGCCATGGCCAGGTAGATAATCGCATAAAAAATCCAGATAAATTTGTTGAACATATCTATGCTCTGGGACAATATGGGGCTTACCTCCAACCAGGTCTTGACCTCCAGGTCCTGGGGATCATCTTTTATAATCTGCCTGATATTTTGGGCAAGCAGGTTCAGGTCCGCGCCTTTTTGGGCCCTTAAAAGAACCGATGTCATCTCACCCCGTCGGTCAAGCAAGGACTGTATGGCTTCCAGGGTTACAAAAGCAGCCGCTTTATCAAAAATCGGCGCGCTCGATTTGAAAATACCGGCCACCCGAAAAAGGACACTCTGCAGCTCGTTCTTCCTGTCCTGGGCCATAACCACAACTTTATCGCCCAACCCGACGCCCAGCAGTCTGGCAAGCTCACCTCCCAGCACGATTCTATGGTTATCTCCCGGTTTCAAATATTCGCCCTCGACAATCAAACCGGGAATTTTCATTACCAGGCTTTCATCCTCCGGGTTCACGCCGACAAGCTCGAGACGGCTCGACTTTTCAGCGCTGTTAATGAGCACGGCGGCTTTGAACCTGCCTGAGGCCGCCTTTATTCCCGGAACCGCCGCCAGCTTTTTCACCAGGACACTGTCTGCACGAAATCCATTGCCAGGCACCGGATTTTTTAAATATCCCTGCCTGTTCACCTGCAGGTGCGCAAGTTCCAGCTCGATAGAGGTCTCCACGATTTCATCGATAAAACCGTTGGAGATGCCGTAATAGACCAGCAGTCCGAAAAGCCCGACCGCGATCCCGGCAATCATTATCAGGGATCTCTGGTAGTTGCGCCAGAGGTTGCGCCAGGCTATCGCCAGGAATATTCTCATTAATCACCCCTCTTCATCGCGCTTCATCTGATCCGGGCCACAGCCTCGGCCGGTTTTATCCGGGAAGCCCGCCAGGCCGGGTAAATCAAGGCCAACATGATTATCACCATCACAAACAGGTTGGGATAGAATACAGTGCCCCAGGTAAGATGGGTGTAGATGCGCGGATCCACACCGTACATCTTGTAGACATCCTCTCCCAGGCTGCTCAGGTCAAGGGGATGAATGGAATTATACCACGAGACTGCAAGGCCGATCACATTTCCCAGGAGAAACCCCAGTCCATTGAGCAGCACAGCTTCCAGGGCGATCAAACCCACAACCTTCCCGGGGCTCGCACCCAGGGAGCGCATGATCCCGAATTCCCTGATCCGCTCCAGAACGCCCATCAGGAAAGTGTTGAGCACCATGAAACCGATCACCAGGATCAGAATGGCATTGGTCAGCAGCCCGAATATATTATCCAGCTCCACAGCCTGCACCAGGTCAGGGAGTATTTCGTACCACGGGATAATTTCCATATCCTGTCCCTGGAGCGCCGCAGCGAGAGACCGGCTTACCGGATCGACCTGCTCCCCAGATGAAGTCATCACCACGATCGTATTTACCCTGCCGTCCATAGAGAGCATATCCTGGGCCGAAAACAGGTTCATGAGCATTCCTCCCCGGTCGAGTTCCGGAGAATGGGAGCGGAATATCCCGCGTACGACCCGCAGGGCCCCGGCCAGTGACCCGTAGAAATTCTGGGTCACCACGATCACTGTATCGCCCAGGCCGACACCCAGGTTATCCGCCAGGTCCTCCCCGACCAGGACCCCATTCATGTCCTGCGGACGAAGGTATTCACCCTTTGCTATTTTTCTGTCCCAGTGGATAAAGCGCGCCTCGCGCTCAGGCTCTATTCCCACCACCATGGCGGCGAAACTGGTTTCCCCGACACTGGCCAGGGCAAAGGTGGTGATCCGGGCCCCCCAATCGGCTAGATCGGGTCTATGATTTTCGAGAATCCTGTATAGAGCTGAATCTGGTTTGAAAGATTTGCGCAGGCTTGGATCGTCCTGATAACCCTTCCGGTTTATCTGAATGTGGCCTGAGAAAGACTCCACCGAGTTGCGGATCATCTGCTCGTGAGAGCCCTCTGTCAGACAAAAGCCCCAGACAGTGAGACTGAGCCCGAAAACAATCGCCGCGATAGTCAGCGCAGAGCGCCATTTGTGGCGCCAGTTGTTCCTCCAGGCCATTTTAAAGAGAATCAAGCCAAATCCTCCTGTCAGCGGGAGCGTTCCAGGTGCTGACGGGTAAAGATTCTGTCCGGGATCTCGACATTAATCTCGATCTTGAGAATTTCAAACTCTGTACGCTGCCCCGGTTTCAAATGGGGCTCCAGAATCCAAAGCGTGGGAAACTCTCTTCCGCTTATCTTGCGCACATTCTTTAAATACATTGTCCGAATGAGGCGCCCTTTTTCATCATAATACTCTTCCTTTAAAGGCATAAAATTATCCGCCCCCACCCAGATCACAATCCTGTCCCAGACCACCGGGGTATCAGGTTTGGGAGTGAGCTGCACACCGTAACTCAGGACCCCGTCAAGAGTATCGGCCCCTAAAATCGCATGGCTGTAATCATTAATAATCGAGCTTTCATGCACCAGATCGTCATTTGTAAAGTCTGAGCCCATCCAGGAGTCCATCATCATCGAGGGCGGAATCTTGATCGTGCGCTCGATATCCGGCAGCCAGTTCCACATCTGGCCCTCGCGCTTGAGAAAAGCCGTGCCGGCCTCTTTGGGCGGCTCGATCACCTCGATAAAACTCACGTCCGCCTCTTTTTTTTCCCAGCTCTCCATGGTCATGCTGCGCGACCAGTCGGGCCTGACTACGGTCATCCTGTAAACCCCGTAATTGGAGGTGCCTCTCATCAAGGTATCCGCGTGCTCGACTATCCGGCGGGCCAGGGTCGTATCATTCACCACTGTTTCCGCCGAGGAATAATTAAAAATACAAATCAGAAAAAAAATCAATGTTTTAATAACGAGCTTCATAATCAGTCCTCTTTTTCAGATTCCATCAACTGTCAAGCTCAAAAATAGAAAGCAGCTCTGATTTCAGCTCTTGCCTGTTTTCAGGTGCGCTCCAATTCTTCCTGCCGGCCAGCTCCATGAAGCGGTAAAAATGCAGCCCGTCCGGCAGCACAAACAAAAGATACGCTTTCTGCTCCGGGTTATCCACTCCCAACGAGCGGTAGTACCCGACCATTCTTGTAATAAACTCATCACAATAAGACACTATCTCAGGCTTGATCAAATATCCAATGTTTCCTCGGCCAGCGGACGGCCGAGTAGCGGATGGGTGTTCCGCAGGCTCGATTGGGCGGTCTGGCGGATGAAACTGGTAAAAGGCTCGCTGTCAGTGCTGTCCAAGGTGGCGAACGCCATAGAAGCCTGGTGGCGGCGTGCTTTGGCCAGGACCTGCCCGTTGAAACGGATGATCATGCTGTCGTGCCAGGAGGGTGACTCGCTCGTATTCGAAGCAGAGAGATAGATCCCGTTCTCAGCGGCCCGGGTGATCAGATTGGCCGGGGCGACCTTTTTCATGTGCCGGGCCCGGTCGCCTTTTGCCTGGTAGCTGCTGATCAGGACAAGGTTGACACCCGCCTGGCTGTATTTGCGGAACAGCTCAGGGAACCGCATATCGAAACAGATAGTAAGCCCCAGCTTGAAATCTTTCACTTGCGCGGTGACCAGGCGGTTGCCGGGTGCGTAGCATTCGGCGTCCGTACCGGTGAGGAAAATCTTATCGTACCGGCAGACTTCCCGGCCCTCCGGGTTTATCAGGTAAAGGCAGTTGTAAGGCTTGTCGGCTTCGGGTGTGAAATGCGTGCTTCCGTAAGCCAGCCAGACTCCCAATTTCCGGGCCAGGGAGCGCAAGTCCAGGTTGCGGCCCTCCAGTACATTCCTGTCTATCTTTCCCACGTCTTCCAGGTGAATCTTGTAATAGCCGGTAAGGGCGGTTTCCGGAAAATGGACCAGCTCAGCCCTGTTCCGGGCCGCTTTGTTCAGCCAGAAAGCCATCCGGCGGTAATTCTTATCGATATCTCCGGACAGGGGAAACTGCACAGCGGCGATTCTGAGGGTATTGGAATTCAATATAAATAAGCCTCATTAAAATTTTTATTCTTCGCAACCGCTATCAGGAAGCTGGGGTTGAGTGCGGGAGAAGCGGGCCGGGCACCCTTTTTGCAAAACATCAAATG
>DATKXY010000063.1:0-12180 GCA_035528795.1 archaeon | reverse complement strand
AGTAGGAAAGGCTACGGCTATTTTCCAACGAGAGCCAGCTTTTTTCTTCCTTCGCCTCTCCGGGAGAGAAACAGAAAACTCTCTCGCAGCGCACTTCCGTATGCTCGTTAAACAGACGGTATACGGTCTGAAAGCCAAGATTGTTCATGGCAACACCATAAGGTGAGACCGCAACCAGGCCCACCTCGAGAGGGAAATATCCCTGCTTCCTGATAGCACCTGTCTCAGAATCGAGAAGTATCCGCCTCAGTTTCCGGGCTGTGCTGACCCTGGACAAAAAGCCTCCTGCCCTTGATAAATCTCTTGTGGAAACGTTCCTGCCCTGTATTCAACCGGTGCCGGGACCAACTGTCTGCTAAAGCAGTCTGGCCAATCCCTTGCACCCCTCCGGTCAATTTACTGCCGAAACAGGCCGTTTAAAAGAATTATGGCCTTCAAACAAATAGTTTTCGCGGGGAAGGGAAGAACCGCGCCCCCTTTTATCACAGACGTACATTAACCGGAAATATTCACCAAACAGGCTGCCTTTGCGGGCCGGCATTCTTTTTGCCGATGGTCAATCCCTCGATAGTCCCTGGCTGGTGGTTTTTGCAAAAAGAATGCCGGCCCGCTTCCCAGGCGCTGACCCATCCCCCGCGTTGTCCCCATGCCATAAACTTTTTTTAGTTTTGGAAATTAGCCGGAAATGAACTATCCCGCGGCAAGCCGCGGGGAATTCTTTTCGATTAAAAGCTTCCGGATGACGGAGAATGACTTGGTGAGTAGCTTGGCAAAAGGAAGAGTATTACAAAGGGTATTATTATTCGTACCTGGAGCGCCTGCTGAGAGACTGGATCAAAAAAGCGGAAGCCGCCTGGTTTTCATTGGCTCTCTAGTACGGTCTGTCCCTGTCCGGTTCAGGCAGACTGGGCTTGACACGGGTGCTCTTTCCGCCGAATATCTTGCCCTTGAGTATGAAGGAATCGACCATGTTCAGCATGAATACGCCAAGAGCGGCATCTATCATATATCCCCCGGCATCGTAGCGCCTTGTACCAAGATCTACGTAATAATCGAAATATTCTTTATTTCCGGCATCCGCTGATTCCATTGCATTATTATAAGCCTTTTGTCCGGCGCTGCGCAGGAAATGTCCTCCCACCAAAAGGCCTGCTGTGCTGCCGAGAACCAGGTAGCCAGTCCACTTATTTTTAGGTGTACCGGTCTGGATAAGGCGCCAGCCTGGGACTATCTTACCGAGAAAAGCCTTCTCTTTTTGTTCCTGAAGCTGACTGTAACGCTGGAGTGCCTCCTGCTCTTTCTGGCGCAGAAGGCGTAATTCCAAATCTTGTTCTTTCTGTTTGGTTTCGCTCAAACGAACCAGATTTTCAGCCTTAGCCAGCTCTGGATCCATTTGCAAGGCTTTTTGAGCATTAATCTTAGCCAGTTCATATTGTAAGTTGTCGTAATAAGACAGGCTTATCAAATATTGGATTTCCACGTTGTTGGGCTGTTGGTTGAGCACTATCTGGTAGTTCTCGATGGCCTTCTCAAATATCTTCTTCTTACTGAAAACATCTCCTAGCCCCTGTCTGGCCTTGATATTGTTGTAATCCAAGTCTATCGCTTTCCAGTATTCCTGCTCGGCTTCATCCCAGAGATTAATTGCCATGTACTGGTCTCCACGAAGTACATGCTGATTCGCCTGGTACAGACCATCCACGGATTGGGGATAGGCATCCGAAGTGTAAGGCATTGCCAGAAGGGCAATGATCATACAGCTTATCAGATTTAGCGCCTTCAAAGATCAATCTCCTTCCCGGCTGAGAGTGATTAACTGGTTGATTTTGGTCAATAACTTTTCATGATAATCGGGATCATTGCTATCCAGACTGCCGTTAGGATCAACGATTGCGGCAGCCTCGGTATAATTCTCGAGGTTGAAATAAGCCTCGGCGAGGACCGCTTTGAGATCATTGGCGTTGATCGATTCATTATATTCGAAGATAAAGTCCGGATTCAGCTCCAAAGCGGCCAGAGCGTTGTCCCTGACAGAAGCGAAATCGGGCGGAACAATATCGCGGTAGGCGAGGCTCAATCCGGCATAGATTAAAAGAGAGTCTTCTGCAAGCTCCGGCACCCGCAGCATGGCGGTATTGAAGCTATTGATCGCCTTAGGCAGGGAATCCTGCATGGCCAGGCTCCAGCCCAATCCGATGTATGCCTCTACCCTGTCCCTTTTCGTATTGATTTCTATGGCCTTGCGAAAGCTCGCGGCGGATAAGCCGTAATTGGCTTCTTTGAAAAAGTTCCATCCCTTGCTCACTTCCTCAAGAAAATTGGCTAACTCCTCATTATATTCAGGCGCGGAAGGTGTGCTGCAGGAACAAAGTATTAAAGCCAGCAGGATTATATAAAAAGCCGTTTTCATGCAGATTTTCCCCCTGATATGAATTTATCAAGCGGCGAGATCTTGAAACGCCTGCCCCCTTCACTCGATAATCCTATTAGTTTGATTTTTACCTGGCGCATCCATTGTGCAGGGCGAGACATACCTCATCCTGTTTCTTAAAGATTATACTTTTTGAAACCTTTGAAAAATGTCATCATTTTAGCCAAAGAGCGCAGTATGATTTTTATAACGCTATGAAATTCAACAGGTTATTATCCTTTTGCATGTGATTTTTTCAAAGGTCTCTTTTTATTCTTAAGGTTACAAATTTCACCAGTTTTTGTCGATCTATCAACTCTCCCGGTCTTTCCGCGTAAAGCCCGGGAAAGGGCGGATTATATTTTTTTTGGTCCGGTCAGCGGGCTACCTTAAAAGCACCATTTTCCGCGTAATATTGGCCCTGGGAGAGGACAAACGGTAGAAATACACTCCACTGGGAAGCTCTCTGCCGTCATCCCCCCTGCCATCCCACGCCACGGAATAGTTTCCGGGCAAATGCGGCCTGTTTACCAGAGTGCGCACGAGGCTGCCGCGCAAGTTGTACACTCTGATATTGATCTTATCGACTGGATCAGGCCCGGGTACAGTATAATTAATAATGGTCGAAGGGTTAAAGGGGTTGGGGCTATTCTGCCCGAGCACAAATTCTTTAGGCATCGGTATTCTTGCTGCGCCCTCTCCAGCGGGCCGCAGGGCGAAAGTACCCAACTCACTGGTTGCTGCATTGTAAATTCCGGTCTCCGGATCATAGGTGCTCGGAAGCGGCCGCCAGATCCCTCCCTGAAGAATGCAGACCGAAAGCGGGTTGTTCTCTTCTGCCTGCCGGCCCTTGATCCAAATTCCAACTTCCCTTTCAAGTCTGCCATCGAGAGCGGAAAACGTATAGCATTCACCCTCCAGGAGGGCCCCAAGGTTTTCTGCTCCAGGGGTTCCCGGTAAATTGATTGCGGAAAGCCTGGCTTTCATCTTTTCACTCTTGACCGGCTTATGTTTCTGCACCAGCACGAGTAAATTTCCGCTTGAAGCCCCCTGATCCACAGTCAGCCACGCACCGCCGTCAGAGGCGGCAATGACCGATCTTCCCGGCGCAGACGCCAGAAGGACTGAGGAAAAGGTCTCCACATACTCGCCAGCTACCCCGGACGTGTTTACCCCGTTCACGCTGAGCAAAAATGAAGAATGCGTATAGTACTGGGCCCGCCAGATTTCGTTCTCTCCGATCCGGGTCAGCTGTATCGAGGCAAGATTGATTGTCAAGGTCGGATCCGCTGCCAGAGTGAGGCTGGATATGATATAGATATTGAGGTATCCGACAAAAACCGGGTTTCGGTTAAGCAGAATGTAAAACTCCGGCGGAACGTTATCAGACGGCTGAGGTTCAAAGAGCCAGAAACTGTTAACCTGACGGCTATCTATCGGGAAACTCACGCTGTTATATGCAGAAACTTTCCACCAGTAACGGCTGTCGTATTCCGGTAAAGAGTCCAGCGTGACTGAGGTACCCCTGAGACCTTCAAGCTGGACGACTACCGAATCGGGGGTAAAAAGGCTGTCCCTGGAAAGAACAAAGTTATAGCTTGTAGTATCATTGGTATTCCAGGAAGTGCTTGCCTGCCAGGTAAAAGTGACAATCGAGTCGCGAACTGTATCTCCATTTTCCGGCAGGAGCAAATCGAACTCCGAGGGAAGATTTCCCGAGCCATTGTTAAAAGGACGGCTAAAGATAACTGTGTTTTTGCGGTCTTCCTCGGAAAGATAAAGGTCTGGGAAATTGTCCTTGTTGATATCGCCCACTACCGCACTTCTGGTTACGCCGGTTTTGGTGGGCATCATTTCAGCAGGGGCATAGCTGAAAAAACCGCTTTTGTTATTTAAGAGCAGACGGTTTTGCTGGTCGTAATTAAGGTAAAGGATGTCCAGATAACCGTCAGCATTAGCATCGAAGAACCTGATCCCATAAGTATTGTCACTTTCGGGCGGTAACCTTCCTTGTTTGTCCTTGCTGAATGTACCCAGGCCATTGTTGAGAAAGAGCTCGTTTTGCTGGGTTTCGTTCTGGCCCACCAGCAGATCCAGATCCCCGTCCCCGTCCACATCTCCCAGGTCCCCGCCTTTTGCCTGAGGGGCTGATACGTTCGTCAGTTGATTAATCCTGAAAACCCCACGACCGTTGTTACGAAACCAGTAATGATTCTGAGCCCGGTTGATAACCACGATATCTGTGAAACTATCCCCGTTCAGGTCGCCGGACATTGCCCAGACAGTCTGATCCGGCGCAGGGTTGCCAAGGAACAATTCGGTCATGTCGCGATATACGCCAAGACTGTCGTTGAAAAGCAGCTTGTTTTGTTCACCGCCGAAGGTATTGTTGGCAATAAACAGATCAATCCAGCCATCCCCGTTAAAGTCATCAGCTACCACACATGTCGAATGCCATTTTTCTACAGGCAGATGGGGAATATTGGCCGGGGCATAGATTTTCAAGGTGACATCTTCGAAACGGCCCAGGCCGTTATTCAGGTAAAGGCGGTTTTGCTCGCCTTCATTGGTGAAAATCAGGTCCAGATCATCATCTCCATCCACATCCGCCACGGCCACACAGGTAGTCGGGTCAGGCCCTTGCGTTCCCAGAGTCACGTCCGTGACATCCTCGAAACGGCCTGAATTCGAATTGTAAAAGGAAATGCTGTTGGGCTCACCGTAGTTTGCCGAAACTACATCGAGGTACCTGTCGCCGTTAAGATCCGCTAAGACCGAATACCTTGCACGGCGGACATCCCCGCTGCCCAGAAAGTTTGTGGTATCCACATAGCTCACCTCGCCAAGCAAATTCAAACTGATAATTTCATAGTTAAAAAGATCGGCAAATGGAGCCCGGCGGCTATCCCGGTCCACCTGGCCCAAAGAGTCTGTCACCTGGATAAAGTACTCGATCCGGCTGTTTTCCGGCTGAGCCGGGATGTGGCCCCAGTAATGGGCGCCGAAATGGCTCAAAGGAATATCGGAAAATATGAGGGTCTGGGAGCGATTGCGCCATTTGATGGCCGCCGAACTTATCCCTACGTTCGAGGTGATCCAGGTATCAATGTGCATCGGAAGGTCAGTGTTAAACAAACTCAGCGCATCGGTGGTCCGGGTGATTCCCATTTTGGGCACTGTGCCTATCGAAGGAGAGACGACCTCGAAGCGATAGGGCGAAATGAAAGGATTCGTAACTATATCTTTCGGCATGCTGATCTTAAAACCTGCCGAATCCTCGGCGAAAACAAAATAGCTGATCACTGAATTGTAAGGCTGTCCATCGATCTCACCAATATAATCCCGGGTATTGGGCACCAGGTTCATGGGAACCGTATCGTTGTAAATATTACCGGTAAGGGTCCAGGCGAGCTTGACATCAATCGTAAAGTTATCAACCACCCGGCTGATAATCCGATAAGGCCCTAGATTGTCCTCCGTATCGCCGTAGTCGGAGGTAAAGTAAATAAAAGGCGGTGATTTGTCCTGAGTAATATCACCTGGAGGCACCACGAATCTAACCTGGGCTACGGTATCTATTTCCATGCTGTCTGCTGTCAGGTTAAACACATGGATGTTTTTATCCTCCGCGACATCGGAAAGAACAAGGCCCCAGGCTTTGCCCTCGGCATCAGTTAGTGCCTGCGGCTGCATATAGGTCACCCCCCGATCAGGCGAGGCGATAATTTTTAAATTCACGTTCGGGATCGGCCGATCATCTTTATCAAGAATAGTAATCCGAACCAGCGAAGCGCTTATGCCGTTTGCCAGAACCGGGCTGACAGCCTCAATAATTCCATGCACCGCAGTCTTACGCTCGTCGACCAACTGCCAGACTCCCAGTTCCTGCAGCCTGACCCCAGAAGAGGCAGTGAGCAGCACGCTGTCACGCACCACGCCCTGTGTCTGGCCCAGAATTTCCAGGTAAATCATGGTCTGGTTCTGTATATATTGAGGAAGGCCCCCGCCATAGCGGCGGTAGTTAGAAATATCCATCGAAAAATCGCCGCTTTCGTTGGTCAATTTCGCAAACCACATCGAACTGTCAATGCCTGTACCGGGTCCCCGCCACCATTTCAAATAAGAACGCACGAGAACATTCTTAAGCGGTGAGCCGGTCTGATCCGTAACCTTGCCGTACAGGATAAACGGCGCTTGCGGCAGCTCTTGCGGGAAGGTTCTCAACGAATCCACTCCGGTAGGGCTGACACTGAATTCCGCCCCATCGGACCTTACGCGATAAAAATAGGTTGTATCTATTTTGAGGTACAGCAACTGGACGTAATGGAGCATGCTCGGAGCAGGGAGAGTATCGTTCATCACCCGGTCGAGAGCGTATCTGTTAAGGCCGTAAAGCACCTGGTTTATAGTTGTGGGAATATTTGTACGCCAGGAAATAACGCAGGCGGTGCCTGTATGGTTGGATAATCTGAGATCGGTGACTTTGAGGTCTTCCCCCTGAGCCGGCAAAGAAAGTACGGAACACAGAGCAAGAACGCTAGTCATTACAGGAATTAATCTGCTTCTGAGAGAAGATTCAGAACCATACATAGCGTAAATTCCTTTTTTATCTTTTAGAGAAATTTATTTACGCATTTTTCAACAACTTCAGGAGAGCCAATAAATCAAAAATGTTAACCACCCCATTGATATCAATATCTGCGGCCTGAAAAAGCCTTCCATCTCCCGTGTCAAGCCTGCCGGCAAGTATTTTCAGCATATCCAGAAGATCAAAAATATTGATTGCCCCGCTCCCATCCAGGTCTCCCCTGATAACTTTCTCCGGGTCGAAAACATTCACCGCCACCTTGCCCAGGGATTGAGGGCTGGAGCCATTCAGAACGGCTGAGCTGTCTACAGTCGCGCTCCAGTAATTGGAAATACACTCGATTATCACCTTGTCGCCGGTTTCCGAATAGTAGAGGAAACCGTCCTTGGAATAAAAATCCGTATAGGTCGTTGTCCATAGCCCTTCACTGTTTGTCAATACCGAGCGGGTAAGGGAATAATCCTCTCCTTCTTTTTTTATCCTGATCCGCACGAGAACCCGGTTCAGTGAGTTGTCCTCGGTATCGACAACCTGTCCGTAGATCGCCTTGGGAGCGACCACCGTGGCGGATTCGAGAGTTTTGAAAGAATACAGCGTATCATCGTTGTCCCAGACTGTACCGTTCGAACCCAGCCGGAATTTGTACTCTGTGGCCGGCTTCAGGTCTATAAGCACCAGGTAATGCACATAATGCGGGATTGAGTACTGATCGTGAAAGGTAATCACCGTATCCGAACCTACTGGGATAATTTCCACCCAGTTGTTGGTGCTTTTGTGATCCGTTACCCAGGAAATCGCTGCACTGGACAGGGTGATATTAGTAACCTCAAGGCTTTTCATGTCCAAAGAGGACCCTTCATCCGTCTGAGCCTGGAGGGAGTACGGACATAATAGAAGAACAAATAAAATCACAGTGGTAACGGGTTTTCTCAGAGACATCCTTCTCCTCCCTTTGTTAGTCCAAGAAAAAGATTATTCAGATCCACTATCCGATCAGAATTTCATCTAGCTAAATCTGCAATATCTATACCATTGCTGAAATATATTGATCTATATTGTCCGTGCCGTAAGTCGCCTGGTTATCAAAATTTACCTGGTAAATTCTGTTTTCCGGCCCAGCCAGGCCAAAGGCGGAAAACCGACGCTTTTAATGGTTATTAATAGGCTAACAACTTTTAAAGCAACAAATTACGGCTATTCCTTTTCATTTGGTGAAAGGCAATTTTTTCCCTGTTTCTGGACGGCAGTCTTAATAAAGAGAGGGCGCCCCGGCTCGGGGGGTGCCCTCTCTGCATTTTCAATATCAATCTGCCATCCAGCCTGAGTCATTTAGAAGGTTGTCTCATCCACCCACGCGTTTCGTCTGCAAAACTCGAATCCTCGATTTATCAAAAAGATGCTCTGGCTTCAGGCGCCAAACTTCAGGCTTGTCACTTAAATTTCTTATCATATGATACTATTTGAGAATCACCATCTTACGGGTCGCCTTATACTGCTGCGTGGTCAGCCGGTAAAAGTAAACGCCGCTGGAAACCGGCCTGCCCTGGGTATCAATTCCATCCCACTGTACCTGGTAATTACCGGGGTCAAGCAAGCGGTCGACCAGTGTATTGACAAGCTGACCGCGCAGATTGTAAATATCCAGGCGGACCTTGGAATGTCCGGCCTGCTCCGGAATGGAGAAGGTAATGGTAGTGGAAGGATTGAAAGGATTCGGAAAATTCTGCGACAGACTGTAGGCTTTCGGTAAACTGACCGATACAGGCTTCTTATCCAGAGCGTTTTCTTCCGGAGCCCCTGCGCTCTGAAGGTCGAGAGCTATGTTGTGCGGGCTTCCAGGCTGTACTTTTGAAGTATATACGGACCTGAAAGATCCGCCGATAATTGTCAGCCTGATCTCGTCGCCTTCGCTCCAGGTGTACGGCAGACCCATGCCGTTCTCCTTAAGGTTAGCCAGGTTGATCACCCAGAAGCCGTCCTGACCGCTTACCGTGCTCAAATATCCGCTCTCGATACCGGTTTCAGGGCTCTTCAGCCTTACCAGCACAAGCAATCCGGGAATCGCGGAGCCTTTGACATCGACCAGCCTGCCGAACAGAGCGTAAGGATTTAAACCTGTACCTACCTCAGCGGTGGTAAACCGGCCTTGAGTCTCTGCATTCATTGGCAGTCCGGAAGAATTTTCCAGGCGATAAATGTACTCTGTGGATGGCTTCAAACCTTTTACGACCGCATAGCTCATAGCGTAAGCAAGCTTGGAGGTCTCCGGTTTGACCACCCTTTCCTGAGCGCCATCAGACAGGCTCACCCTCAACTGTCCCGGATCGTTATCTCCGGTTGCCCAGGTAAGTACGGCTGCCGCGCTGGTGATATTGGAGACCGTAACACCGGTGGCAGCGGTCTTATTCGCCTGGTCAGCCGGAATATTAAGGACAATTACCTGTTCGGCATCGCTTGAGGCGTTTGATTGATCCCTATCTGACGCCAGCAGGGTCCCTGGGTCATTGGGGTCCCATTGTGAAGGTATATTGCTGATATCCAGAATGTAACCCTGCCCGACATCGATCCCGAAATTCGTTCCGGCATAATTAGTTCCGACCTTGAAATACTGGTCGTATTTCTGTAATGTCGGGTCGAAGCGGATAACGACCTTGACATTGGGTACATTCTGCAGGATCTGATAGGCATCCCAGGAATAGAACTTGTCGCTGCTTTGAGCGGGCCGCGAGACGAAATGCAAGCCCGGGCCGTCAAACACGATTATCGGCAAAGATTCATTGTAAACTCTTCCTTTAAGCTCGACATTGCTTTTACTGCTGACCCCGACAAAATAGCCCTTCCCGATCTGGAGCGGAAAATTAGCGCTGCCTACATATCTTCCACCGGAGCGGATGATTGTCTCCTGGCTCCCGGTAGCGTTTATGAAGCGGGAGATCTTGGGATTGCCCCCTTCAATCCTGTCGAGGAATTGATAGGCATTAGTGGGTTCACCTTTGAATAGATTGAGCGGCACGCCGATCAGGTTCAACCCGGTCTTCAGCTCCATATCATAATTCACGTAGCTGAGGAGTACCATGTCGGATATAACCATCGGAGACTGGCTGTTCGAGAACACAGTATCGTGTTCTCCAAATCCCATTTCACCACCCTCGAAGCTGAACAACATCAGGTCCCCGTTCCCATAATTAAAAGGCCAGCCTTCCGAGGTTTTCAGGTTGCCCATATTGAGCGTCCAGTTGCCATCCGCGCCCACTGTCGCGAAAATCGGCAGCGTGGTATCTGCCGGGCTGTTATTGTCTACAACCTTCAGAGTAACTATTGCATTTACGGCGTTCCCCCCGGAATAGGTAACCTTGCCTTGGATAGAAAACGGAGTTCCGTTAACCGTTGTGTAAGGCAGGGTGCGGAAGCGGAAGGCGTCCAGAAATTTGTTTCCGTCCAGCGTGCCTCCTCCGGACAGTCTGAGGTCTATCTTCTTTGCCCTGTAGGGACCATTCACATTGCGCAGGCTGTCGGCTGCAAAAAGCGCGTTTTGCGAGCCGATAAAAAACCGGTACAATGTATTCGGCGTAAGATCTGTCAGCTCGATCACATGCAATCCGTCAGCCGGAGGTGTCCCATCGTAAAAAATATCTACTGATGAGCGGATTAAAGACAGATCGCCATTGTACTCCACGAATGTGGGATAGGTGAAATCTCCGCTATGAATGTCCAGTGTGTCGCTGGAAGAGGCCACCACGACACTGTCGGCCCCGCTGAAATTGGTGCGGTAGCGAATAGTGGCGGATTTATAGGTAATATCCACCACTTCCAGGTTATCAAAGCTCGATGAGTCCACAACCACGGTGTAGGGATAGGTATCATACCCGCCGTAAATGGCGCTTAAAACCTTGATAGTATCTGGCACCATGTAACCCATTGCAACATCCATCTGCGAGGCAGGCACTCCCTGGGGCACAGAGGCGACAATCTTATCCCTGGCCCAGGAGATAATAAGAGCCTCGATATTCTGCCGCACACCGCTCGCAGTCGGAGCGTAGAAAATCACTTTGCTGTGATACGTTCCTGTGATGTCGTAAAGGCCGAAACCGCTGCCGTAGATAGTAAACTCCTGGTTAATAGAACTGTACGCCGGTTCAACACGCGCGATTTCCGGCGCTGGCGCCACCCGGAAAATAATCTCCTGTAGAGTGGATTTGGGATCGGGATCGTTGCTGTCGTGGGCAGTCACATTAAATTTATAAGTGATCGTGTCCATTTCCGCTGGAGTATATACGTTGAGCCCGGTGCTCTGGATAAGGATTCCCTTAAGGCCGGAGCTTGCTGTATAGGTGAGCGGATAGCCCCGGGTATCGCCACAGAGAAAGTCCGCATCGTAGACATAGTTTGAGAAGTTGGTGCTGTCTGTATGGTTGTTGTTGATTGTAAAAGGTTCTACTGGCTGGGTGTTCTCCATCGCCATGATATCAGAAGTGGAACCGTAGGCCACGGCGCTGTCCGGGGGAAGGCTTGTGATGTCGTTGTCCCAGATTGGCGCGCGATTGGTGTTACGCACCTTGACCGTGAACGTATCCGCCACGATTCTATTCCCGTCAGAGAGCAGCACGACAAGGGAGTCGGCTTTTTCATTGCTGGTGGCGAGGTTATAAGGGATCTGGAAGCGGATCCTGAAGCTCGTAGCGCTGCCGTGCTCGTCAACGACCGAGCTGGTGTCGGCCACCAAAGTATCCACGGTTCCAGCCCTGTGGATAAACTGGTTGAATCCTGATTTGCTGCCGGTTTTCGTGCCGTTTTTTGGGACACCCAGGAGGTTGTCGTCCCACAGCAGGCTGAAAGCTACCGCGCTATTTGATATTGCTCCCTGGAGACTGTCCTGGTCCGCTCCGTAAAAGGTGGCGACCACACTGTCGCCCTCGAAGACGCTGAAGAGGGTATCTGGTTGTCCGGCAAGGTAATTGAAGGTTCTCAGCTTTTGGGTATCGGTAGAATCGATGCGCAGGAGCGTACGACGTGTAAAACGGGGCGGAGGATTGGGCAGCGAGTCGTTGACCAGGATAAACAGGCTGTCTATAGCGTTATTGTTGCTCTGTTGAGAGTCATCGATAGCCTTGAAATAGATCACATAGAGGCTGTCACGCAGCTCTCCCAGGCTGTAGCCTACGCCGCGGGCATCGCCGCTGCC
>DATKXY010000062.1:0-37111 GCA_035528795.1 archaeon | reverse complement strand
ACAGGTATATATATTGAAGAAGGAGGAGGGAGGTCGTCACACGCCGTTTTTCAATGGGTATCGGCCGCAGTTTTATTTTCGGACTACGGATGTGACAGGAGCGGCCACATTACCTGAGGGAGTGGAGATGGTGATGCCGGGGGACAATGTGGAGTTGACAGTGGAATTGATCACGCCGATAGCGATGGAGAAGGAGTTGCGGTTTGCCATTCGCGAGGGTGGCCGGACAGTCGGCGCCGGTGTGGTCACCGAAATTCTCGAATAATTAAAGCCCAAGAGGAAACACGTGCAGGGACAGAAGATTCGCATCAGGCTGAAGTCTTTTGATCACGCATTGATCGACCGTTCGACCGCAGCCATAGTCAAGACAGCGGTCGAGACCGGCGCAGAGGTTGTGGGACCGATACCGCTGCCAACCAGGCGCAGCTTAATAACGGTTAACAGGTCGCCGCATATCGACAAGAAGAGCCGTGAGCAATTCGAGATCAAGACACACAAGCGGCTGATTGAAATTTACAACTCGAAGCCCCAGACAATCGATGCTCTTACCAAGCTCGATCTGCCGGCTGGTGTCGATATCGAGATCAAGGTCTAGTTTAGGCGGTCTTAAAAGACCTGGTTTCTGGCGGCAGTGCTATATAAAAACGTTTGATTGGCGGAAAAAGCCTTAAAGAGGTATCAATGCTGGGATTGATTGGTAAAAAATTAGGGATGCTCAGAATATTTGACTCCAACGGTACGGCGATACCGGTCACGGTTATTGAGGCCGGTCCCTGCCGGGTGACTCAGGTCAAAACCGCTGAGAAAGACGGCTACAACGCCGTTCAGCTCGGTTTTGGGCAGAAGAAGGAAAAACATCTCACCAAGCCTGTGAAAGGTCATCTCGAGAAAGTGCCCGGATATCTGCCCCGCACTCTGGGAGAGTTCAGGGTCCAGGATGTCTCGGGATTCCAACTCGGACAGGAGTTGACAGTCGAGATTTTCAAGGAAGGGGAAGGGGTCGATGTGACCGGCACTGTCAAGGGACGGGGATTTCAGGGCGTTGTCAAACGCCACGGGTTCTCGGGCGGAGATGAAGCACATGGCTGTGATTCTAAACGGGTGCCCGGTTCGGTGGGCTCATCGGCAGATCCCTCAAGAACCTGGAAAAATATGAAATTGCCCGGCCAGTACGGCAACACGCGCCAGACTGTCATGAGCCTCAGGGTTGTCAAGGTAGACACCGAGCGCAACTGCCTGTTTGTAAATGGCGCAGTGCCCGGCCCGAGCAACGGTCGTGTGCTTGTGGCTAAGAAAAAACTGGGCTGAAACTGAAAACAGGGTTATTAGAAATCGAGACAGGCGGGTTGAGGAAAAAATGAAACAGATCACGGTGTTCAAAGCTAACGGTGAAAAAGCGGGCGAGATCACGCTGCCGGAGAAGTATTTCGAGGCGCAGACCTCGGAAGGCGCGGTTTACTATGCGGTTAATGCAGTGATGACCAACCGCCGCCAGGGCAATGCGGCCACCAAGGGCCGCAGCCAGGTAAACGCCAGCACGCGCAAACCCTGGCGCCAGAAAGGCACCGGAAGAGCGCGCGCCGGGATGCGCTCGAGCCCTATCTGGCGCGGTGGAGGTACGCTTTTCGGCCCTCAGCCCAAGGACTATGATGTGCGCGTACCGAAAAAAGTCCGTCAGATAGCCCTGCGTAGCGCACTGACCGCTAAAGCCGCTGAGCAGGACTCGATCGGGGTGGTGGAGAGTCTAGACTTCACCGAACCCAAAACCAGGCAGATGGTTGAAATCCTGGAAAATGTTAATGCCGGCAGCAGACGGGTGCTCGTGCTCACTGAGGGTTATAAGCCGCTGGTCTGGAAGTCGGCACGCAATATCCCTTTCGTCCAGGTGAAACCTTTCGCCGAGTGCAATGCCCATGATGTGATGCTGGCAGAAAAATTGATTATCGAAAAAAACGTAATCGAACAGTTGGAGCAAAAAAGTAATGAAGGATCCATACCAGATAGTGAAGCGGCCCCTGCTGACCGAGAAGAGTGACCACCTGCGGGAAAACGATAACCAGTATGTCTTCGAGGTGGATCCACGGGCCAATAAGCTTGAGATAAAACATGCCGTCGAGACCCTTTTCGGGGTGAAAGTTACCAAGGTGCGGCTGCAGAATAGAATCGGCAAGAGCAAGCGGATGGGCCGGTTTGTAGGAAAACGCCACGATTGGAAAAAAGCCTATGTGTCCCTTGAGAAGGGCAATGCTATCGAACTGTTTGAGGGTGTATAAATTAAGCTGGTGGACTTGACATGGCACTGAAAAAGCTAAAACCTGTTACAGATGGAACAAGGTTCCGCACGGTCAACGCTTACGATTTAATCACCAAAAACAAACCCGAGCGCTCGCTGGTTGTGTCACTGACTGAAAAAGGGGGCAGGAACCACCACGGGCACATCACTATGCGTTACCGCGGCGGCGGCCACAAGCGCCGTTATCGCATCATTGATTTCAAACGCGATAAGTTCGGGGTCAAAGGCAAGATCGCCTCGATCGAATACGACCCCAACCGTTCGGCTTTTATCTGTCTGGTACATTACCTGGATGGAGAAAAACGCTATATCTTGCATTGCCAGGGCCTGAAGGTGGGGGATATGATCGAGTCCGGACCGGGCAGTGAGATCAAGCCCGGTAATGCCTTGCCGCTTTCCGAGATACCCCTCGGCACCATGGTCCACAACGTGGAAATCATGCCCGGCAAGGGAGGTCAGATAGCGCGCAGCGCTGGAGCCGGCATCCAGGTCGCGGCCAAAGAAGGCAGGTACGTGCATTGTAAGATGCCCTCGGGTGAGGTGCGTCTGATCCTGCACCAGTGCATGGCTACCGTGGGAGTAATCGGCAACCAGGAGCATGAGGGGATATCGTACGGTAAGGCGGGAGTCAAACGGTGGCTTGGCTGCAGGCCCCATGTGCGCGGCGTGGCCAAGAACCCTGTTGACCACCCGATGGGCGGCGGCGAGGGTAAATCCTCGGGCGGCCGCCACCCTTGCACCCCCTGGGGCAAGCCGACCAAAGGCTATAAAACGCGAAAGAAAAGGAAGTCTTCTGACAGGCTGATTGTCAAGAGGAGAAAATAAGTGAACTTTTTATTGCAGGATCGGTTATGAGCAGATCGCTCAAAAAAGGACCTTATATCGAACCGTCTCTCCTGAAGAAGGTCGATAAGATGAACGAATCAGGAGAAAAAAAAGTCATCAAGACCTGGTCTCGGCGCTCCACTATCAGTCCGGACTTTGTAGGCCATACTTTTGCAGTGCATAACGGCAATAAGTTTATTCCGGTCTATATTACCGAAAACATGGTGGGTCACAAGCTGGGTGAGTTTTCAGCCACCAGGTTTTTCCGCGGGCACGGAGGTAAGCTCGCCGAACGCACCGTCGGAAAAAAGAAATGACGACTCTGTTCTCGTAAAGTTCTCCGGTTATCTGTACTCGCACCAGGGCGACTTTAAGCGATAACTAACTTAGAGATTTGAACAATGATAGCAAAGGCCAAAGCAAGATTTGTACGTATGTCCTCGCGAAAAATAAAGCTTGTGATCGACCTTATCCGGGGAAAGAGTCTGGAGGAGGCGTTCACGATCCTGCGCTTTACCCGCAAGGCGGCTGTCGAGCCTGTACGCAAGCTCGTGCAGTCGGCCTACTCGAACGCAGTGAGCCAGTTGGGCAGTTTTGATCTGAATACCCAAGAGATTATTGTTAAGAGCATCCGTGTAGATCAGGGCCCCTCTTTCAAGCGTTGGATGCCTCGCGCCATGGGCCGGGCAACCCCGATCCTGAAAAGGACAAGCCACATTACAGTGGAGCTTGATGTGCCCGAACCGGAAAAAGAAGAGTAAAAGATTGCCCGGGAGGGCCGCTTTCCCAGGTTGAACCGGCACTTTCGGGAAACTTTAGCTTAAAGGAGAAAACAAGTGGGTCAGAAGACACACCCGGTAGGTTTCAGGCTCGGAACAATCAAAAATTGGCAGTCGATCTGGTTCGCCAAACGCGACTTTTCACGGTTGCTTAAGGAAGATGATCTCATTCGCAGATACATCCACAGCCGGCTGGGCCATGCTGCGATCTCCAAAGTGGTGATCGAGCGCACACCGCAAAAGATGACCGTGATTATTCATACCGCAAGACCCGGTGTGGTTATCGGAAGGAAAGGACAGGAAGTCGACAAGCTTCGCGATGAACTGTCTCACTTGTCTAAAGATGAAATTTTTATCAAGATCGAAGAAATCAAGACCCCGGAGCTCGATGCCCAGCTTGTGGCTGATGGCATCGCATTCCAGCTTCAGCAAAGGGTGAGTTTCCGCCGGGCGATGAAGAAGGCGGTTACCTCCGCTATGCGCATGAATGCCCAGGGGATCAAGATAATTTGCGGCGGCAGGCTTGCAGGCGCCGAAATCGCCCGCAGCGAGAGCTATCATGAGGGACGGGTCCCGCTGCATACGATCCGGGCCGATATCGACTACGCCACCAGCACCTCGCATACCACTTTCGGCTGTATCGGGGTCAAGATTTGGATCTGCAAGGGTGAGGTACTCACAACCAGGGGCAAAGATTTCAAATAGCGGACCGCTGATAACCTTTGGCTCGGTCCGGTCTGCGGCGGATAGAACGATTTGGCTGAGGACAAGTAAACGAGAGGGGTTTACCCTCCGGTAAAATATCAGGAGTGAATAGATGCTTTCTCCGAAAAGAATTAAGTTCAGAAAACAGCAGCGCGGGCGGATGAAAGGCGCCGCCTTTCGCGGCGCGACAGTCACATTCGGC
The DNA here is from genome assembly GCA_035528795.1 of archaeon. GTDB lineage: Bacteria > Gemmatimonadota > Glassbacteria > GWA2-58-10 > GWA2-58-10 > DATKXY01. The sequence continues at coordinate 32,307 of DATKXY010000062.1, read as the reverse complement.
GAATTCGGCCTTCAAGCCCTGGAACCGGCATGGATCACCAACCAGCAGATCGAGGCGGCCCGGGTTGCGCTGACCCGTCATATCCGCAGGGGCGGCAAGGTCTGGATCCGCATTTTCCCGGACAAACCCATAACCAAGAAACCTGCCGAAACACGAATGGGAAAGGGTAAAGGCAACCCGGAAGGCTGGGTGGCGGTGATCAAGTCCGGCCGAATCATGTTCGAAATCGGCGGCGTGAGCCGTGATCTGGCGCTGGAAGCGCTGCGGCTGGCCTCTCACAAACTGCCGATCAAGTGCAGGATAGTTGAAAGAGAAATAGTCAAAGAGGAAATTCATGAAAGCGCATGAAATAAGAGAAATGACTGATAACGAAATCCAGCTCAAGCTCGGTGAGTTGAGGGAAGAATATTTCCGGCTTGCTTTCCGCAATGCGGTACATAAAGTGGACAACCCCATGCGGCTGAGATCGTTGAGAAAAGACATCGCCCGCTGCCTGACAGTGCTTAACCAGAAAGAAAAAGAGCAGCAGGCCGATCAATAAGCTTTGCTTCCAAGCTCACACCGGAGGAATGGCAATTTTGAAAAAAGAGACCGCTAGAAATTTTCGCAAAACACGCGTCGGAGTGGTTATTGGCGATAAGATGAACAAGACCGTTGTGGTTCGTGTGGATCGCCAGTTCAAGCATCCTGTCTACGGTAAGACGATCAGAAGTTCGAAGAAGTATAAGGTTCATGATGAGAGCAACCAATGCAAGGCAGGCAGCGTGGTCAGGATTATGGAAACCAGGCCGTTGAGCAAAGAGAAACGCTGGCGTGTGGTGGAGGTTCTTTCCACAGGCGAAGAATAATGGTTTTGAGAGAAAAAGGACAATTCACGACTCACGGTGATTGAAAAATGATTCAGCAGGAAACAATTTTAAAAATCGCAGATAACTCCGGTGCTAAAAAAGCGCTTTGTATCAAAGTGCTCGGTGGATCCCACCGCAGGTACGCCCGTCTCGGCGATATCATTGTGGTAGCGGTCAAGGATGCCCTGCCCAATGCCAACATCCGCAAGGGCGATGTAGCCAAAGCTGTCGTGGTGCGGGTCAAGAAGGAAACACGCCGCAAGGACGGCTCCTATATTCGTTTTGATGAGAACGCCGCGGTGATTATTGATGATAAAAAGGAACCGCGAGCCACGCGTATTTTCGGTCCTGTGGCCCGCGAACTTCGGGAAAAGCACTTCATGAAAATTGTCTCTCTGGCGCCGGAAGTTCTCTGAGTTTTGAAAAAGCGATAAAGGGTGAAAGATGAATATCGTAAAAGGCGACAAAGTTATCGTAATCAGCGGCAACCATAAGGGAAAAGTCGGGGAAGTCCTCAAGGTCTTCCCGGACCGGATGCGGGTTCTTATTAAAGGTATAAACCTCATCAAAAGACATACCAGGCCGACACAGAAAAACCCCCAGGGCGGGATTGTGGAAAAAGAGGCTCCGATTCATCTGAGCAATGTGATGCTCTATGATGATAAAACCGGCAGGGGTACAAGAATCCGCCACCGGAGGCTTGATGATGAAAAGCGTACCAAAGTGCGGGTCAGCGTGCTGAGCGGCGAGGTTATCCCGGTTAAGACCGGATCTTGAGATATCAAGGAGCTTTTGTATTTTGCTCCCGGAAAAGAGGAACACCAGAAACGGGTAAACTATTCATGACCAGACTCAAAGACTATTATTTCAAGGTAATTCAGCCGAAGCTTATCGAGGAATTCGGCATAAAAAACGTTCAGGATATACCGCGGCTCGAGAAGATCGTGATCAATGTGGGTATGGGATCGGCTATCCAGAATCCCAAGCACCTCGAGAGCGCCCAGGATATGCTGCGCCAGATAACAGGCCAGCATGCGGTGGTTACCCGGGCCAAGAAGTCAATCTCGAATTTCAAGCTGCGCACAGGCATGAAAATAGGCTGCCGGGTTACGCTGCGTGGAATACAGATGTGGGAATTTCTCGACCGGCTGATCTCGATAGCCATACCGCGGATCAGGGATTTTCGCGGGCTGCCGACAAAGAGTTTCGATGGCCGGGGCAACTATACCCTGGGTGTCAGAGAGCAGGTAATTTTCCCGGAAGTCGATTACGACAAGATCGAAAAGATCCACGGCATGGACATAACATTCGTGACCACAACCCAGAAAGACGACCAGGCATTTGCACTGCTGCGGGAGCTGGGCATGCCGTTTCGAATTAGCGGACAGCAGGGTGTTCAGGTTAGCCTTAAATATGTTAGATAGAACCAGCTAAGGAGAGGGAAATTAAGTGGCCAAGAAAGCCTTGATTGCCAAATCTAAAAGGAAACAGAAATTCGGAGTGCGTCAGTATAACCGCTGCCAGCGCTGCGGCCGCCCGCGCAGCTATTACAGAAAATTCGGGCTGTGCCGGATCTGCTTTCGCCAGATGGCCCTGGCCGGGCTGATTCCCGGAGTGCGCAAGGCTAGCTGGTAAGAGCCCGACAGTTCTCTGCCGTGGAAAAATTCCGCGGCGCCGAGATCGTACAAAAGTTGTGATTAATCATTTAGCTGAAGAGTAAAACCATGACAATGACCGATCCGATTGCCGATATGCTCACCAGAATCCGCAACGCCTACAAGGCGAGGCATAATCGGGTTGATGTGCCCAGCTCCAAGCTTAAGAAAGAGATAGCGCGCATATTGCTGGACCAGAAGATGATCTCGAATTATCGCGAGCTCCCCGACAACCGTCAGAATGTCTTGCGGATCTATTTGAAATACGGTCAGAACGAGGTGCCGGCTATGCTCGGCTCAAGAAGGATCTCCAAACCAGGGCGGCGCATTTACAAACGTTTCGATCAGATAAAGAGAGTCCGGAACGGTCTGGGATTGGCGGTTATCTCGACCCCTAAAGGGCTGCTTACCGACAGGGAAGCCAGGATTCAGCATATCGGCGGAGAAATATTGGCCCACTTGTGGTAGTAGCAGTGTTTCAACCCTTTTGTATTTGGATATGACAACAAGCAACAGGCTATTAACGGGAGGACTTGGTGTCCCGCATCGGCAAAATTCCAATTCCGATTCCCAAGGGGGTTAAGGTAACCCGGGACGGTGATAAAATCGTGGTCGAAGGGCCAAAAGGCAAAAACAAAGAGCCCGTCCACCGCAACATGATCCTGGAGATTAAAGAGAATCAGATCCTGGTAAAACGGCCGGATGATTCGAAATTCAACCGCTCGCTGCATGGGTTGACACGCACGCTCATCAGCAATGCCGTCACAGGGGTTACCAAAGGTTTCAGCAAAAGACTCGAAATCGAAGGCGTAGGCTATCGCGCTGCCATGTCCAGTCAGACTAAAGGCGGTTTGACCCTCGAACTCGGTTTTTCCCATAAGATCGAGGTGGCCCCGCCTGAAGGGGTGAAATTTGAAACGCCGGCAGCGACCCAGATAGTGGTTTCAGGGATCGATAAACAGGTGGTGGGCGAGATAGCCGCAAAGATTCGCTCCTATCGACCGCCTGAGCCTTATAAAGGCAAAGGCATCAGGTACCATAACGAACATATTATTCGAAAGGCCGGTAAAGCCGGTGCTACCAAGTGATTTGTCTGTTGACTCGGCCTGGGAAACCCCAGGCTGGCATGGTCTTAACTTTATATCTCAGGTTTACGGGAACAATCGATGAAGGTTTTTAACAGGAAAAAGGCGCGCCAGAAAAGGCATGCCAGGATTCGGAGACACGTGCTGGGCACCAGCCAGCGGCCCCGTCTGGTAGTTTTCCGTTCCCTAAAAAATATCGAAGGCCAGATCGTGGATGACGAAAGAGGGATCACTTTGCTCGGGGTGTCTTCCCTGTCCAAAGAAGTGGAAAGGTCGGGCAAAACCAGGATGGATTTGAGCAAGATTGTGGGGAAACTGATTGCTAAAAAAGCATTGGGAAAAGGGATATCCAAGATAACTTTCGACCGCAACGGTTACCTTTACCACGGACGGATCAAGGCATTTGCCGAGGGAGCGCGTGAGGGCGGATTGCAGTTTTAAGATCGAATGGAAAGACGGGATTTTCCACATAAGGAGTAAGCGAATTGGACCTCAACAAAGAAAAAACCGATCTTATTGAGAATGTCATTGCTATCAATCGCTGTGCCAAAGTGGTCAAGGGTGGCAGAAGGTTTTCTTTCAGCGCCCTGGTCGCTGTGGGTGACGGTAAGGGCAATGTCGGACTTGCCATGGGCAAAGCCAATGAAGTGAGCGATGCGATCCGCAAAGGAGTGGAACTGGCCAAGAAAAGCATGGTGAGAGTCCCGGTGCTCAGGGGAACCATTCCGCATGAGATTATCGGACAGTACGGTGCCGGCCGCGTGCTGCTTAAACCGGCCGCTCCGGGCGCAGGAGTTATCGCAGGCTCGAGCGTGCGGGCCGTGCTTGAATGCGCCGGCGTGCAGAACATTCTCTCCAAATCCCTCGGCTCCAACAACCCGCACAACATGGCCAAGGCCACAATGCAAGGGCTGCAGCAGCTTATGACCCTTCAGAAAGTGGCCAAACTTCGCGGGGTGACTCCGGACGAGATCGCGCGCGGAGATCGGATAACGGTGGAGGCGACCAGTGAGTAAGAGATTGAAAATAACCCAGATCAAGAGCGGAGTCGGGGCTTTGAAAAAACAAAGGGCTACCTTGTGGGCTTTAAAGCTGACTCACCATCAGAAAAGCGTGACGCACAACGACACGCCGCAGATACGTGGAATGCTTTTCAAAGTCCGGCACCTGGTACAAGTGGAAGAGGTCGATTGACCTTGAATCTTTGAATGGTTTTTTACTTTTTCCAGAAAGTCGTATTCTTAACCTAAATAGAATATTCAACATACGGTTTATGCAGATGAAATTGTTTGAATTGAAAAAACCGGCAGGAGCCACGAAGGCCCGCAAGCGGGTCGGCCGGGGGAGAGGTTCTGGCCTCGGGAATACCAGCGGCCGCGGGCACAAGGGGCAAAAGGCGCGCTCCGGGTGCAAAATCCCCGCTTGGTTTGAGGGCGGCCAGATGCCAATTCAGCGGCGCTTGCCCAAGCGCGGTTTCCGGAATATTTTCGGTAAAAGTTATCAGATAGTGAATCTGGCTGACATTAACCGTATCGGCAAGCAGGACCGCCTGGACCCTGAGGGAATGAAAAGGCTGGGCCTGATCCGTACGAATCAGCCGGTAAAGGTTCTGGGTAATGGTGATCTCGATTTCTCTCTCACGGTTTGCGCTCATGCTTTCAGCGCAAAGGCTCGCCAGGCGATTGAAGCTAAAGGCGGCACAGTCGAGGTGTTATAATGGCCACTGGGTTGAGGAACATATTTGATGTTCCCGAATTGAAAAGGAAAATTGGTTTTACCTTTCTGATCGTTGTTATTTACCGCATCGGCGGTCATATAACCGTGCCGGGAATCAATGTTTCTCAACTCATCGAGTGGTTCGGCCAGCAGCAGAACACTCTTTTCGGCCTGATGGACATGTTTGTGGGCGGCGGGCTGCAGCGGGCCACAGTTTTCGCCCTCGGAATAATGCCCTACATCAGCTCCTCGATCATCTTTCAGCTCCTGCCGCCGGTATTCCCTTATTTCGAGAAACTGCAGAAAGAAGGTGAGGAGGGGCGCAAAAAAATCAACCAGTACACCCGTTACGGCACTGTGGTGCTCGCTTTTATCCAGTCGGTGGGAATGGCGACTTTCCTGCAGAGCCTGGGCGCTGTGAGCATGGAAAACCTGTGGCTTTTCCGGGTATCGACTGTGGTCGCCCTCACTACGGGTGCAGTTTTCGTGATGTGGCTGGGTGAACAGATTACCGAGCGGGGTATCGGCAACGGAATGAGCCTGCTGATCTTCTTCGGCATAGTCGACCGCTTCCCGGTAGCGGTGCTCCAGTCAATCGAGATGCTGCGGAATGACGTGATCGGTATTATCCCCATGCTTCTTTTGATTGTGGTGATGATTGCGATCGTGGCCGGCGTAATCGTTATGACCCTCGGTACACGGAAGATCCCGATCCAGATTCCCAAGCGCATGGTCGGCCGCCGCGTGATGGGAGGCCAGCAGACCCACCTGCCCTTGAGAATTAACAGCGCCGGTGTAATGCCCATTATTTTCGCCCAGTCGATAATCGTGGTGCCTGCCACATTAAGCACCTTCCTCGCTCCGGGAAGCTGGCTCGAGGACATTGGCAACTACTTTCAGCCGTCGACAAACTCGTATGTGTTCTTCTATACCCTTTTGATTGTCTTTTTTACGTATTTTTATACAGCGGTTATTTTTAATCCCGTTGACCTGGCGGAAAATTTCAAACGCCAGGGCGGCTTCATTCCAGGGATTCGCCCTGGGGCGCGCACAGCCGAATATATTGACAAGGTGCTCACCAGAATCACCTTGCCGGGCTCGATATTCCTGGCAGCTATCGCGGTGCTGCCGATCTACATGCTGCGGATTATCAATGTACCGTTTTATTTCGGCGGCACCAGCCTCCTGATCGTGGTCGGCGTGGCTCTGGATACTATCCAGCAGATGGAAAGCCACCTGTTGATGCGCCATTATGAAGGTTTTATGAAAAAAAGCAGGGTACCCAGCAGAAGATTCATGTAAAATGGTTTTTTTAAAAAATCGTTCGGAAATAGATAAGATCAGGGAATCAGGTAAGATAGTAAGCGGGGTTCTGGCCCGGATAGCCAGGGAGGTCAGGCCCGGGATTTCAACCCTGGAACTGGATGAGATCGCTGAAGCGCTTATTAATTCTTACCCTGAAACGAGGGCCGCTTTCAAAGGTTACGGAGGTTTTCCAAACGCCCTCTGTACCTCGGTGAACAGCGAAGTGGTCCACGGTATACCGAGAAGAGACAAAATTCTTCAGGAGGGGGACCTGATCAGTGTCGATGTGGGGGTCTATTATAAAGGCTATTTTGCCGATGCAGCAGCGACCTTCTGTGTCGGCAGCCCCGGCAGCAGGCAGTTAAAACTGATCGAGAGTACCAAGAGGGCATTGGCTGCCGGAATCGGACAAGCGGTCCCCCGAAAGCATATCGGAGATATAGGGGCTGCCGTGCAAAGGGTGGTCGAGGCGGATAATTTTTCAGTCGTGCGGGACCTGGTCGGCCACGGAATCGGACAGAACCTGCACGAGGATCCACAGGTACCCAATTACGGTCTTCCCAATCGCGGCTATCCTTTGAAAGAGGGGCTGGTTTTGGCCATTGAACCAATGGTCAACGAAGGGACATCGGAGATAAAAACACTGGAGGATAACTGGACAGTGGTTACAGCCGATGGTAAACTCTCCGCCCATTTCGAGCATACAGTGGCCATAGGGCCAAACGGACCCGAGATTTTAACCCTCTAAACGCCCTCGATAATTCTAAAAGAGAGGAATCAGAGGGATATGGCAAAAGAAGAAGCTATACAAGTCACCGGTACGGTTTTGGAACCTCTACCCAATGCCATGTTTCGGGTAAAGCTGGAAAATGATCACGAGGTACTGGCTCATATCAGTGGCAAGATGCGCATGAATTTCATTCGCATCCTGCCCGGAGATAAAGTGGCCCTTGAGTTAAGCCCCTATGATTTGAGCCGTGGGCGAATTACATACCGGTACAAATAAGAGTATTCTTATTCTGGAGTAAGCAATGAAAGTCCGCAGTTCGGTAAAAGCTATCTGTGAATATTGCAAGATTATTCGCAGGCGGGGTGTAGTGCGTATTATTTGCAAGAACCCTAAACACAAACAGCGCCAGGGTTGATCAGGTTTTAATTATAAAATCCGGAGTTAATCTATTATGGCTCGTATTGCCGGGATTGATATACCCAAAAACAAACGGATCGAGGTCGGTCTGACTTACATTTACGGTATCGGGCGGCCCTCTGCCAGAAAAATCCTTAAGGAGACGGGGGTCAACCCGGATACCAAGGTTTTGGACCTTACCGACAGTGAACAGACACGGCTGCGCGGGGTGATCGAGCGCGATTTCAAGGTTGAGGGTGCACTGCGTACCGAGGTGGCCATGAATATCAAGCGGCTGATGGATATCGGCTCCTACCGGGGCATACGCCATCGCCGGAAACTGCCCGTGCGCGGCCAGCGTACCCACACCAATGCCCGCACCCACAAGGGCCCGCGTGTGGCTATAGCCGGTAAGAAAAAGGTCAGGGCGAAGAAGTAGCCCTCTTGCGCCCAAAATGGCGCACGCAATCGATCCCGATCTGGATTTTTGGGTTGATTTGAGCTGAGTTTGTTCAGCTAATCTATAGGAGACCAAATGCCTAGTCCGACAAAAAAAGGCTCGAAGGCCAAGAAAAAAGTACGCAAGATTGAAACTGAAGGCATTGCTTATATCAAAGCCAGTTTCAACAATACAATAGTCACTATCACAGATCTTAGCGGCAATACCATTCTTTGGAGCAGTGCGGGTAAATGCGGATTTAAAGGCTCCAAGAAAAGCACTCCTTACGCGGCCCAGACCATTGCCGATACTGCTGCTAAAGAGGCTGTTAACCTGGGGCTGAAAAGGGTCCATGTCAGAGTTCAGGGACCAGGCGCGGGCAGGGAGTCCGCTATTCAGGCGATACAAGCGGCAGGGCTCAGTATCAGATCAATCAAAGATGTAACTCCTATCCCGCACAATGGTTGCCGGCCGCCTAAACGCAGAAGAGTCTAGTAATCGTTTTTGGAGGAATTCTAATGGCGCGACACATAGAATCAAGCTGCAAGCTTTGCCGACGTGAGGGGACCAAGCTCTTTCTCAAGGGAGAAAGGTGCTATACAGATAAATGCTCTATCGAGCGCAAGAACTTCGCCCCCGGACAGCACGGCAGGATAGCAGGGCGCAGGCGGAAGATTTCGGAATACAACATTCAGCTGCGGGAAAAACAGAAAGTCAAGAGAATTTACGGGGTCCTGGAGAAGCAGTTTCGCAACTATTTTGTCAAGGCCTCCCGGAAAAGCGGTGTCACCGGCGAGAACCTTCTGCAGCTCCTGGAGAGCCGTCTGGACAATGTCATCTACCGTCTGGGTTTTGCCCCGAGCCGGAAGAGCGCCCGGCAGCTTGTCAGACACCGTCATATCATGGTAAGAGGCAAGATCGTGGATGTACCTTCATATCATGTGGCTCCGGGTGAAGAGATCACGGTCAAAGAAAAAAGCCACGGGCTGGGTCTCGTTCTGTCCACTATCGAAAGACGGGGCAAGCAGGAAGTGGTTTCCTGGCTCACAGTGGATTACAAAACCCAAACAGGCAAGCTGCTGGAGGTGCCGACCAGGGACAACATTCCGATTAACGCCCAGGAACAGTTGATAGTCGAGCTGTATTCCAAGTAACTCGGGCTGATCCAAGACGGATCTTGTAAGAAAGTTTGTCTCAAAGATTACGATGGTACATTTTCTTCAAGGCAAAGGATCTCACTTTCCTGTCCTTGCCTTGGCCAAAGGGATCCGGCTCTTTGGATGGCGTATACACATTTAACCGGTCGAATCATTTGCCACCGGTTTGTTTTAGCTTGATGGACCAAATAGCTATTTCCCATATTACAAGTTCATTCAAGCGGGAGAAATAGCGGTTATGAATCTCAAGAATTTAGTTTTACCCTCGAGGATCGAAAAGAACACCAAGAGCTACACCGATCTTTACGGAGAGTTCGTCGTTTACCCTCTGGAGCGTGGGTTCGGCTTAACGCTGGGCAATAGCTTAAGAAGGGTACTGCTTTCTTCTCTCGAGGGAGTAGCAATCTGGGCAGTCCGCATCGAGGGCGTTCTGCACGAGCTTTCCACTATCCCTGGTGTGCTCGAGGATATGCCCGAAATTATTCTGAACCTCAAGAAGATCGTTTTCAAAGCCAAAGGTGAAATAGAAAATGCCACCTGCAAACTGGAACTCTCCAAAAAAGGAGAAGTGACTGCTGATCAGATCCAGACTCCGCCATCGCTCAATGTGGTAAACAAAAATCTTTATCTTTTAAGCATGAAAGAGGATAAGGACTTAAGGATGGAGCTGCTGGTTAAAACCGGCAGGGGTTATTGCCCGTCCAACCAGCACGAAACACCCGGCGATGATCCCCAGTTGATCCCGATCGACTCACTGTTCTGTCCAGTGGTGAAAGTTTCTTTCGATGTGGAAGATCAGCGCGTAGGACAGCGCACGGATTACGACAAGCTCACTATGCGGGTGCATACCAATGGTTCGATGACTCCCGAAATAGCAATGATCAAATCCGCGGAGTTGTTGGTTGAGCATCTGGAATTTCTCAAGACTTTCAGCGAGCCTCAGGAAGAAAAGCCCACAGCGAGCGATTTGCGCAAGAACCGGCTCAAAGAGCTGTTCAATCGCAGTGTCGAGGAACTCGAGCTTTCGGTGCGCAGCAGCAATTGCCTCAAAGCGTCGAATATCAGGACCCTCGGAGAGCTGGTGCAGAAAACCGAGGGCGAGATGATCAAGTTCCGCAATTTCGGGCGCAAGTCTTTGAATGAGATATCTGAAATTCTCGATCGCCATGGCATGCGTTTCGGCATGAAGCTGACAAAGAACGAAAAAAGCGAATGGGAGCTTGATGAGGAAGTGGAAGAAAACGGGGATAAGGAATCATAAGACCAGGCTGGCGGCTTGAATCTGCCGGAGTAGCGATATTGCAGGTTCGAGAGACCGCAATCTGGTTTCAAGCAAATAAGGAACAAGAGATGAGACACAAGAAAAAGGGAAGAGCGTTGAACCGTACGCAGAGCCACCGCAAGTGGCTGCTCAGTAACCTCATCACGAGTCTCTTCCTGCACGAAAAGATCAGGACCACAATTGCCAAAGCCAAGGAAGCTCGCCCTTTGGCGGAAAAGCTGATCACTTTCGCCAAGCGCGGAGACCTTCACGCCCGCAGGCAAGTGCTCAGGATCATTCGGGATAAGGAAGTAGTGCGCAAGCTTTTCGACACCCTCGGCATCCGGTACAAGGACCGGCCAGGAGGATATACTCGAATAGTAAGGATTGGCAACCGTCTGGGCGACAATTCCCCCATTGCGCTTTTCGAGCTGATACCTGAGGAAACCTCGGAGAAGGCCGGCGGCAGAAAGCGCCGCCGCCGTTCCAGGAAGAAAGAGGCGCAGGAGGTGCAGAAAGCCGCGGAAGCCCCTGTGGCTGAGGAAACCACTGAGGAAATTGAAGTCGAGGACCAGGCTGCCGGACCGGATGAAACCGTTCAAGATGAGGCCGGGGAGCAGGATGAGGAAATGGAGAAGAAGAACGGATCGGCTTAGCGATGATATATTGAATGTTAGCCTTGTAAAAAGGTAAGGAATCGCAGGTAACGCCTGTAGGACCCTTGCCTTTTTTATTGCCTGGAGAGAGTTATTGATGCAGAACGACGGTCGCTGTTTTAATTTTGCTCTGACATTCATCCTGCTGGTTTTTTTCTTTTGCTCCTCCGGCGCTGCTGCATTTCTGACGGCTGGCCCGGCCAAAGAAGGGCGTGCGCTGTGGGTGGTGCGCACGAGCCTCCTCTCTGCAAAAAGTATCGATCAACTGGTCGAGAAGGCTTCGCAAGGCGGTTTCAACACTCTTTTCGTTCAGGTCAGCGGCAGGGGGGACGCATATTTTCCCTCGCGGGTTTATCCTGCCGCCGAGGATTGCCGCTACCTTCTCGAATCCGGTTTCGACCCACTGGCCTATGCCCTGGAGCGGGCGCACGCCAAAGGAATTGCAGTGCATGCCTGGGTCAACGCCTTTCTGATCTGGTCCTCACCCAAACGGCCCGCAAGTTCAGCCCACGTTCTCAACCGCCATCCCGACTGGATGATGGTGGATAAGGACGGTGTTTCGCTTGCCCGCTATGGGTATTCCCGTTTCAGTGAGCTCAATATTACCGGAATATTCCTCTCCCCTGCGGGCGACAGGGCCACCCGCATGCTTGAGGAATTCGTCCTGGACCTGGTAAGCAGGTATCCGCTCGACGGAATCCATTTGGATTACCTGCGCTATCCGACCGGTACAGTGGATTTCAGCCCTGAGGCGCGCAAGGAATTCGAGACAATTACCGGGGTTGACCCGGTAAACCTTTTTAACGGCCAAAGCAGGAAGGACCGGTCAGAGACCGAATACCGCGAGCTTTTAAAACAGTGGAAGGCTTTCCGGGCGGAGCTGGTCACCCGGTTTCTGGCAAAACTGGCTAAATCTTTGAATCAGCTTAAACCTCAGCTCGTCCGCTCGGTGGCGGTCAAACCGGATATTGACTCGGCGTACGAAGATTTTGGACAGGATTGGGCCCGCTGGGTAAAGGACGGCCTGCTTGATATGGTGTTGCCGATGGCTTACAGCACCAGGCCGGAAGTAGTTCGCAGCCAGATTTCCAGAGCCTGCCGGGAGGTAGGCCCGGCCCATGTCTGGGCGGGATTGCGAGCCTGGGATGTGCCTGTTTCCGGGATAATCCAGCGGGCGCAGCAGATCCAGGGGCTGAACCTGGCAGGATACTGTTTTTTTTCCTATGACGGGATGAAAGATAATCCGCTTTTTTTCGAAAGCGTGAAGAAAGTTCTGTTCACTCCTTAGTCTCGCTCGAGGTTTCGGAAGACCGGGCGCGCTCGTTCTTTTTCACCTCTTCCCAGATCACGTCAAGCTCCTCAAGCGCTAGTTCTCCCAGGACCTGTCCGCGCTGGCGAATCAGTTTCTCAAGCTCCTTGAAGCGGCGCATGAACTTGCGGTTGGTACGCTCGAGAGCCAGTTGTGGGTGAACTCCCAGGAGCCGGGCCAGGTTCACGATAGTAAAAAGAAGGTCGCCGATTTCTTCTTCCGTGGCCTCGCGGTCGCCTTTCTCGATCGAGCGGCGGAGCTCGGCCAGCTCCTCATCGACTTTAGCGAAAAGCTCGAGCGGCTCAGCCCAGTCAAAACGGTATTTCGAGACCCGGCCCTGGATCCGGAAACTTTTCAACAGTGAAGGCAGGTCTTTGGGCAAACCGTCAAGAACGGACTCCTCCTCAGCGGAATCCGGGATATCCTCTTTCGGGCACTTTTCGCCTTTTTTTATCTGTTCCCAGGCAAAGAGCAGGTCTTTGTGGCTTTCAAATGTCGCCTCGCCGAACACATGAGGATGGCGCCGGAGCATTTTATCGCGGATCGCGGCTACTACGTCCTCCATCCCGAAATGACCGGCTTCCCGCGCCAGCGACACCTGGAAGCAGAGGTGCATTAATACATCGCCAAGCTCCTCGCAGAGAGTCACCTGGGAATCGCCGTCTATGGCCTCCAGAAGCTCGTAAACTTCCTCCAGAAAATAAGGCTTTAACGAGCGGGAGGATTGCTTGCGGTCCCAGGGACAACCCTCCGGAGAGCGCAGGAACTGGACGAGTTTTTCCAGTTCCTCGACCGTGGTGATGCGGCTGAATTTCCCTTTTTTTTGCTTCACGGTTTGTTTGATCCTTTTTGCGTCGATTATCCGCCGCGGAAAAAAATAACAGATTGAACTTCAATAGCAAGGTCTTTCAGCCTTTTATCGCCCGGGTAGAAGGATTGATGTTTTTAAGTGGGTTATCCTTGACCCAACTGCATGAAAAAAGGTATATTACATGGATGAAATCTGATTTGTCGCGTTTGTTCAATCCAACAAGGAAAGGTAATTTGGCGCTGTTATGGCAGAAGATACGAACAAAGCGGTAAAAGTGAAAGCTCCTCCCCAACCACCCAAAGCTCCTGACCTGTACCGGGAAGGGGAAGATGATGAGGATGAGCTCAACCGCCGGAGCGAGATGCCGTTTCTGGACCATCTCGAGGAATTCCGCCGGCGGATCCTCTGGTGTCTGGGAACTATTTTCCTGGGGATTATTCTCGGATTCTACCTCAACAGCCAGTTCGATCTGCTCCAGATACTCATTAAACCGGTAGTCCCTTATCTGAAAGGCGGGAAGCTCTTGATCATCAGGCCCACAGAGGGCTTTATGATCGCGCTGAAACTCTCTTTCTTTTTCGGGATGCTTGTCTCCTCGCCGATGATAATCTTTCAGTTCTGGGCCTTTGTAGCTCCGGCTCTGTTGAGAAAAGAGCGCAGAATGGTTTTTCCGCTTCTTTTTGCGTCCATCTTTATGTTTGTCCTGGGCGCGGTGATGGCTTATTTCATAACCCTGCCCCTCGGTATGGCATTTTTCTCCAAGTTCCAGTTCGCCTCCACCGAGTTCATGCTCACTGCGAGCTCGTATCTGGATATTGTCACGCAAATGGTCCTTTTTACCGGAGCCGTTTTCGAATTGCCGTTAGTAATCCTGCTGCTTGCACGGCTCGGAATTATATCGCCTGAATTCCTGCGCGCCAAACGCAGGCACGCTATTCTCGCTATCTTTCTTCTCGCCATGATAGTTACCCCTCCGGACCCGGGCAGCATGATTCTCGTAGCCGTACCGATGGTTTTCCTCTATGAGATAAGTGTCTGGATTGCATATGTTGTGGCTCGCAGGCGGAAGAACGTTCAGCCCTGATTATTCTTCAGCATTCAGAATTTGTTCTAATTATTAAGTCTGAAGGTTATCAATATCTTCCGGCTCTCGTTGCTTCCAGGTGACTTCCCGCGATGTGTTCGATTATTTAGAGCCGTCATTTGAAGGTGGCTATTTGAGATTTGAAAGCTGAACACCATGGGCCGGCTGCTTGACAGTATATGTTCGCAATTCAAGTACTGAAGGATGAAGTTTATGGCGGGAGCAGAGCGCCAGGTCTTGGGAGCGTCAGAATATCAATTTTGCAAGAGCAGAAGAAATAAGTTCGACAATCGGAGGCGGGCCGGCATCCTTTTTGCGCTGAATCAGCGCCTAGATGATATCTGGTTTGGTGTTATCGCAAAAAGGATGCCGGCCCGCCCAGCTTCCGCGGATAAACGCAAGCTGCGCCCCCTTCGATAAAGTGGGTTCCGGTCTTTTGGATAGATAATTCGGGTTCATAGGATTTTCTGGAAGACCGATGATTTTTCCTCGTTCAATCCAATCCGCAGGGCAAGTTTTGGTTCTGCTCTCTGTCGCCTGGGCATTTGGGAGCCTGAGTGCGCAAGGCCCTGAAGATTCGGCAGCCGTGCATCTGGACTCATTGACTGCGGCGGACTCTGCACTGAGGGCTGTTTCGGTTCCGGAACCGGATTCGATGATGCGTACTCTTCGCGACAGTGCGCCTCTTTCTGCTGAAAAGATCATTTATGCCGGGGAATCTATCACCTTTTACCCCGGGAAAAACGTGATAGTAATCCAGGGCCAGGCCAGCGTAGAAAGCGGCAGGCAGAAGCTTGCCGCTGACTCGTTGATCGCCTATAACCGCAATACCGGCGAGGTCTTTGTCAGCGGCAAACCGGAGTTGACCGACGGCCCGGAAAAGATTACCGGAAGCACGCTGCGCTATAATATCGAGCGTGACCGGGGAATTATCGAAGAGGGAAACACCACTTTCGGCGATTGGATACTGAAAAGCGGGTCCTTGAGCAAGGTTGGCGCAGACAGTGTTTTCGGGCGGGAGAACCGGTTTACTACCTGCGACAGGGATTCGGCCCCGCATTTTTATTTTGAGAGTCCGAAAGTCAAGGTGATCCGCGACAAGCGCGTCTTTGCCTCCCCGGTGGTTCTCAGGGTCGGGCAGGTGCCTGTCTTTGTCCTGCCTTTTGTTTTTTTCCCGATTGCCAAAGGGAATCGCAACTCCGGGATCCTTCAGCCGCGAATCGGTGTTAACAGCGTGATGCGGGAGAGGACAACCGGGCGCACGATCGGCAATCTCGGTTATTTTTGGGCGCTTAATGATTATGTGGATTTCCTCGGCGCGGTCGATATCCGTACCGGTAGCCAGACCACCATGCGCGGCAGAACCAGGTACCGCAAACGATACAGCTATGAGGGCGACCTCGACGCCCGCCTGATCAAAGACAAAATCAACAACTCCACCGGTTATACCATTTTCGGGCGCCATAACCAGACAATCGGGGAGCGCAGCCGGCTGATCGGTGAAGTCAACTATTCCAGCACACGGAACCTTCTGCGCAATACCTCCTTTGACCAGCAGGACCTCTTGCGGCAGAGCCTGCGCTCGACTGCAAGCTACTCCTGGAGACCCTCCTGGGGCTTTTTTAATTCGAGCGTGAGACACGAGATGTTTCTCACCAAAGGCGACACCCGCACAGTGATTAGCCTGCCCTCCCTGAGCTTGAGCCTGAATAAGCGAAACCTTTTCCCCTACCGCTCGAGAACCGTTCCCAGCAGCCGGGGAGTAATCTCCACAGGTTGGCTTTACAACATAACCTACGGTTTCTCGACCGACTATTCGAATACCCGCACCACAACCGAAAATGACCCGGCAAGAATGGTTCACCGCTCGACCAACCGGTTCGACCTCGACAGCCCCCAGACCCTCTATGGCTGGCTGAAACTCAATCCGGGCCTGCGTTACTCCACCGAGCTGGTGCATGACAACCTGAGCACGGATGAGAAATTCAAGCGCGAGCAGTTTCTTAACTTTTCCACCTCGATGTCCACCCAGGTTTTCGGCCTGTTCGACGGGCTGAAGCTGGGTCCGATATTCCGCTGGCGCCACACTATCAGGCCCCTGCTCACTTATAACTATCAGCCCGACTTGAGCCAGGATAAAAGAGGAAACAAGGTCAACCGCCTTTCTTTTTCTATCTCGAACGATGTGGATTACAAGTACTATCAGCGCACCTCACAGGACAAACCCCAGGCGCGGAAGTCAGATAGCGGTGATCGCGAGCCTCCGTCAAAGAACGGAAAGCTTTTCTCTTTGCGCAACTCGGTGGACTATGACTTTATCCGGGCGGCCAAACGCGACACCCTGGGCTGGAGCAACTTGAACACCTCCTTGACCAGCACTCCGGCCTCGTTTATCAACATTCAGCTCTTAATGAACCACGAGCTGACAGAGCGGGGACCGGTCGAGCATTTCAAGCCCTTCATGAACCGGCTGAGCACCACTGTCACCCTGAGGGGCACTTACAAAGCCGCCGGCGAAGGACCCTCGGCCGGGGAGCTCGATGAGGAAGCCTATTTTGAAAGCCAGCGCTACCCCTCTACAATCGGCAGCGCATTTAACCAGGGAATGCGCAGCTACGATGACCAGAGGGATCTCGCTTTCAGCCGCAGCATGCCCTGGTCGATAAACCTGAGCCACAATCTTTCCCGTATCCGCGGGGGAGACAAAGCGACCCAGAGCCTGCGCTGGTCTTTAACATTCAACCCCACGCCCGAATGGCATCTGATTTACTCCTCGAGCTATAATTTTTCCGGAAGGGGCCTTCAGGGACAGACTTTCATGCTTAACCGAGACCTCCATTGCTGGCAGGCCAATTTGAGCTTTGTCACCCTGCCGGGAGGCAGGTTCGAGTTTGTGTTCAGCACTTACCTGCGCGCCAACCAGGCCATTCGTGTGCCCGATGTCCGGCGGGCCAGTAATTGAGAGGGGAATCTCTGAACCAAAATAGCATTTTAAAAATAAAGGCCGTGGCTCATCCTGAGCCGCGGCCTTTTAAAATCGGTTCGAAACAGCCATGAGGCAAAAGACTAAAGATTTTCCTCGATTGCTTCATCCAGCACAGCGAGGCCCTCCTCGAGTGCGTCTTTCCTGATTACCAGGGGCGGGTTTATCTTGACAGTTCCCCCGCCGAAACCTACCGGGGCGAACAGCAGAAGGCCTTTTTCCACGCAGGAATTGACAATCTCCCAAGCCAGATCGCCATCCGGCTCGATAGAACCGGGCTTGACGATATGCAGGCCCGCCACCAGGCCCTTGCCGTGGTGAGCGCCGATTACCGGGCTGTATTTGTTTTTGAGCCCCTCCAGTCCATTGTGGAGCAGTTCGCCCATCTTGGCGGCGTTCTCTACTATGCCCTCATCCATTATGGCCTTGATATTGGCCACTGCAGCCGCTGCGCAGACCGGGTTTCCGGTGTGGGTGCTGGTCATTTCGTTAGGCCCGTAAAGGTCCAGGATATCCTCACGCCCGACCACTGCAGAAACCGGGAGGCAGCTCGAAATGCCCTTGCCGAAAAGGGCCAGGTCCGGCACTATACCATAATGCTCGAAACCGAACATTGTTCCGGTGCGGCCGAAACCCGCCTGCACCTCGTCAAATGCAAGAACGGCGCTGTATTTGTCGCACCATTTGCGCAAGTTCTGTATGTATTCCGCGGGCGCAAAACTTGCGCCTCCACCCTGGTATGTTTCGATGATCACTCCGGCTACGCTTTCCGGGGCGACCTTAAGCTCGGACAGTTTTTTCTCGAAAAGCGAAAAACTTGTATCAGCCGTGCGGAAACCGTCCGGGAAAGGAACCTGAACTATATTGGGGTCGAGATTCACGATCCATTCCTTGAGCTTGGGTGAGCCGCCCAGCATCTGGGAACCCAGGGTGCGGCCGTGAAAGGCTTTTTCAAATGAGACAATCGTTATTTTCCCTTTGCCTGCCTTTTTCAGGCCGTATGTGCGCATCAGTTTCAGGGCGCACTCGACAGTCTCCGCGCCTGTGGTGAGGATAAACGCTTTGTCCATCCCCTTTGGTGTAATCTCGACCAGAAGTTCAGCGAGCCTGGCCCGCGGCTCATTGGGGAAACAATAGCTGGTCAGCAGTCCCTTTTGCGCCTGGTCGATAATCGCCTGCCTGATTTTCGGGTGATTGTGGCCGGCATTGGTGATCAGAACGCCGCTGGACCAGTCGATCCACTGGTTGCCCCATTTGTCGAAGACATAGGCTCCCTCGCCGTGGTCCCACAAAACCAGCGGCTGGCCTGTCATTGAAATCGGCTCATACTTGCGCAAGGATTCTATCACTGGCAAGGATTCCGGCACCGGGAACCTAGTTTTGATTTTACGATGCGGCGTATCCACCAGAGGCACTCTTCTGGGTTTCATGGAAAATGCTTTAGCCAAAGATCCTCCTCAATTACTGATTTTTATATATCTTGATTGTTTTATCGCGTCAGGTAACGGGATATTTCAGAAAAATTTATAATAACCTTCTGAGTTCTGCATGTCAATATAGTCTTCCGACGTAAAGCTTCCTGGAGCGTCTGAAAGCAGGGCTGGCAAGCCTTAATGCGGGCTTGATTTTTTGGCTCGCAGATGTTATTAATGCTTGGCCTTGAGCTTGGGACTTTTGGGCCTCTTTATAACAGGGCCGCTGTCTCCTTTTGTACGGACAGTTCGTTCTTCAGCGTAAGCGGGCCTGATAACATCGGAAAAATCAGCATAATGGAGTAATGCATATGCGTATTCTCATTACTGGCGGGGCGGGTTTTATCGGCAGCCACTTTGTCGAGCACTTCTCTGCCGAACACGAGGTTCTGGTAGTGGACAACCTGCGCAGCGGATACCGCGAGAATCTCCAGGGTTTTAGACACTCGTTCCACGAGGTTTCGGTCACAGATCGCGAGGCTCTCCTGCCTCTTTTCGAGGGTGTGGAGCTGGTTATTCACCTGGCTGCGATGATCAGCGTGCCGGAAAGTATGGAAAACCCTGAAGAGTGTGTAAAAATTAATACTCTGGGCACTTTGAATGTCATAGAGGCCTCGCGCAGAAACGGGGTGAAAAGGATCGTTTTCGCCTCGAGCGCGGCTGTTTATGGAGAAAATCCCACTGTGCCCAAAAAGGAAACCATGGTGCCGGAGCCCAAGAGCCCCTATGCAGTGACCAAGCTTGACGGGGAGTACTACTTGCGGATGTACGGGAGCGAATGGGGAATCCAAACTGTCTCGCTGCGTTTTTTCAATGTGTTCGGACCGCGCCAGGACCCTAAAAGCCAGTATGCGGCGGCTGTGCCCATATTTATCGACCGCGCCCTCCGCGGCGAGGATATCGTCATTTTCGGCGATGGCTCCCAGGTGCGGGACTTTATCTTTGTCAAGGAGGTGGTAGCCGCCTGCCTGCTGGCTGCTGAGCAAGGGCGGGATGTCTATAACGTGGCCCGGGGAGAATATATCACAATCAATGAATTGGCCCTTTTAATCAAGGAGCTCACCGGCTCCCAGTCGCGCATTGTGTACGCTGAACCGCGCCCAGGGGACATTCACACGTCTTACGCTGACATTACCCGGATCAAAGGGCTCGGATTCCGCCCAGGCAAGGATCAGAGGGAGTACCTCACAGAAACCATCCGCTTTTTCGAGAAGCGCTTGACTTGACCGGAAGGGGCTGACAGGTAAACACGGCGGCTAAGTACATGCTTTCATAAATATTGTGATGTATTATAATAACTGATCCGGATAATATCATTGGTAGGGGCGGGTTTCAAACCCGCCCTTGTCCCTTATCAGATTGACAAAGCCTGCTAAATCCCATAATTTATTAAGCTTAGGTTTATTGCGCCTCTTTTGCCGAACATTTTTGCATACTGCGGTGTAATTTTGTCATGTCCAAAATAAGGTGGGCATTGTTATAAGCTCCCCGGAGGTGACCCTGGCTGGCAAGTGGAAAAACCTTTTCTGGCTGGCTTTTATTGCGGGATTTCTTTCAGGCTGCGGCAAAAGCTCCGCAGTTGACCGGCAGGGAGCTCTTTCGACTGCCGGCTTGTTGCCGGTGGAGGAACTTCCCGGAAGCTGGAAGGCTGCAGATTCTGTTGCGATTTACAAAGGGCGCCAATTGTATGAGTACATTGACGGCGGCGCTGACATATATCTCGAATACGGTTTTCTCGAGGTTGCCGCCCTGGAATATCGCTCGACCAGCGGGGAGTCGATCTTTGCCGACCTCTACCGGATGACAGACCCGGAGGCGGCTTTCGGCATCTTTTCCTGTCACCGGAGGCCGGAGCATAAGCCCCTTGATATGGGAAGCGCCGGGTCAGAGTCCCCATATCAGCTCATTTTTTTCAAAGGAGCTTACTTTCTTGAGCTGCAGACAGCGGATACTTCGTCTGCCGCGCATACAGCAATGAGCGGGATTGCCCGCCGGGTAGAGGCAGCCCTGGCGCAAGCCGGCACTTCGATCCCGGAGGCCTTGAAACTTCTGCCGCAGACCGGTCTCCTGCCAAACAGCGCGGTCCTGGTGCGCGGGCCATTAGGCTTGAGTTCCCGCCGCTATTTGAGCGATGAGAACCTTTTCTCTTTGAGTCAAAGCGCTCCCGGGGTACTGGGTTCGTACCGGTTTCAGGGGAAAGGGCCTGAGGCAGTGGTTCTCGTGGTGGCTTATCCGGACAGCGCTCAGGCTGAGCGGGTCTTTTCAGGCCTGGAAAAATTTTATCAGGGGCGTGCCGGGGGGACACTGAGTGTCAGCCGAGAGAGGCTCGTTTTTACAGGGGATGAAGGGGTGGATATTGTGGACCGCAAAGGATTAAAGATTGTCTCGGTATTCGGCGCACAGGACAAATGGGCCGAAGAAATACCTGCCGGGACCTTGGGGGACTGATCGGCCCTTGAAATTACGGAATACCCTAAATCCGTAAAACTGGTTCGAAATAGATGTACCAAGAGGTGAGATAATTCGTTAGACTTTGAGGAACTTGAACGGAGAGAGTAATGGACCGGAAAAAATTCTTGAAAGTTTTGAGTGCAGGCTGCCTGGCTGTTGGTTTGCCAGGCTGCGGCGGTAGTTCAGGGGGCGGAAAAGCTGTTCAGGCAATGCCGAAAACTCAGCGCAGCAAGGTGCGCCTGGAGGGCGCCCGGATGGCCGTGGTCACAGGCGGCGAGCCGGAAGCGTTAACCAGGCGGGCCATTGACGAATTGGGCGGTATGGGGCTTTTTGTCAGCCGCGGAGACAAGGTGCTGATCAAGCCCAATATCGGCTGGGACCGTGTTCCGGCCCAGGCCGCGACAACCAATCCCGAGGTGGTGGCCACGCTGGTTGTGATGTGTCAGGAGGCAGGGGCGGCAGAGGTGCTGGTGATAGACAATACGATCAGCGATGCCCGCCGCTGCTACACGCGTAGCGGGATAAAGGCGGCCGTGGAGGCGGTGGGCGCTCAGATCCCCTACCTCGAGGACTACAATTTCAGCAAGGTCAATATCGGCGGCGAGCTGATCAAAGAGTGGCCCGTATACCGCGAAGCGCTCGAGGTGGACAAGATAATCAATGTCCCGATTGCCAAGGTGCATTCCTTGAGCAGGCTCACTATCGGGATGAAAAATTTCTACGGGCTGCTGGGCGGGCGCCGCAACCAGCTCCATCAGGATGTACACCTGTCGATCGCCGAGATGACCGCTTTTTTCGCTCCCACCCTGACAGTTGTCGATGCGGTGCGTATTCTCACCGGAAACGGTCCCTCAGGCGGCAGCCTCTCCGATGTCAAAAAACTTGACACCGTGATCGCCACTACCGACCCGGTGGCAGCCGATGCCCGGGCCGCGCAATTTTTCGGTATTGACCCCCAGGAGGTCCGCTACCTGACGCTCGGCAGCGAGATGGGTATCGGGACCCTTGATTTCTCCTCACTCGGGGTAAAGGAGGTAACCCTTTAATGAGGACCGCCCGCCGGATAAGCCAGTCACTGTTTTTCATCCTGTTCCTGTTTCTGCTGGTCATGACCGAGTACAAGGGAACCGACGAGATAAAATACCCGGTCGAGATTTTTTTCTATTTCGACCCCCTGGTTGCAGTCTCGGCCTTTCTGGCTGCTCACAGAGTGCCAAAAGAGTTGCTCTGGAGCCTGGTGGTCGTGGGCCTGAGCGTGCTTTCAGGCCGCTTTTTCTGCTCCTGGGTCTGCCCCATGGGCACCCTGAACCATGTGCTCAGTCACTCCCGGGGCAAAGCGGCGGAACAAATCAAAGGGAACCGCTATGACACCAGACAGAGCTGGAAGTATGTCATGGTTGTTTTCTTTCTTCTCCTTTCGGTTCTCGGCCTTCAGCTAGTCGGTTTCCTCGACCCCTTTTCAGTGCTTATCCGCTCTTTCGCCCTGGCGGTGAATCCGGTTTTAAACTGGCTGGTCAGGGCCCTTTTCTATCCCCTGCTCGGGCTTGGCTGGCCCTGGCTTACCGCGGTTATCGAGCCGGTGTTTTCTTTCCTGCGCCAGGCTGTCCTATCGTTTGAGCAGCCCTATTTCTACCAGGGGCTTTTCATCGGGAGCATATTCCTGGCGATAGTGCTCTTGAACCGGTTCAGACGGCGTTTCTGGTGCCGGTTCCTCTGTCCCCTGGGCGCCCTTCTCGGCCTGCTCTCCCGCTTCTCCCTTTTGCGTCTGGTGGTCGATAAGGAAACCTGCACTGGCTGCCTGTCCTGTATAAAAAACTGCGAGGGCGCCTGCGAGCCGCAGTCCACTGAGAGCTGGATCCGCTCTGAATGCCTGCCCTGCTGGAACTGTGTCGAAAGCTGCCCCCATGGATCGATCAAGATAAAGCTCGCCCTGCCCGGCCTGACAGACCGTTCGGTCGATCTGGGACGGAGGCACGTGATCTCCTCGGTCGGAGCGGCAATCGGAGCGGTGGCCCTGCTGCGCATCGATCCGCGAAAAGTCGCTCCCTCTCTGGTCTCAGGCGAGATGCGGGGGTCAAAGAAATTCAATCCCCTGCTCATCCGTCCTCCCGGAGCGCTGGCAGAGAAAGAGTTCCTCGAGCGCTGTGTCAAGTGCGGCGAGTGCATGAAAGTCTGTATCAAGAACGCGATTCACCCCGCACTCATGGAAGCGGGCCTGGAGGGTTTCTGGACCCCGTACCTCAAGATGCAGCTCGGCTACTGCGAATACAACTGCACTCTCTGCGGGCAGGTCTGCCCCACCGGCGCTCTCGAAAAGCTTACTCTCGAAAAGAAACACGAAACCAAAATCGGACTCGCCTTTTTTGACAAGAACCGCTGCATCCCGTATGCTCTCGGCCGCAACTGCATAGTGTGCGAGGAGGTCTGTCCCACGCCCAAGAAAGCGATCTGGTTCGAGGAGAAAGAGGTGACCGATCCCCAGGGCAACCTGGTGCTGGTCAAGCAGCCGAGGATTGACCCTTATCTCTGTATCGGCTGCGGGATGTGCGAATATGTCTGTCCGCTGGTGGACAAGCCGGGGGTCTATTGCACATCTATCGGGGAGAGCCGCAGCCCGGACAACCAGCTTCTGCTCGATATTTACGGCGGCGGCGCAACTTGAGGTTGAGTATTAAATGCCGGGCGTTTTTATCTAAGGGTGATCGCGAACCGCGCCTGCGGGGGATTAAAGTTGTCTTGAAAGGATCTAGAGATTACAGGAGGGGATGATGAAACAGTCAAGCAAAAAGGTTGAAGATAAATGGGAGCGTCTGCTCTCTCTATTGAGGGAGATGGAATCCGTGCTGGTGGCTTTCAGCGCCGGGGTGGACAGCACGTTCCTGCTTTATGCGGCAGTGGAGGCCTTGGGCCAGGATAAAGTCCTTGCGGTGACAGCGAAAAGCAGATTGAATCCGGAGCGCCAGTTTGTCGAGGCTGGGGAATACCCTGAAGCCCTCGGCGTCCGCCATCTGGTCATCCAAAGCAAAGAGCTTCAAATCCCCAGGTTCAGGGACAATCCCCCGGACCGCTGTTTTATTTGCAAGACCGAGCTTTTCACCGGCTTCAAACAGATTGCGGAGAGTGAAGGTTACAGGCAGGTGGTCGACGGGTCCAATGCCTCGGACCTGGGCGATTACAGGCCCGGCATGCGGGCTTTGAAAAATCTCGGTATCCGGAGCCCGCTGCTCGAGGCCGGGCTGACAAAAGCGGATATCCGCCTGCTTTCCAGACAGGCCGGCCTGCCCACCTGGAACAAACCCTCTTTCGCCTGTCTCAGCTCCCGTTTCCCATATGGAGTGAAAATAACGGATGAGGATTTGGCCAAAGTGGACGCAGCAGAGAGTTTTCTTTATGAGCTGGGGCTCGATGGCTCGGTCAGGGTGCGCCATCATGGGAGCATCGCCCGCATCGAGGTGGACCCGGTGAATTTCGGGAAACTGATAGAGAGCGGACTAAGCGCAAAAGTGGTAGAGAAATTCAAATCCCTGGGCTATAAATATATCACCCTGGACCTCGAGGGGTTCCGCACAGGAAGCATGAACGAGGTCATTCAGAGATGACAGTTAATACCAAGTTGCGTTCATAGAGATATTTTATATTCTGCTCCTAAGTCGGCAAAGCCGGTACCAAAAATAAAATAAGAAGTCAGAAATCAGAATACAGAATTCAGAAGCTCCACTCCCGCCCAAAAACATCAAACCCTGAGTTTATGAATGACCAAGGGCTGTAATCCGGGCAGGGGAGGGATTCTGACTCCTGACTCCTGTCTTCTGACTCCTTGACAGTTATAAAATGAAATCAATATTCGACAGGCAAGACCTGATTAATAAATATCATTTTAATTGCAACTTATTATACCCTGTTTCTCGATTGAGAACCTGAAGCACTAGACCGGTCTCGGCTGCCCAGGAATCGGCACCGGCCTCTTGGGCGCAGAGCCGGATGTCGTGTCTTTCGGGACTAGCTCGAGGTTTGAATTCAGTATCTCATCCCAGGTGACTTCCTTGCCAGTGTACGAGGATTCCCGTCCCATGATAGCTGTCAGTGTGCTGTAGGCGGCGAAATCCAGGATATCGTTCCTGGCCTGGCTTTTTCTGATACTCTCGATCAGTACCTGGTGCTCGTAGACACTGGAGTTTGTCCTTTCCCCTTTGAATCTCCAGGGATTTTCACCGCGAATCGTGCTCCTGGAATCGCTTTCCCCTGTGGTTCCGACAACCACATTGGCATTCTTGTTGTCACAGTTGTCCCATTGGCGGAGCATGCAGGAGACATGGATCCCGTCTGGATATTCATAGTCGATCGCCATATTGTCCCAGATATTTCCGTATTTCGGGTCAGTACGGACCTGCCGTCCTCCGCTGCCGATACAACTGACCGGGTGGGCTCCCAGGGCCCAGTTCATCAGGTCAATTTGATGGACTACCATCTCGACTATCTGGTCGCCCGAGAGCCAGCAGAAATAATACCAGTTGCGGCATTGATATTCCATTTCGCTCCAGGAGGGGTCGGACCCGCGGTGCCAGAGGCCCCCGCCGAGACGGTAAATGTACCCGGCGCGGATTTTCCCTACGCCCCCGTCATGAATCCTTTTTACGGTTTCCATGGCGCTCTTATCGTGCCGGGCATTAAGGCCCACTACTGTTGAAAGACCCTTCGCCTTTGCATTCTCCGCTGATTTCAAGATATTTCTCACTCCCACAGGGTCTGTGGCCACAGGCTTTTCAGCGAAAACATGCTTGCCCGCCTGGACTGATGCCTCGTAATGCTGGGGCCTGAACCCCGGCGGGGTCGTCAGGATGACATAATCGATATCGGTCTGGAGCACCTTTTTGTAAGCATCCATTCCGATAAACATGTGGTCTTTTTCAACCTTGATGTTCTTTGCCAGAGGCCCCTGAAGGTCCCGGTCCTCTTTCAGGGCCTTCAGGCTTTCCTCGATGCGGTCCATGCCGACATCGGCCATGGCGGTAAGCTGAACATTAGGGTCTGCAACGAGAGCGTTGGAACAGGCGCCTGTCCCTCTTCCGCCGCAGCCGATCACTCCTACCTTGATCGGTTTTGCGCTTTGCGCATGAGCAGTGCGCACGAATGGAAATCCCGAGATCGCCGTGGCGGTGATCGCTCCGGTGGCCAGAAAATCACGGCGCGTCATTAACTTGTCCTTATCGTTGGTCATTTTTCTCCCCTCTTTACCAGATATTGGGTATCGATAATGGAAAGATCAAGGGCACACTCTGGGCAGAGACAGAGAGTGCGGGAAATAAGTTTCCGGATTAAATGGTTGAATCTTTTTGACAGGCAAATTCAGCGGTCTGCCTGCGGTTTAGCGGGTCCGGACGGCTTTTTGAATTGACATGCCTTGCGAGTCGCCTGTCAAACCGAAGGTCGCCGCGGGCTTCGGATTTTTTTAAGAGCGGACAAATAGGCCGGTGATCGAGCCTCCGGTTTCCCATCCCCCAATTGTAAATATAAAGCTGAAATAATGCAAATTATTATATTACAGTAAAACTAGACCGGAAAACTAGACCGGTCTCGGCTGGCCCGGAATCGGTACCGGCCTCTGGGGCGCCGGACCGAACCCGGTGCTTTTGGGAAACAGGTCGAGGTCTGAATTCAATATTTCGTCCCAGGTGATGATTTTCCCCGTATAGGCGCTTTCCCGTCCCATGATTGCTGTCAATGTGCTATCTATGGCGAAATCGAGTGCATCGTTTCTGGCCTGGCCTTTCCTGATACTTTCGATCAGCTCGACATGCTCATGGACATACGAGTTCATTTTTTCGCCCCTGTATTTCCAGCGGTTTACCCCGGAGATTCTTTCTGTTGAATCACTTTCCCCTTTGTCTCCGACAACGAAATTTCCCGTTTTATCAGTACATCCGTCCCATTGACGGACCATGCACATTACGTGGACCCCGTCCGGATATTCATAGTCGATTGTCATATGATCGTAAATGTTTCCGTATTTGGGATCAGTGCGAACCTGCCTTCCGCCGCTTCCCAAGGCGCTCACCGGATGGGCTCCCAGGCTCCAGTTCATTAAATCGATACTGTGGACGGCCATTTCGACTATCTGATCGCCCGAGAGCCAGCAGAAATAGTACCAGTTGCGGCATTGATATTCCATCGGGGTCCAGGAAGGATCGGAGCCCCTGTGCCAGAGGCCCCCGTGTAAACGATACATCCGGCCGGAGAGGATTTTTCCGATCTCTCCGTCATGGATTCTTTTTATAGTCTCAATATTGCTTTTATCGTGCCTGTAATTCAGGCCGACAACCACTGAAAGTCCCTTTTCCTTTGCTTTTTCCGCAGTTTTTTTGACTTTTCTGAGACCTGCGGGGTCCACTCCCAGAGGCTTTTCTGCAAAAATATGCCTGCCCGCTTCAACAGCGGCCTCGAAATGCTGGGGCCTGAAACCAGGGGGTTCGGCCAGGATCACATAATCGATATCTGTCCGGAGCAGCTTTTGGTAACAGTCCATTCCGGTAAACTTGTGGTCGTCTCTGACTTTAATATTCTGCAGGAGCCTGCCCTGGAGATCTTTGTCCTCCCGGAGAGCCTTCAGGCTTTTTTCGATCTGCTCGCTGAAAGGATCGGCCATAGCGACAAGTTGTACGTTTGGATCCGCAGTGAGGGCGTTTGCGCAGGCGCCTGTCCCTCTCCCGCCGCAGCCGATCACTCCTATTTTGATTGGTCTTGCGTCTTGCGCATATCCGGTATTGACAAACGGAAACCCTGAAATCGCTGTTGCTGCGATTGCTCCGGATGCCAGAAAATCACGGCGTGAAATTGCATTTCCCTTGTCGCTTGCCATTTTTGACCGCTCCTTTACGTTAGATAATATATTAATTTCCTCTAACCTCGCTCGTCTCCAGTTTCGATTCCCGCGCCGGGTGTTACTCCGGAATGTGCCGATCCCGGTCTGGCTGTTTAAAAACTCCTAAGTGCCTTTGGAGCTTTCCTCAGGTTCCTTGCAGGCAGGCGGCAAATAATTCTCGGCAAGATAATGGCCAAAAAAAGCGCCGGCAACAAAAGGAATCAGCGGAATTGTGAAAATACCGACAGCGCAAAAACCTAAGCTCCAGCCCAGGCCGCCGATCTTATTGAGCCGGAGCAGAATGAGCGCGGCCCATACCGCTAGAGCCAGATAAGCGGAATTATTGGTTGTCCAGCGCCGTTCAAAGCAGACAGTTCCGAAAAAAATAACGGTTCCGAACAAAAAGAGCACAAAAAATTTCCCTGCAAGTTTGCCGAATTGAATTTCAATTGCATTCCCGGGTCCTTCAGGATTGAAAGAAAAAATAAAAATATCGTACACGATGAGCAGCAGCACACCCAGGATTACCGAGATAACGAGCTTTCGACGCCAATTCATGATTGTCCTGCACGGACTGTGTTAAGTTGAGAATCTTGCGGGCCTGACCCTCTTCTTTATGCCAGAGCCATGATGCCAGATAAGATTGAAAATTCTTAGCGTCTTTTAAAGCATTCCTGAATCACGAAGCAGCCGGGACTATTTTTCATGAAAGATATATCATAACCAATTTTTTGTGGGAGTCAAAATCTTTTTGGTATATATATTTTAATTTTAGCCTAAAGGAACCTTTACAAACAGTTTCTTGTATTAGAAATTAAATTATATATGTTTTTGCCAAGCTTCTATTGCCGGGTAAAGAAACGGTCATTTGGTCATGTATCATTCGTTCGTGAAACTGACTTATACATTGGTTCTCCTTTGCGCAGTAGCGCCCCTTCGGGCTCAGGGAGCAGACTCTCTCGTTCTTCCGGCGGCTTTTGTCGAACCCGATACTCTCAAGGCAAGGGTCTCCTCACTGATCCGCCTGGGTTTTGACCAGCTCGAAAGGGAAGACCCCCAGACAGCCAAGCAGACTTTCAGACAGGCCCTCAGCCTGAATTCAGAAGACCCCAGAATCTATATCGGATTGGGCCGCTGCTTCATGGACCGGAAATCGCGGAAACTCAGGATCCTCGAAATTATCGAGAGGCTTTTTGATAAAGATTATCTTTCGCAGGCCATTAATAATTTCCAAAAGGCAGTGGAGCTGGATTCAAAAAATTGGGAGGCTCATTACTGGCTGGCTACCTCTTATATGAAAAGGGTCGGGAGCAAGGATCTGGAGCGCGCACTAGAGCATATGTCACAGGCCTTCCAGCTTGGAGGGAGCCGCAAGGATATTCGTCTCAGGCTGGCCCTGTTGCATAAGGCGCTGGGAGATATCGAGAATGCCGAGCAGATACTGGCTGAATTGGGCGGTTCCGGCGATGGGCCTGTCGATCCGCTGGCCAATTTGGAGCTGGCCAAAATCGAGGTCGGCCGCAAGAATTACAATCAGGCCCTGCTATACTACTGGCGCGGAGTGCAGGGAATTTCCACCCAGGAGGAGCTCAATGCCTATTACGATAATATCGCAGTTATCGCCACCGAACAGGAACAGGAACGATTCAGCACTCTGAAGCCTGATGGGGCTTACAATTTTTTCCGCTCCTTCTGGTTAAAAAGGGATTACCAGTTAGGCCTTTCCCCGGGAGTGAGGTTCATCGAGCACCAGCACCGCCTCGCGGTTGCCGATTCCCTCTTCCGGGTGCCTTTTGCCGCCCGCAACCCGGCAATAACCCCTTTGGCGCCCTATTATCCCGAAGGGGATGTGCCTTATGACGACCGCGGGATAATTTATATCAGACACGGATCTCCGGACAAAACGATAAGCCATATGGGCGAGGGTTTCCATCCCAATGAAAGCTGGGTCTACTACCGTGGTTCGCATGATTTTATCCTGCATTTTGTCGCTCTGGGCCGCATTTATGAGTATCAATTGGTTAGTACCTTGGATGCGGCGGTGAAAAACTCCAAGGGCTTGCTCACTGATAGCGGGAGCCTGACTTATCCGAGCAATGCAGAGGAGCAGACCCGCCTGCAATGGTTAAGGGAGCTATACGAATCACGGGTGGAGATTGGAAGCGGTATTTATTTTCGCCTTTACAATGATCCTGGGGACCAGTTTAATCGGATGGAGGAATTTGAGAACAATGCAATAGGCATTGCCACCGCACTTCAGACAGAAAGCGTTGAATCCCCGTATCGCCAGCGTCTTACTTCCTTCTATGACCTGGTGGAGTTTCGCGGCACCCGGGCTGATAAAAGTGTCCTGGAGTTTTACGCCGGGGTGCCGGGCCAGGAAATCGCCTATCAGGCTGAGAAAGAAGGATACTCCTACAATATTGCCTACCAGTTCGTTGTTTACAACCAGGACTGGCAACAGGTGGAAAACCTGGAAAAGGTTGAGCAGTATGAAACAATGGTCAATCCCCACGATTTGATGGACAAGCTGGTGGTGGGTCTCGGCAAGGTGGAGCTGAATCCCGGCAGTTACTATTATTTTGTCAAAATCCGGAACGGGGAGGCGGTGGGTAATTTCAACGGTCAAATAGCTGTCGATTCTTTTGCCGGGGATTCACTGAAGTCCAGCCAGATACTTGCCGCCCAGAACATATTTACCACGGTGGCCGATTCAGGTAAATTCAAACGTTACAATCTCGAGGTTCAACCGAACCCTTCCCGGATATACCACCCCACGGATAAGATGTTCGCCTATCAGGAGATATACAATCTGAGACCGGATTCTACGGGCAATTGCAATTACCGTCTGACTTATATCATCACCTCGGTAAAGAGAGACCGTAATGTGCTGGGCAGGATTGTCGATACTTTCAAAGGCCTGATGACAATAGACCGCGCTCAGGAAAGGGTTGTACTGGCAGTGGATAAAAAGAAGGTCCCGATGGCCGAAAGAATGGTCCATGAGGATGTGGCCATAGATATTTCGGATAACCCGGACGGCCTGTACGAGTTGTCAATTAGAGTGGAGGATCTAAATAACAGCGGCAGCGTATTCCAGCGCAACACTAGATTTGTTGTCAGAAGGTAGCGCGGACCTTTTTCCTGTTGGCGGCTGGATATGCCTGAAGCATCTTATTCCCGGTAAGCTCAGGCCGCATGGTCAGAAATAAATTTTGAGAGCACAGGAGATTTCAATGTTTGTTCATAGAGCGATCAAAAAAATATTAAAAATATTGGCGCTGACTCTGTTCTGCCCATGGGTGATTTTTCCCCAAGACTCACAAGCCCAGGAACTGGGTTCTTTTAAGAGCGAGATTCCGTTTGGCGTGAGAATGTGTTTTTTCAGGGGGTCGGTGGACAGTACCAAGTGTCTGGTCACTATCAGCGTGGACAATGAGAATTTGCTTTTTTACCGCGGTGAAGGCTATTACGAGGCGCATTACGAGGTTTTCCTGAGCATGCGCGACAGTAAATCACGCTATCAAGTCCGCGGAGACTGGGACAAAAAGGCACGTGTGCCGAGTTATGATGAAACGACCCTGGCCGCGCACTACGATCCATTGCAGGAGGAGATTTATGTCCCGTCCGGCAAATACGAGGGATTTGTCGAGGTCAAGGATATGCA
This sequence comes from archaeon, assembly GCA_035528795.1. Lineage (GTDB taxonomy): Bacteria > Gemmatimonadota > Glassbacteria > GWA2-58-10 > GWA2-58-10 > DATKXY01. Next base: position 423 of record DATKXY010000062.1, on the reverse strand, counting down.
GGCCAATACGTATGGTAACGGACGGGTTTCGGTTGTGGTGCCCGATTTTTTCACGAATTTGCCCAAAATGAGCACCCCGCTCTTTTACGATCCCGGCGAACTGGAAGCGGACACTATGCCTGCCCTGCCTAAGCCGGATGAGTTCCTTCGCTCGGCGTCCTTGAAATATCCGGCAGGAAAACCTATATTCATGTTGATCGATATTTATGCCGATTCCACTGCGCCTATGGAAGACTGGAGCCTGACAGCGGAAATAGTGAAAGAGCTCATGGTTTTTCCGCGGGTTGAAGTGCCTATCGCAGAAGGGATTTATGCCCAGAGAAGGCTGCTGAAGATCTCCACCCAAACCATGAGCCTGGGCAGTTATCAGATTGAGATAAAACTCAAGGATAAAGCGAATAACGTTCTGGCCAGAACCACTTC
>DATKXY010000061.1:0-7376 GCA_035528795.1 archaeon | reverse complement strand
TTGTTTTAAACCAATTTACAAATTTAGTAAACGTAGTGGCGAGGCATGCCTCGCCCTGTTCGGGCGACCGCCGGTCGCCCCTACGACTCCGCACAGCGTTGCTGGAAAAAATACGTCACCGTATTTTCGAGTTACAGTACTTAGTCTCCCGCAATACGGCCAAATTGGACACCCAACCCTCCGCAGCGCCTTGACAATCCGGTAATACTTTGTAATAATTATATAAAACCTTAATCATTCTATAACAGTTTAGAGGCATTGATGAAAAAACACAAACAGGAGATTATCACTTTCAAGGTCGATGAGCCATTGCTCCGGAAGCTTCAGGACCTGCCCAACCGCTCCGAGTTTATCCGCCGGGCGGTTCTCGAGGCCCTGGAAAATGTCTGCCCGCTGTGCCAGGGCACCGGCTCTCTCTCTCCGAAACAGAAAGAACATTGGAGCCGGTTCAGCTCCGACCATTATCTCGAAAAGTGCGAGTTGTGCCACGAGGTCCATCTGGTCTGCGAGAATAAAGGGCCGGACAACCCGCACGAGTAGACACGGGCACGCCCGGTGTTTAAAACAGTTTATCGTGCCTTGGGCGGAGATTATTCAGGTTCCGGAAAGGGAGGCCTTTTTTTGGGCGTTGGTGGTTTTATGGCAAAAATAATCAATATGACGTTTCTGGGTGCAATGCTTGTCTTTATACCGTCAGCCGGGCTCGAGGCTTCCGGTAGGAGCGCTGACAAAGGCGCAATCAAGGTTTTTGTCTCTATCGAGCCGCAGGCTTTTCTGGTCGAAAGGGTCGGGGGTTCCCATGTTGAGGTTGGGGTCCTGGTGGGTCCGGGACAGTCGCCGCACACCTACGAGCCAGCGCCGAGACAAATGGCCGCCCTGGAGGAAGCCCGGGTGTTTTTCAGGATCGGAGTGCCCTTTGAGGAGCGGATTTTAACAAAGATCTCCTCGGTTTTCGCTGATCTCGAGGTTGTCGATACCCGACTAAGCATAGCCCTGCGCAGGGTAGACAGCTCCCTGGACCCGGAATCACACGCTGGGGAAGCCGCAGCGCACGGCGAGGGGAGCCTGGACCCCCATATCTGGCTCGATCCGAAGCTTGCGCGCATACAGGCCGGGACTGTCTGCAGCACTCTCTGCCGGATCGATCCCGCGCACAGCAGCGATTACCGGAAAAACCTGGATGATTTGGTCAAGGACCTGGATGAGCTGGACGCTCGCATAAGCGAACTTCTGGCTCCTTACAGGGGCGAGGCGATTTACGTTTTCCATCCGGCTTTCGGCTATTTCACCGATTCTTACGGCTTAAGGCAGGTCGCGGTGGAAACAGGCGGCAAAGAGCCGGGCGCAAGAGAGCTTGCCGGGCTGGCGAGCAGGATGCGAGAGGACTCGGTCAGGGTCGTTTTCACCAGTCCTCAGTTTGCAGGAGCCTTTGTCCGCTCGCTCGGGGATGCTCTCGGCTGCCGGGTGGTGCGGCTCGATCCGCTCGCGCGCGATTATCTGAAAAACCTGGAGCAGATTGCGCAGGAGATCGCCCTGGCCCTTGAAAGCCGGAAAAAAACGCCGCCCAGGCCGTGAAAGGATACTAACAGTGGAATCATCGGTTATCAGGATCGAGGACATGTCGTTTTCCTACGATGGAGAATTCGTGCTCGAAAATGTCGAGCTGACTATCGAGCGGGGCGATTTTGCCGCCATTGTAGGCCCGAACGGCGGGGGAAAGACCACCCTGCTCAAGCTGATACTCGGGCTTATCACGCCGCAGAAAGGCTCAGTCAGGGTCTTCGGGCTCTCTCCTTCAGAGGCGAGCCCCCGCCTGGGCTACCTGCAGCAGAACCCGCACTTTGACCCTAAGTTCCCGGTGACTGTGATGGATGTGGTGCTTACCGGGCGCCTGAGAAGGCAAATCGTGCCCGGGTTTTACAGCCGCAGGGACAGGGAGGCGGCCAGAGCGGCGCTCCGGGAAGTTGATTTGTACGCCAGGCGGGACCGTCCTTTTTCCAGCCTCTCCGGGGGGCAGCGGCAGAGGGCGCTGATCGCCCGGATGCTTGCCTCCGAGCCTGAAATGCTCCTGCTCGATGAACCGTTGGCAAATCTCGACCTGCAGGCGGAAAAAGAGCTCTATGAGCTGTTAAGGGAACTGAACCAGAGGCTCACCGTGGTGATGGTGTCCCATGACCTCTTTTTTGTCTCCCGCTTTGTGAACAAGGTTGTTTGCGTGAAGAACCGGGTGAGGGTCCACCAGACCGGGGAGTTCAGCGAGGAGTCGATCAGGGAGCTTTACGGCGAGTCAGTGCAGATGGTCAGGCACAGGCACCATGGAGAGGAGGGAAGCTTCTGATGGAAGGTTTTTTCCTGGATCTCAAGACCCACGCTTTCCTTCAGCATGCGCTCCTGGCCGGAGTGCTTTCCGGCCTGGCCTGCGGGGTGGTGGGCAGTTATGTCGTTACCAGGCGCATTTCCTATATCGCCGGGGGGATCGCCCACTGCGTGCTCGGAGGTATCGGAGCCGCGAGGTATTTCCAGGAGGTCCACGGGTGGAAAGGCTTCGAGCCGCTCTACGGAGCGCTCGCTGCGGCACTCCTTGCGGCGGTCATTATCGGGCTGGTCACTTTGCGCGCAGCAGAGAGAGAAGATACGGCGATCAGCGCGCTCTGGGCCCTGGGCATGGCTGCCGGGATAATCTTTATCTCCCAAACCCCGGGATACAGCGCGGACCTGGTGAGCTACCTTTTCGGCAATATCCTGCTGGTCGGAGTGCGCGACCTGGTGCTGCTGGGCTTTCTGGATGCCTTGGTAGTGGGTCTGGCGCTCTTTTTCTATAACGGTTTCCTGGCGGTCTGTTTCGATGAGGAATTTGTCAGGCTGCGCGGGGTCCCGGCCTCGTTCTACTACCTGCTTCTGCTGGCCCTTGTCGCCCTGACAGTGGTGATCCTGGTCTCAGTGGTGGGGATTGTGCTCGTGATCGCCCTGCTCACCCTGCCTGCTGCAGTGGCCGGAAGGTTTACGAAAACCCTCTGGGGCATGATGGCTCTGGCGACTGCGCTGAGCGTGGCTTTCACTACCGGGGGGCTTGCCCTGAGCTACGGCCCCAACCTGCCGGCCGGGGCCACCACAATCGTGCTCGCCGGGCTGGTTTACCTGGCCGTGACTTTAGGGGCGAGGCTGGTGAAGGTAAAAAAGAACTTATATTACCATAAGAAAACTTAGATGATTTAAGTTATTATTCTTCAATAAGTTTAACGGAAACTAAAAGATCATATGTCTTTTCAATCTTTCTTTTACCAAACTTATTTGGCTTTAGTTCTTGAAATCGATCGACAACCTTCTCTTTAAAAGGCATTTTAGCACCAGATGCTTTGAACCAACGATATAAATAATCTAAAGTCGAAAGTAACTCTAATTCTTTTGGTTTTAAAGGAATAAAAGCATTAACAATAGATTTAACTTTTTTTCTGTGTGTTTCAATATCAGTAAAATTAGTAATTAGTTCATTTGTATTAATATCAGGAGCATAATTAGAATATTTTCTACGAGACGATGATTTATCTTTTATTACAGCTTCTACAATAAGGATATTTACATCATCAAGTATTTCCTGGCAAAAAGGGCCGTAACGGTAAATATCAAAACGATAGTTTATCGGTACATTCAATGCTTTTAAAAAATACATTACCTTTTGTAAGGCTGTACGTCCGACATATGTATCTTCTTGTTTAGCTACTTTTGAAGCTTCTTGAATGACCATAGCCAAAAATGCCTGGTCTCTGGTATTTGCAAAGATCATTTCCATTATTTCCTCCTAAAATTCGTTCCATTTTTGAATTCCATAATTTCTCATTTCTTCCCTTAAAGTTTTATCTTTAGCATCTGAAAATATTCTTAAACATAGAAATCTTTTAGGTATTTTTCCTATAATATTGCTTTTTTTACTAATTGGCTGGGCTTTTTCACCTGTTTTATAAACAACCATAAGTTCTAGAATGTTAATTTCATCCATATCCCCGGGAGTATATTGCTTATGTATTGAAGCTGAAGCAGGTATTAATATAAATTCATAATTTGGGTATTTTTCTTGATAATTTTTTAACAGTCTTGACGAATTAATACTATCTTTATTATCTGCGTTAAATCCAGTATCAAATACTACTTTATGGTGATCCCTACAAAAAATTCTTTTTGCCCAAACAGAAAGATTACCATTATTATTTTTTGCGTCTTCTATGATTTTATTCATCATTGTAATATCGTTATTGGCAATTATTTTATCCGAATTATTTGGGCATTCATCTCCAAGAGATTCATAGTATTTTTTTAAATAATAGTCATAAATTATTCTAATACGATGGTAGTAAACTTGGGTATACATCTGATAACGTGCCAAAATCAGGGCTTCAAAAGTGTGTAGACCATCATTATTTAATGCAATTTCTAATTCTTGTTCACTATTTTCATAGATTTCAAGGCATTCAATCATCCTGCGGTAGTCAAAGAGACCATATTCCACTCCACAATAGTGAGAATCTCTGATTAAAAAATCAGTTCTATCAGCATCCATTTCACCGGAAATAAGATCATTAAGAATTTTCAATTGGGGAGGGAGATCAGGAAATCCTTTGATTAATTGAGCAACCCTAACCGCGAAACCATCCCCAAAAATTTTATCTATCTTACTTCCTAGCTCTCCTTCTTTAAGAAGCTTTTCCGTAAAATCTTCATGAGTACCGTGTTTAAATACTACTTCTTCTGCAGCATGGCAAAAGCTTGCATGTCCTATATCATGTAATAAAGCAGCAAGTCGAAGAATTTGCCTGGCAAAAGCTAAGGGTTTTTTCTCTAAACCATCTACCTTTTTAAATGTATTTTCTAATAAATCACCTCTCTTAGCAATTAGCATATCATAAGACCTAGTAGCTATCTCCATAACTCCTAACGAATGATCAAATCTCGTATGAGTTGCTCCTGGATAAACGTAATTAGTAAGAGCAAGTTGCTTTATAAAACGTAATCTTCTGAATACAGGATGATCAATTATCTTCTTTTCGTTTTCTGAAAAGTGTATAAAACCATGAATAGGACATCGAATCCGATGGATTGGATGATCATTTTGAGTAAGAAAATCTGGGTGCCTATAGGATGTTTTATTTGCTTCGCTCATTTTTATTAAAAATTCTTTATATAGGTTTGTGCATAATTATGTTACTATTATTTCTTAAAATCAATAAAATTTAATAATATCCTCTTCCCCCCCTTACCCGCCTGTGCCGGTCGATCCACCAGGCCCATAAGATAATCAGCCATGCAGACAGACCAACCCACGCAAAAACACCCACGCTCGGAGGCGGATCTCCCTGGTAGTTTATGATCTGAACCACCAGCAAAAAAACAACCAGCGCCCATAGAGCGTATTTACCTCTGCGGTCGACAGCTTTAGTAGAGCTTGCATAAAGCCATACTCCCACAGCAAACAGGCCGAGCTCGACCGCAGCCGTACCGGCAAGCGAGTTCCACAAACCCAGGACGAGCATGGTCTCGCTTCCAGGGAAAAGCGGGAGGTCCGGCCGGTGAGAGACCAGGTCGAGAAGCCAGTGGCTGAAAACCAGTCCTCCCAGGACCAGAGACCCGCGGGGATATTTCCTGATCTGGCAGTAAAGGAGAGAGAAAAGGACGGACCAGAAAAGCGCGAACATCAGACTGTGGGAAAAAGGGAAATCATAAAGGTCGAGCGGAACTACGGCAGTGTTGCCGGGATCGATCCTCAGATGTTCGACTCCGCAGAGCAGCAGAAAGGTAAATAGAAAGTCCATCAATCCGGCTGCCAGAAACAGGGTGCCGAGAGAAGTTTTCGGCGCCAGCTTTTTACCTGCAAAACCAACTGCGTAATGTCCGATAAACATTTCCGGTCCCCCCTATTTTTGTAGAAAAATCCGAGCCTCTGATCGGAGCTCAGTTAAAAATACAAACTTGACTGATTTTATCAAATTTTTATCATTAAGGTTAAACCTTTTATCCTTTGAAGGTCAAGAGTTGTTCTATGAGTTACGGTTACCCTTGCCATATTTGATATCTTTATCCTGATAAAGACTTGACAACCTGACTGGATACGGATAATTATTCCGGGCCGGATTGGTTATGTGCCACTACTGAGAGCATTAAACAGCTTCCAGTTATATTATCGTTTATCTGCTTCAGCCTTGGTTATTCATAAAAGACAAGTCAGCAGGAACGATTCACCAGGTGTTAATCTTTACATTTAACTCGCTGGCGGCTTACTTTGCATAACAACGATTGAAATACCCCGGAAAAAAAGCTTTTACAACTTCCGAAAAGAGGTTTAAGTGCAGCTACCTGGGATGTTAGATCATCCCATGAGAAAAAAGAGGCCATAAGAAGCCTTGAAATCCGAGGCCCTTGTTTCTGGAGCGGGTAAAAGACAAGTAATTTCCATCATCGCCATTCTAAATGTACACCGCCTCGGCAGGCCTTTGCGCAGACTTCCTGCGCGTAGGCGAGCTTGGCGAAGCGGAGTAAAAGACTAAAGTGTCAGGATTAACTTTTGTTTCTTTTGGTTCCAAAAGAAATGGTTTTGCTTCTTTTGCCACCAAAAGAAGAAAAAATCTACCTTTACGGATAGATCCAAACAATTTAATGACCTGAACAGTAAATAGTTTAAAAATTCGAGGAGGAAATCACGAACGAGGCGCATTTCAGCATAATAGCCGGGGAGCTGGGTATCGGGGAAAAGCAGGTTGCAGCCGCAGCTGGCCTTCTTGAGGAGGGGGCCACGGTCCCTTTTATAGCCAGATATCGGAAAGAGACCACAGGCAGCCTGGATGAAGTCCAGATAACCGCGATCCGCGACCGCCTGGACCAGCTCCATGAGCTCGACAAGCGCCGCAGCTCGATTCTCAGCTCGCTTGAGGAGCGGGGCTTGCTGACAGACGAGCTGCGCGAGAAAATTATGGCCGCAGAGACCATGGCCGTTCTCGAGGATATTTATCTGCCTTACAGGCCCAAGCGCCGTACGCGCGCCACAATGGCCAGGGAGAAAGGGCTCGAGCCCCTGGCCAGGCTAATTTTCGAGCAGGGAGAGATAGACCCCGGGGCCGAGGCGGAAGCCTATATCGACCCTGAGAAAGAGCTCGCAGATGTAGAGACAGTGCTTGCCGGCGCCAGGGACATTATCGCTGAATGGGTCAGCGAGGACCAGACTGCCCGGGCCCGGATGCGCGAGCTTTTCGCAAGCCAGGGAATTATCAGGTCGAAAGTGGTTCCCGGCAAAGAGGTTGAGGGCGCGAAGTACAGGGATTATTTCGACTGGGAGGAGCCGGTTTCCAAGGCCCCTTCACACAGGGTCCTGGCCATACGCCGGGGTGAAA
>DATKXY010000060.1:0-4519 GCA_035528795.1 archaeon | reverse complement strand
CAGCCATTCCTGACATTCCTTCTCGGTCCGGAATTCTCTTTGAAACTGCAGGAGTGTCATCTCCTCGTAAACTGGCTTGTTTAGCTCTGCTGGCATACCTCAAAAATAGAAGGCCTGCTGAGCAGAGTCAATAATCCATTTGGGAAAATTAATACCGTATTTTTCAAATTAAGCGTCATGGAAAGAAAAAGGTAAAAGTCAGAGATGTTTTCAAGAAAGATATCATTATGAATGATAGTAAGTTATAGAAAATTATTTTATCTTTAATGGGTTGTAAATGACTGCACATCTCCGCCAAATTTTGCGCTCCTGTCAGCCGGAGTGATAAATAAAGGCAGATCAGATTCCCGGGTACCACTTTTTGGCGTTTTCGTAATAGAGCTTTCTTAGAACCTCCTTAGGCAGGGCTAGGCCGCGAAAAGTGCCGTTGACCTCCCAGACCTCCATCTCGTCATCAGTGGCGAAATAGCGGTAATCCTTGAGGTAGGTCTCATCCATTTTCTCGAATGCTTTTGAAAGCTTGAACTCGACCCAGGAAGTGCCCACACTGAGATCGGTGCCGTAGAGCAGCCGGTCCTGGTATTTAATCATGAAGTCGCGCACTTTCCGGCGGTCCTGCACTTGGAGGTGGCAGATCCGGGCGGCCAGGTCCACAGCGAAATTGGGGTATTTATCGAAGCGCCGGGCCAACTCGTCCACATCGAACTCCAAACTCCCCAGGTGGCAGCCTACAAGGCGCAGGCCGGGGTGTTTATCCATCACCCTGTCCCTGGCCTCCACATGTTTCCAGTAATGCGGTATTTCAGGGTGAAGGTAGGAGTGGTACTGGGGATTATCCTTGAAATAGAGGCGGTCGTTGTTCACTGTCATCGAATCAAGCGGCAGCCAGCAGTTGCGCGGTTCGCCGATATGGGCCACCAGGGTTTTGTTGCGGCTCTCGATATAGTCGAAAATGGGATCGAACCGTGGATTGTCAATCATCACGAAGCTCGAGTCCGGGTCTTTGAGCACCATACCGATCTCTTTCCAGACCTTGACTGCCACGGCCCCTTTTTGAAACCCGTCCTCGATAGTTTCAATGGCTTCCTTTTCCCAGTCCGGGCTGCCCCAGTTTTCCAGATTGAAAGAAGTCGCCCAGGTAACCCACTCGCTGTAAGCCGAATGGAGCCGTTCCGCCAGCAGGATCTGTTTCTGGAGATTTTTCCAGTCCGTGCCCACTGTGCTGATTGTAAACCAGCGCATGTTATGCTCTTTGAGCTTGGCGATAAAGGCCGAGTCCTCGGATACGTCCAGACCCATGATATGGGCGTGGGCGTCGATCTTGGGCATTTCCATCAGTTCTTCCACAGTCATTCTGTCCATGCTCTCAGTTTTAGCTGCCGGTGAAGGATCCGCGCCTTTTTCTGCAGATCCTGAGCAGCCGAAAGTAATTATTACCGGAAAAAGTGTGGTAACCGCAAACAGGTTACGGGTCCAGGAATAGAAAACAGAATTATCCAAGTGCATTTACCCTCCTCGAATCTGATTTTTATCACCTTTGCTTTGAGACTATAGAAACACTCGGTTTTGACAAACTCCCTGGAGAAAGATTGACCTCCCGGAAAGAATTCTCAGCTCAAATACCCGGATACCATTTTCGGGCGTTTTCGTAAAAAATTTTCTTCAATACCTCATCCGGCAGGGCCAGGCCGCGGAATTTCCCATCAACCTCCCAAACATCCATCTCCTCATCCGTGGCGAAATAGCGGTAGTCTTTCCGGTAGGTTTCCTCTATTTGTTCCAGGGTGGCCTCGATATCGCTTTTCGTATAAACATAGCCCGCGCCGAGGTCAGTGCCGTAAAGCAGCCTGTCCTGGTACTTGATAATGAAATTGCGCACTTTTTCGCGGTCCTGCACCTGGAGGTGGCAGACACGGGCGGCCAGGTCCACGGCGAATTGGGGATACTTGTCGAACCGCCTGGCTATCTCATCCACATCATATTCGAGGCTTCCCAGGTGGCAGCCCACGAACCTGAGGCCCGGGTGTTTCTGGAGCACCCGGTCGCGCGAGGCGATCTGTTCGGTGTAGTTGGGGATTTCCGGGTGAAGGTAGCAGTGGTACTGGGGATTTTCCGCGAAATATCTGCGGTCGTTGTTCACTGTCATGGAATCGAGCGGCAGCCAGCAGTTGCGCGGCTCTCCGATATGGGCCACCAGGGTCTTGTTCCGGCGCTCGACATAGTCGAAAATGGGATCGAACCGGGGATCGTCAATCATCACGAAGCTCGAGTCCGGGTCCTTGAGCACCATGCCGATATCTTTCCAGACCTTGACCGCCACGGCTCCCTTTTGGAACCCGTCCTCCATGGTTTCCAGAGCTTCCTTTTCCCAGTCCGGGCTGCCCCAGTTTTCCAGGCTGAAAGAAGTGGCCCAGGCGATCCATTCCGGGTAGATCGAGTGGAGCCTGGCGGCCAGGTTTATCTGGGCCAGGAGAAAGTCCCGGCTCATCCCCCTGGTGCTGATAGTGAGCCAGCGCATATTGTGTTCTTCGAGCCTGGCTAAAAGAGGGGCCACCTCTTTTTCTTCCAGGCCCCTTAAATGGACATGGGCATCGATTTTGGGCATTTTGGCGAGTTCTTCCACTGTCATCCCGGTCTGGTTTTCTTTTCCGGCATCTTGAGGGGGAGTTTCGGTTTTGGACTTTGGCTCGGAACAGCCGGAAACAGAAAGCATGAGAATGAACGGCGCGAGTGGGAGGAGGATTCTGGCGATACTTGTCGGAAGGAGGCCCGAGAAACGCATTTCACCACCTTGTAAGAGTTTATGGCTAGAGCTATCTTACATAGCTCTACAGACCGGTTTAGTGGAAACTATCTCACATCACCAAGCCTGCTGTGTTTAAGCATCCATTTCAAGGATTCGATAAAATTATAATGATGCCCGATATTATAAAAACAAGTGGACAGGCAATATTTATTACATTTATTTATCACAGCAGACAATTTATCTTTATCGAACTTTGGATTCCATATCGTGCCCCAGTCATAATCACAAGTTATCAAATCAAAGCACGGGGAAAGCGAGCCGTCAGGCTTGATCAATATCCCGTTATGCCCTGCCCTGCAATCCCATTCAACAGATTTATTCCTCATCCTGTCTTTCATCGCTTTCAAGTGAGCAATAGAATTAACCATTGTATAGCCTTTGCGGTTTTTCAGAATAATCCAGTCCAGCAATTCATCAACTTCTTCGTATTGCTCAGGCCTGATATAAAGATCATTTTCCTCATGTTTATAGTGCTTTATATCAACAAATGGCTGTGGAGGCTCATTGATATGATAATCAACCCCGATCCTGTTATCGTGGGCGATTTCCGTAAGCATCTTTACATCTTTTATACTCAGGCTCGTTATGTTGATATTAAAGAAAAGGATATAACCGTATTTTTCCTGCTGTTTTACTAAATATCTGAACTGCGGTTCTATTTTCATTAAGGCCTTGGGAAGACCAGGTTTCGGCCCGATACAATCAACTGCGAGATTTATTGCGGCGACCCCGGCACCGCCGACTTTGTCAATGAAATCCTCGGTCAGCAGATAACCATTCGTGGGGAGATACACAAAAAAGCCGTTCCCGCTTCCATATTGAACGACTTTCAGAATAAAATCCTTTCTGATCAGAGGCTCACCTCCCATTATTGCAACGACCCGGCAGCCTAACGTTTTGAGCCAGTCAATCGAGCTGGTCGCTGTCTCGAGAGACATTCCCTTTTCTTGATTGTTGAATTGAAAACAGTAGTGGCAATCCAGATTGCACTTCCATTCTGTAAATAGATAGGAGAGAATGGGCCGTAACTTTGAACTGTAAATTCGTGATTTTGTATAAGGAATAATCCACCTGTCAAAAGCCCTTATACCATTTTTGAATTTATAGCCTGCTAAATGCGCTCTATTCAAGGCTAAAACCTCTTCCGTTTCTTTCATTAATTGATTATCCCAATCCGGCAGGATGAAAGAATCCCGAAAAGTTAAAAAAAGGCCAAATATAAAAACAGACTACATAACCCATTGGCAGACTTATTAAATATAAAGTAATAGCAGCATCTATTCCAGCTTTATTGCTGATACTAAGGTTCTCAACCCCGATTATTCTTAAACTATCATGCCCGCTTTGCGGCCCCAACGAAGCATATAAATCAAGAAGTCACACCCCGTCCCCTTCGCGCCCCACCCCTCTCGAGGGGGGATTTTCATGTAAATTCCCACACGAAATGTCGAAGCTGCTGACAACAGGCTCTAGGCTGCAGGGCACGGCATGCCGTGCCCCTATCCTGCCAGTGACTGACTGTGAATTTGAAATTCTAGCCAAAGATTTTTGAAATTTTCAGGTATATCCTAGATAAAACAAGTCATTCGCAAAATTTAAACTTTCAGGCACAAAGTGGCAAAGGCACAAAGTTATTGTAACTGTTTATTATGAAATTATCAGGTTAAACGCCAAAAACAGTCGTTCAATTTTCGCCTTTCTTCGTGGATTTTC
>DATKXY010000059.1:0-45336 GCA_035528795.1 archaeon | reverse complement strand
CATTCAAATCATCCTGAAGATTAACTTTCAACAATAAATACTTAGCGCTTATGGGGCGCACCCGCGTGTGCGCCCGATTACCATCGAAAAATTACCGAACGACGGGCGGACACATTGGTCCGCCCCTACGAGTTTTGTGGTGATTTTTGAATAATCCAGGCTAAATCTAATCATCAGGCGCAAAATTTACAGCCGGAATAAAGTATCACTTATTGCAGTCTATCTCTGTTCCTTCTTCTGCAAAAGCGATACCGGAAAAACACTATGACCGGCAAATTTGAATATTATTTTCAAGACCGACTCAAAGTTTTTCTATCTCCATAAAAAATATAAATATAATCCCCCTGTAAAGAGGTGTCAATCAAGCGAAAATCTCAAAATTTATTGGCCTTCGAATGTTTTACTTAAACCTGACCCCGGCGGTTCGATATTTTTCGCGCCCGTGAGTGTCCACTGTTTCAACTGACCTGGGCTGGGCTGCCGTAAAAATCAGGGGAAAGCGTCCGGAAGAGTATTTCACTAAACCTTTTCACAGCGCCGGGTATATGGGCTGGATAAAGACAGCGGGAACGCGCGCGCTGCTCCCTGTGTCGGAACTACTATCAGAGCATAAGGGCGGGTCTGCGCCCCCCTGGGTGATCTTGCGACACTTCAGTGCCCTTCAAAGCTCAACCTGCAGATCAGCCTCAGGATGTGCTTCAGGCGCGAAAGTCACTATCTCGCTCTTTGTTCCGCAGCTCACTCTTACAGTCAGGTGATCCAGCTTTTCTATCCTGGGGGCGGGTGTGCCTTCTCTGTATGGATAAATCACTGCCAGAAAGCGCATCCCGGGCACAGGCTCGCGGTTGGTGATCCAGATATTGTGGGTCACGAGCTCCGGATAAGGGCCGGCATAATTCTTATCATAGCGCTGGATCTTCCTGACCCAGGGCCTGTAATCCTCACCGGTGACCGGGTTGACAAGCCCCTCTTCTTTTTTGCGGTCCTCGAAAGTGACCGCCGCGCTCGAGATCACCTTCACCACAGTGGTGACACCGCCCGTGGCGTAGCTGAAACTCCCGCTCCCCTCATCCCACGCAAGGGGCACATCCTGCAGCACATGGTAGAGCCAGGAGAAAGAGCTTCCCTGGGGCCGCCCTTCCGGCGAGACAGCCAGGTCATCCAGCATCACGAAATAGCGGCCGTCCACAAAGAGCACGTGCCTGTCGGCAAGGGTGAGGTAGGAAAGGTCCCGCTCATCGTAAGGATTGGTTTTGCCGTCCCCCAAAAAGCCCCAGAACTCGAAATAATGGTAGGGATACCTGATATAGGAGCCTGCGGCTTCGCCTTTGAAATACACTGTTCCGCCCTCCTCCCTGTAGCGCGAGACACGGGCGAAATAGGGCCTGAATAGCTCTTTGCGGAAATTCTCCCATCTCGTATGGCTCGGCTGGGCCTGCCCGAGCCCGTCGACCAGGACCAGGTTCTGGCTCATTGAGTGGTGGGCGTGACGGTCGCCGTTCTGGGTGCTCCCGCCGGCGTGGGTGATATTCTGCCCGAAAGCGTAGATCTGGAAGCTGTTGTCCCCGAAAAAGCTGTGGTTGAAAGCCCCGCGGGGCCGGGCGTGGAAAGTGATGCCCACCGACTTGTCAAAATTATCGAGCTCCCCGGGATAGAGTGTGCTTGCCGAGACCCAGCCGCCGTCCGGAAACAGCTTGCTCAAAGGCTCCCCGGGCTTGGCCGCAGGCTCAGGGCAGTAGAGCGGCAGGGCGTACTCGATCCAGGGACGGGAATACTGCCTGTGCAGGGTGTAGCCTATCTGTTCGGAGCGCCGGGCCGCATCCTCCCAGGCTTTGAGAAAGCGCTCATTCGAGGTGAGATAGGCCAGCTTGCGGAAAGAGGAAAGCCGGTTGTTCAGGTAGTACGGCTCCATGATCCCGATATTGCCGAACGAGAGATTCGGCAGCCCGAGCACCGCCACGCGGTTGAAAAACTCGCCGATCTCAGAAAGAAAGGGGTTCAACCCCAGCCGGGCATCCTCGAGGGTCATCTCATAGTAACAGGCGGCGTAGATCATCCACTTGAACTTGGAGAGTCCGTAGCCCGGGCCCTCGTTCCAGGCGTCCTCAGGCCCGAAACAGTTCGAGACCCCGGTGAGAAAATTGACCGCCAGCTCATAGGTGGTCTTGAACAGCCCTCCCTCCTCGTAGGCAGCCAGCCCTGACGGAAAGGTGTAGTTGATATTCTCGTACGGGTGGCTCGAACCGGCCACCGCGATACTGTGCGGATAGACCCGGCTGCCCCCGCGCGAGCGCCAGGAGAAGCTGTTCACTATGTGGTCCACCCGCCAGCGCAGGCAGGCAAGGATCTTTTCTCTCTGCGCAGGTGTCATCTCGTTGTAGAACCAGTCATAAAACAGGCTCAGGTACTCGTTCAGGGCCACGTAGTCCTCGTTGCCGCCCAGGCCCTCCGGGCTGGACCTGCCACCGGGCGGGTATGAGGCCAGGGTGAGAAAAGGACCGGTCACGGCCCGGAACTTCCTGTCACCGGTGAGCATATAGGCGAAAGCCATCTCGATCAGCCTGTCCGCCAGCTTGAGGTAAGGCAGCTCGCCGCCATCCGGGTCGAGCCTGCCCGGGATGTCCGGGTAAAGCTCCTGCAGGGCCTGATCCGGCAGGGTGTCTGTTTCAGGGAAATTCCTGAACCAGGTAGAGTTCAAGTCTTCCTCTGCCTGGGCCAGGGTTTTATCGTAAATGGCCTTGGAGTGAGGGTCTGTCTCATGCAGCCTGCGCAGGGCCTCTAAGCGCCCGGAGCTGAATATAATACGCGGGTGGCCGCTCGAGAAAAAGCGCGGGGTCTTGAGATTCGAGCGGTCCCAGGCCACGGCCTCCGGGTCCACCGCGAAGTGTCTCGTCCTCTGCCAGTCGAGCTTTTCCCCGCTTCTGTCTTCAGGGTCGTAGTAGCCCACCCGCCAGAACACAGGCTTGCCTGTGGGGAGAGGGCCGATTGTATTGTAAAAGTTGAACTCAGTCTCTTTCACATCCAGGAGCAGGTTATTGAACTCCCGGTCCAGGGCGAGCTGGAGCCTGTAGCGCCGCAGGGGGAGAAATTCCCTGTTATCCCCTTTTTCGCGCATGATAGTTGGCTCATAGGGCCAGCTCAGCCGCGGGGGGTTGAGCCTGACTGTGAGAGAGTCCGCGGGCCGCCAGACAAGGCAGCGGTTATAGAGCATGCTCTCGTTCAGGGGCACGGCTGTGTTTTCCGCGGTGAAGCGCAAGGGGGCGGCCTTCGGGCCGGGCTTGCCGCAGGCTGTCAGAGCTAGGGCCAGGACCAGAAACGGCCCGGGAAGATAAAATGCGGCTTTTTTCAGATAATTCAGGCTGAGGTTCATTATAGATTACCTTGTTGGATAGGTTCCAAGGTGCATGGGCGACCGGCGGTCGCCCGAACAGGGCGAGGCATGCCTCGCCACTACGTTTACTAAATTTGTAACTTGGTTTAAAACAATACGCTACACTATTTATGAATTCATGTACTTAGTTTTATAACCGTGAAAAATTAACAGGCTCTCAGGGAAAAATTATACGGATGGTCTTTTAAATATTGGACTCTTGCCTTTGAAAAGCAACAGGAAGGAAAATGTGAAACCTCTTTAATCCTTGCAGATTTCTTTCATAATATTTTCAATACTCTTTCCCTGTTCCGGCAGTAGCTCGCGTAAAGCATAAGCTTCTTTCAGCCAGAAGCAGGCCTCAGGATCTCCAATTTCAGCCAAAGCCAGGCCCAGGTTTGCGGCTGTCTGGCAATAATACTGCGGATAATCGTCTTTTTTCCTTATCTCCAAGGCCTCACGGTAACAGGCTATAGCTTTGCGCAAATTTAAAGCTCTCTCTGCTGCATCTTTTGATGGCAAATACATGTAAGAATTACCCAGGTTGTTCTGGGTCATTGCATAATCCACAGGATACTCGTCTTTCCTCCATATCTCCAAAGCCTCAATAGAACACTTTATAGCCTTACGCACATTTAATACCAGTTCCTCTGCATCTTTTGATGGTAAATCCGTGTAAGCATTTCCCAAATTGTTCTGAGTCGTTGCATATTGAACCGGATACTCGTCTTTCTTCCATATCTCCAAGGCCTCCTGGTAACATTCTATAGCCTTGCCCACATTGGAAGCACGCTCCCCTGAATCCCTGGATGGTAAATTTCTGTAAGCAGAGCCCAGGTTGTTCTGGATCACTGCATAATCCACTGGATACTCATCTTTCTTCCATATCTCCAAGGCCTCTTGGTAACAGGCTATCGCCTTGCGAACATTGGAGGCCTGCTCATCTGCATCTTTGGAAGGTAAATCCATGTAAGCAGCACCCAGGTTGTTCTGGGTCGTTGCATATTGAACAGGATACTCGTCTTTCTTCCATATCTCCAAGGCCTCCTGGTAACAGTCTATCGCCTTGCGCAAATTTAATATCCGCTCCACTGCATCTTTAAATGGTAAATCCCTGTAAGCAGCACCCAGGTTGTTCTTAGTCGTGGCATAATCCACAGGATACTCGTCTTTCTTTCTTATCTCCAAGGCCTCCTGGTAACAGTCTATCGCCTTGCGCACATTGGAAGAATGCTCCAATGCATCTTTAAATGGTAAATCCCTGTAAGCAGCACCCAGGTTATTCTGAGTCGTGGCATATTGAACAGGATACTCGTCTTTCTTACTTATCTCCAAGGCCTCCAGGTAACATGCTATCGCCTTAGATACATTCAAGGCCCTCTCCGCTGCATCTTTTGATGCTAAATCCCGGTAAGCAGTACCAAGGTTGTTCTTGGTCTTTGCATAATCCACAGGATACTCCTCTTTCTTCCATATCTCCAATGCCTCCTGGTAAAACTCTATAGCCTTGCGAAAATTAAAAGCCCACTCCGCTGCATCTTTGGAAGGTAAATCCGTGTAAGCAGCACCCAGGTTGTTCTGGATCATTGCATAATCTACCGGATACTCGTCTTTCTTATAAACCTCCAATGTCTCACGGTAATACTCTATAGCCTTAAGAATATTGTAAGCCCGCTCCGCTGCATCTTTGGAAGGTAAATACATGTAAGCAACACCCAGATTGTTCTGGGTCATTGCATAATCCACAGGATACTCGTCTTTCTTCTTTATCTTCAAGGCTTCATGGTAACATTCTATAGCCTTGCGCAAATTTGAATCCCGCTCCGCTGTATCTTTAGATGGTAAATTCATGTAAGCAGCGCCCAGGTTGTTCTGGGTCATTGCATAATCCACAGGATACTCGTCTTTCTTCCTTATCTCCAAGGCCTCCTGGTAACACTCTATCGCCTTGCGCACATTGGAAGCATGCTCCCCTGCATCCCTGGATGGTAAATCCATGTAAGCGTTACCCAGGTTATTCTGAATTATTGAATACTCCACAGGATACTTGTCTTTCTTCCTTATCTCCAAGGCCTCCTGGTAACACTCTATCGCCTTACGCACATTGGAAGCATGCTCCTCTGCATCCTTGGATGGTAAATCCCTGTAAGCATTACCCAGGTTGTTCTGGATCATTGCATAATCCACAGGATACTCGTCTTTCTTCTTTATCTCCAAGGCCTCCTGGTAACACTCTATTGCCTTGCGCACATTGGAAGCATGATCCCCTGCATCTTTGGATGGTAAATCCGTGTAAGCATTGCCTAGGTTGTTCTGAGTTGTGGCATTTTGAACCGGATACTCGTCTTTAGTAAATATCTTAAGCGCCTCGAGGTAGTTTGTGACTGCAGAACGCACGTTCTTTCCCCGGAATTCGGAACTTGAAGCGGGCCTTAACATATATGTATTGGCAATAGAAGCCAGAGCCGAGGCTTTGCCTTCATCATCTTTAGCTTTTTTGGCATATCTAAGGGCACTGGAAAAATGTTCTGAGGCTTTGATATATTTTCTTTGTTCGTAATAAGCGTTTCCAATCTGTATTTCCGTTGCCGAGAGTTTCTCGTAATCTTTCTCTTCTCTCAATATTGTTGAAAAACTCTCTATTGCTCCTTGAAAATCACCTTTCCTTAAACTTTCCCGCCCACTTTCAAACAGATCTTTAACACTTCCTTTCGGTAAATCCGGCAGGCCGTCCTGGTAATCGTAAATATTTATATTATAAATATTAGTAACTTGATTAGTCGCCGTATTTTTATCTTCATCATAATTCCATTGACGCATTATAATTGTTGCAATAATTATAATTACAACACCGGACAATATTTTTTCTTTTATTACATATCTTATTATATATTTTAAAGATATCCAAATGTATAACAGCATATTTTCTTTAACATATTTTCCGGTTTTCCTAATAAATAAAGGAATTTTTTCTGTGATATATTTTACAGCTTTTTTTATGCATGACGGCATTTTTATGTGCCCCCGGAAATCAGTATCATTTAATCTATAAAAACTTCATGTATAAATATGAGCTTATTAGGAGATAAAATGCAACATAATATCCATTCAAAAAAATAAATCTTATTTTTTTTCATTTTTGACTATGAAAACGGTCAATTATACCGGGAAACAATTTGAAAAATATTACTATTTTACCCAGAGATTTTTTTATAATTTTTATAACTCTTTATATTTCAAAGGATTATTGAATGGGCGGTTCTCGAACCGCCCCTACGGATATAAAATTATCCTTTAACCTGTGATTTTTTAAAAGTCTCAGTAATTTTTGGCAGGCGTCGTGAAAAAACACAGAAAACAGGAAGAGAACAGGCTCAATAAACCTGTATGCCTTTTGGAAAGATATTAACCCGGATTATTTATAAAATTCAGCTTTGGGAGTATTTTCTTGCAAATCCCCCTCGATCCCCCTTTTTCAAAGGGGGAGGGCGGCTTCCCCCCTTTAACAAAGGGGGGCCAGGGGGGATTATAAAAGAGATTCAGTTAACGTGAAAACCGACAATATCTTAAGCAAATCACCCGGCAAATTTGCGAACAATCCCGGATTAATTACGAATCGGAAAGAATTATTTAATCAGACGAATCTTTTAGAAATGAAATCATACTTCTTTTAAAACAGCACCCTGGCGCCGCCTGAAGGCCTGAGCGCAAGGAGGGTCCGCTCGGGGATCCGGCGGTAGCGCTCCGCGGCCTCTGGGTAGTGGTTAATGGCATCCCCGAAATAGCGGCTCTTGAGACTGGAGAGGACATGCTCCACCTTGCTGTCCGGGACCAGGTGCACCGTGCAGCCGCCGTAACCGGCCCCGGTGAGCCGGCTGCCGGCGGAGCCGGCCTCCCTGGCCACAGCCACCAGCTCATCCAGTGCCGGGTGGCTGATCTTGTACAGGCCGCGGCAGCTTTCGTGCGACTCGTTCATCAGCCTGCCGAAAGTCTCGCCGTCCCCGGCCTCCACAGCCTTCACCGAATCCTCGACCCGGGCCGCCTCGCTCACGATATGCCTGGCGCGGTCCCCGATCCTGGTCCCATCCGCAGGCTCCTCGATCAGGTCCCCGGCCTTGGTGGTGAAAATCCCGCTGTTCACCTCCAGGAGAGAAATTCCCAGGAATTCGGCGATCTCGGTCTTGAAGTAGCGGTGTTGTGTAAAAGTCTCCTCGAGCGCGGCCCGGGTCCTCTCCCGGCCCAGGAGGAAATAAATATCCCCCAGGCGCAGGATCTTCTCCTTGTCCAGGCCGAGTTTTTTGACCAGCATGGCTGTGGCGGCCTTGCACTCGGCCGGACGGCGGTTGTATTTCATCCTCGCGTTCTTGGTCTTGTCCGCGATCACCATGGAGTTGGCGATCACGATCGTGTAGCCCGCAGGGATGCCCACGGGCTTGACCCGCAGGGGGAAAAAGTCGATTTTCAGGGCCTTGCCTTTCTCGCTCAGGATACATACCGCGTGGTCCATGCCCCCGCCCTGGGTGCCCACATACCACTCGGCCTGGGCCATGCGCTCTGCCAGGGCCAGGGGCTCGAGCTCGAGGCCGCTTGACCCGATGACTGCCATGGCCGAGGCCACCACCAGGGTGGAGCTGGATGAGAGGCCGGCCCCGACAGGCACATCACCGAAATAACAGGCGTCGAACCCGCGCAGGCCCTCCGCGCCGCCGATTTCATCCACAATCCCCTGCACGCCAGCCTTGACATAGTTGCCCCAGTCCCCGGTCTCGAACGACGGTATTTTTTCCTCGATCCTGAAACTCCGGTCCGGGAACTCGGGGTTTGTCACCCGGACCTCTAAATCCTCGCGGGGGGAGAAAGCCACCAGCATGTCGTGGTCAATGGCCATAGGCAGCACGGGCAGGCCGTTGTAATCCGTGTGCTCGCCGATCAGGTTCACCCTTCCTGGCGCGCGGAGCACCGAGACCTGTCTGCGCTCCGGGAACCTTTCGGCGAAATGGCGGAGCAGCCTGACCAGTCTTCCTGTGACATCATCATTGTAAACCTGGGTTATGACCCTTAAAAACTCAGGGGCTCTCTTTTCAAGTCCGGACACAAGTTTATCGCGGTCTGGCATGAGGAGTTTCCTTGGCTGAAATTTTTTATTTATCGGCTTTATCCACCGCAGCGTATTTTTTCCGACTGCCGGCGCCGGAATCCTGGTTTGTTCTGAAATTAGCCGACATTATTCACAAAATGAACCAAATCCTGTACGGGCAGGCCCCTGTGCCTGCCCATTGTTTGGGATTTCCTTGATGTAAATCGGGCGGCCACAGGGGGCCGCCACTACAAAAACGGGAACGGAAAAATTCTTTA
The DNA here is from genome assembly GCA_035528795.1 of archaeon. GTDB lineage: Bacteria > Gemmatimonadota > Glassbacteria > GWA2-58-10 > GWA2-58-10 > DATKXY01. The sequence continues at coordinate 36,611 of DATKXY010000059.1, read as the reverse complement.
TGAATAATGGCGGTAAGATCAGCGCAGCCTGGGCTTGAGGTCTGTCTCGAAAATCACCCTGTCGTAGTCGCAGCCGGGCCGGAGGTTGCGGAAATTCACCGGGGTGCACTTTTCGAAACGCTTCTCCTCCACTGTAACGCGGAACGGTCCACTGATCTCAAACTCGACTCCCTCAGCCATATGCACATCGTTAAGGGTCAACTGGGCGCCCTTGTCCCCCTTGGGCATAACCGCTCCGAGCTTGCCCCAGCCGACTTCCTTATCCGACTGCTGGATCGTGACCAGCGGCGTGTTCATCAGGGGTCGCTCCTTAATTGCTCTCTCCATCCTGAATGGCTTTCAGGCGGATGATCTCACGATAAGCTATGTCAGTCCGGCAGTACATTCCCGCGAAAGAAATATCCCGGACTGCCGAATAAGCAGCCTTGGCGGCCCGGGCGACATCCCTTCCGAGGCCTGTCACCCCGAGCACCCGGCCGCCTGAGGTGACGACATTTGAGCCCTCGCGCTTTGTGCCGGCGTGGAAAACTATCACATCCTCCCTTTTATCGAGATCAGCTCTGAAAGTAATGTTTTTCCCTTTCTCATATTCCCCGGGATAGCCTCCGGAGGCCAGCACCACGCAGACAGCGGCCCCGGGCCTGGTCGGAACCCTGACCCCGGCCAGGGAGCCGACAGACGCCTCCTGCATGAGAGAGACCAGATCGCAGTCCAGGAGCGGAAGCACGACCTGGGACTCGGGGTCCCCGAACCGGCAGTTGAACTCGACCACCTTGGGGCCGTCCGCGGTGACCATCAAACCGGCATAAAAGCATCCCCGATAGGGATATCCCCTTCGTGCGAGCTCAGCCGTCACAGGCTCCATAATGGTACGTACCACGCGGTCCACAAGCTCCTCTCCGGCGATAGTTACAGGCGCATAGGCGCCCATGCCGCCGGTGTTGGGTCCGGTATCTCCTTTTCCCACAGCCTTATGGTCCTGGCTCGGCACTAAAGGCACCACATTGCGCCCGTCAACCAGGGCCAGAACAGAAAGCTCCTCGCCCTCCAGAAATTCCTCGATCACCACATTTGCTCCGGCAGGGCCGAATGCTTCCTCCTGCATGATCAGGCGCAGGGCTCTGCGGGCCTCGTCCTTGCTCCGGCAGACTATGGACCCCTTGCCCCCGGCCAGGCCGTCCGCCTTAACCACGCAGGCCTCAGGGCCGGCTTCCACATAATCAAGCGCCTGCTCCAATTCCGTAAAAGTCTCGAAAGCCGCAGTGGGTACGCCGATCTCTTTCATCAACTGCTTGGAAAACACTTTGCTGCTTTCGATCCTGGACGCCTGCAGACCAGGCCCGAAAGCGGCCAGGCCGCGCTCCCCGAGCCTATCCGCCAGACCGGCCGCCAGCGGAGACTCCGGCCCGATAACCGTGAGATCGACCCCGTATTCTCCTGCTGCCGCCACCACCGCTGCCACATCCGTGGGCGAAATATCGATGCTGCGAGCCAATTTGTCTGTGCCCGGGGTCCCCCTGGTAATCAGGAACGAGGCCTCGGGCCTGTCCAGGGCAAGACGCCAGAGCAGGGCATGCTCGCGCCCGCCGTTTCCTACAATCAGTATTTTCATCGGCATTCTTCCCCTGAGAATTAGTGCTGTTCATTTTGGGTACTTGAATCTATCCAGTCGAGATAGACCTTGTGCCCTGCAGCCACAGGCATGGCGATCACCTCAGGCACCTCGTAACTGTGGAGCTCGAGCACCCGCTTCTTCAAGGCCTCGAAAAGCTCCGCCCGCGTCTTGAGAATCACGAGCGCCTCAGGCTGATCTTCGATCCTGCCCTGCCAATGATAGATCGACCTGATCCCGCTCACCACATTGCCGCAGGCAGCCAGGCGCTCCTTGACCAGAGTTTTGGCAAGCGCTGCCGCCTCCTCGGTCGAAGCGGCGGTGACAAAGACCACGAGATGGCCTTCCTGAATACTTTCTGACATTGCCCTGACCTCTTTGGAATTCGCTCCACTGAATGCTCGAGAACGGCTCTAATGCAAAAAAAAGCTAACACGATCCAATTAATATTGCAAGAAACACGGGAGCGGAGGATTTACATTAAAAAGCCCTGAAAATAAAAGCTCCAAATCCTGAGCAATTACGATGCTTACTGAATATTTTATCTTAGTGTTTTTTTGACAAGAGACAAAAAGTGCGCACTTTTATGCTCACCGATTGTATAAAAAGAGAGCCGTTGAAATCAATCAAAATTTAAAATACAGCGTTTTCAGGGGAGATGACCAAAAATGATCAAGCTCATTATTCCCGCAGCGCTTGCAGCACTGATCGCTACCGCCTGTTCTGATGATGACAGCGGACCAGCCGCCCCTTCGAATAACAAGGTACTCGAGTTTGAATACACCTTTGCTGCAAGTGACGAGGGTTTCAGCAGCGGATTTGCCGATTACCCTTCAGGCGAGGAGGGGTTTTACGGTCTCGATTTCGAGTACAAGTCTCTTCCCGATAATTTCCACCCGGAGCGGAAAGGTCTTTTCATTACAGGTAATAACCACAGCGATGACCTGTTCATGTTTATCAAGCGCAGACTCGGCTCAGCCGAAGGGATCAAGCCGAACGTGGTCTACTTCCTCTCGCTCACAGTGGAGTTTGCCACCTCTGCCGGCTCAGGCTGCGCCGGAATAGGGGGCGCGCCCGGAGAGAGCGTATACATGAAGGCCGGGGCCGCGGCTATCGAGCCTCTGGCTGTGAATACCAAGAGTTTTTACGAGATGAATATCGACAAGGGCCAGCAGGCCTCGGGAGGGCCGGATGCCCTGGTAATCGGGCATATCGGCAACAACAGCGGGGACTGCTCAGGCAGAACCTGGGAATTCAAGACTCTCGAATTGCCGGAGTTCGCAGTAAAGACCGGTGACAATGGCGAGCTCTGGGTCATAATCGGGACAGACAGCGGTTTTGAAGGCGTAACCAGGCTTTACTACACGAATGTCAGGCTAACCCTTGTGGGGACAAGCCTGAATAACCTCCCTGGTATAAAGTGAAAGGGGAATAGAAGGCAGAAGACAGAAGGCAGGAGTCAGGAGTCAGAATGAGAAAACGGGTAAATAATTCAATCCAAACATCTTGAATTAAAAGTATCTTTTAATAGCCAAGTACATGAATTCATAAATAGTGTAGCGTATTGTTTTAAACCAATTTATAAATTTAGTAAACGTAGTGGCGAGGCATGCCTCGCCCTGTTCGGGCGACCGCCGGTCGTCCCTATGAGTTCGCACAGCGTTGCTGGAAAAAATACGTCACCGTATTTTCGAGTTACAGTACTAAGTCATATTCTGCCTAAACAGAATAACAACTGTTGTTTACCATCGGGAATCAATTCACCCCGTATATCTTCGCCGGCACCTCGTAGAAAATCTTTTTCAGAGCCTCCTCAGGCAGTCCCAGGCCGGGCAGGGGAAAACCACCCTTTTGCCTGCGGAAAGGCGCATTTTGTTGCAGCTCCTGACTGGAGAGAAAGCGCACGTGCGCCTGGACATAGGCGGCTGAGGTCTTCTCATAGGCTTCCCCGGCAGCCAGGCCGCTTAGATCCACATCCTCAGGCCGCTGGAAACTCTGGCTCTGGATGCCGGTTTTGACATCTGCATCCAGATAAATAAGGTCAGTGCCGAAAAGGATCCTGCCGGCGAATTGGATCAGAATCTCGCGCCAGATTTGCCTTCTTTCCTCTGTGCGGGCCATTGCGGGAAGGCGGGCCGAGATATCAGCATACAGGTTGGGATGGGTTTGGAGGGCCTCGCGAAACGTGAGCGGATCATCCGCCAGGCTAGCCAGATGCGGGGCCACGAATGTAGTGTCCCGGTGGCGCTCCACCAGGTTGTCCCTTTCCGAAAGCAGCTCTTCCCGGCTCGGAAACCCTTTGCGGTAGTAGCTCCATTCGGCGTATGGACCCTCCAGCACCCCGGACCAGAAATTCTCCGGTCCCAGCGGACGCCAGAACCAGGAGGGGTCCGCAGTATGGATTAGCACCGGTACGCGTAAGGCCCCGGCACGCTCGAAAACAGGGTCGAGCCGCCTGTCATCGACCCGGAGAAGCTTTCCATCAGGGTCGCGCACCTCAAGGCCCAGACTCTTGAATATCTTGAGGCCTTTCGCTCCGGCCTCGATCGCAGCTTCCAGGTCATCCGCAGTCTTCTTGCCGAAATCCGGAGTCCCCACCCCGCGCCAGTCGATATTGCAAAGCTGCGCAAACCGTCCCGGGTAGCGGTTAAAAACCTCGAGCATCTCGCGGAGCCTGCCGCCGTAAGCGTTCATCCAGCCTGCATTCACGCTGCAGGCGATATTGCACCTGTCCATCACCCGCAGGGCAAGCCCGGCCCACTGCGGCTCGATATGCGTATGGGCATCGATCAAGCGGAATTTTGCAGACATGGGTTTCTCCTTGGATCTGGAAAACAAAAACCTCGAGATCAAAAGGGCTTCATCCCGGTCAACTCCGCAGAGGTTCTATCTCGGGCTCTTTGTCAATTCTGCGCTTCCAGAAAAACTCGTACGGGTCGATCCAGTCGATCTTGCCCCCTGCCCGGCGCTGGCGGATAATCTCGCTGGTCACCTGGAGCACTTTATATACATTGTCCAGTGCTCCCTCGAGATCAACCGTACTGTGGCCTGGCAGAAGCACCTGCCAGGTCTTCGCCTTCGGGTACTCGTACAGTTTCCAGAGACTGGCCAGGTACTGGTCCCAGTCGCAGTAATCCGCGCCCATCCAGGCATGCCGGCCAAAGTCGAGCACGATATCTCCTGAGATGAGAACCCCTGTGCCCTGCCAGTCGAGGCTGAAACAGCTCGATCCCGGAGTGTGCCCGGGAGTATGGATCACTACCATTCTCAAATTGCCGAAAGCCAGTTCTTCTCCACCGCTGAAAGTCACTGGCTCGGCGACCGGCTCAGCTATGTCTGAGGCCATGACTTTCTTTTTACCGGTGACATAATCCGCGTCATCAGTGTGGATGTAAATCGGCGCGCCTCTTTTCTCCCAGGCAGCGGCGCTTTCTGCATGGTCGTAATGCATGTGGGTCAACAGCACCCATTTGATATCAGCCAGCCTGTAGCCTAACTGCCTGATCTGGGTCTCGATCATCGGCCTGAACCGCTCGTAGCTGGGATCGACTATCAGAAGGCCGGTGCCAGTGTCCCAGAGGTAAATGTTCTGCTGGTAGTCCGCGGGACCCAGCAGGTAGAGGCCTTCGAGCACCTGCATTGGCCTGTGCTGCATAGGCAGAGTCCCATTGCCCCATTTCCAGGAGAAATCTTTCCACAGCTCGGCATCGTCTTTCCAGTAGTTCTGGCCCGGCTTCCAGTTGTCGTATTTATACTGCTCGATATAAGTCATCCGGTCGTGGATCACCTTGTGGCCCATAGGTCCCTGCTGGACCACCGGCGGGAAAAACCGGCCCTCAGTTAGAGAGCTTTCCTTTTCCCCGGTCACTCCGCCCGGGACGGTTTTCGGGCTCTCTGCGGAGCAGGCTGCAGCCAGGGAAACTCCAGAGAGAGTAAAAAAATGTCTGCGGTCCAAGTTTCACCTCCAGTGTTAAATTTTTTATTTTTTAATCCGAAACATAATTTTATATTCTCTGAAGCTTTCAACGAACGCTGCTGGCTCGCTTTTCGCACAGCATATATAGAGAATAATAATATATGTGTTCAAATATAATCAAGCCAGATGAAGGAGCATTTGTATGGCCACACAAGAATTGCGCGGCGCCTATGATGATTTTGAGGTTGAGGATACTCTTTTGCTGAAAGATTTCGAACCGGTAACCATACTCAAACAAAGCGCTCATATCCCGGAGAAAGCTAAGTTCCCGGCAGTGGACGCTCATGTGCACCTGGATGAGACAGAGGGTCAGAGCGCCGGGAGCTACCTGAGGCTGATGGACGAGGTGGGGCTTGAGGCCTGCGTTTCGATCCAGCTTCTGAAAAAAGAGGATGAGCTGTCCGGTTATCTGAAACGTTTCAGCCGGGCGCACCCTGACCGCTTCAAGGTGGTTATTTGGGTCGGTCTGAAGGAACTGGAAAAAACCGGCAAGGTGGACCACTTCATGGACTGGATGAAAAGGTTCAAGGATCAGGGGGTCGCCGGGATCAAGTTCTGGAAGGATTTAGGGCTCACAGCGCGCGACCCTGAAGGCAGCCTGTGGAAAATAAATGACCCGCGGCTTGATCCGGTGTGGGACCAGGCAGCCGGACTCGATCTGCCGATTATTTTCCACACAGCGGACCCGGACGCCTTTTTCCAGCCCCTGGACCGATTCAATGAGCGTTACGAAGAGCTTATCCGTCACCCGGACTGGTCTTTCGCCGACACCTTAAAATTTCCACCCAAAGAGCTAGTGCTCAGCCAGCAGGAGGAGGTAATCCGCCGCCATCCGCGCACACGGTTCTGGGCCGCCCACTGCGCGGCGCGCGGCGAAAATCTCAGCGAGCTGGCTCGGATGCTCGAAAGCTATCCGAACTTTTACTGCGACACAAGCGCCCGGATCAACGAACTCGGCCGTCAGCCCTGGACTGCCCGGGAACTCCTCATCCGCTTCGCTGACCGTATAGCTTTCGGCAGCGACCTTGAGCCGGAGGCCCGGATGTACAGGCTCTGCTGGCGTTTCTACGAGACCCGGGACGAATACTGGGACTATCCATCCCACCCCTCGCGTCAGGGCCGCTGGAAGGTGCATTCACTCGGGCTGCCCGATGAGACCCTGAAAAAAATCTACCGCGATACGGCCTGGAACTTTTACTGGAAAGATTGAGCTTGGTGTCAAACCGGGCGCTCTAAGTATTTTGAAAAGGAGTACCGACGATGCGTTTCACCTTGAGCCGGCGTCAGTTTGTCGGACTGGCCCTCGCTCCAGCTCTAGGCTCCCTGCCCCTGCAAGCATGGCCGGCGGTACAGGATCGCAAAAAAGAGGGACGGAAGACCGCTGTCTCGATCAGGGACGACATGTTCTATATCAACGGCAAACCCACGTACGACGGCAGGTACTGGTACGGCTGGAAGATCGAGGGCCTGCTTTTCAACGCCCGTCTGATCCAAGGCATATTCGATGACCTGAATCCCGAGACCCGCTCGAAGTGGGCCTATCCGGATACCGGCCGGTGGGACCCCGAGCGCAACACCAGAGAGTTCCTCGCAGCCATGCCGTCCTGGCGCAGCTCAGGCCTGCTCTGCTTCACGATCAACCTGCAGGGCGGAAGCCCGGAGGGCTATTCCCGCAACCAGCCCTGGCACAACTCAAGCTTCACCGGGACCGGAGAGCTCAGGGCTGACTACCTGGCCCGGCTTGAGAAGATTCTCGATTTCGCCGATGAGCTGGGCATGGTGGTGATCCTGGGCATTTTTTATTTCGGCCAGGACCAGCGGCTGAAAGATGAAACCGCAGTGGTGCGCGCTGTAGACAATGCGGTCGGCTGGGTGCTCGAGCAGGGTTATACGAATGTGTTGATCGAGGTCGACAATGAGTGCGATGTGCTGGCGTACGACCATGATATCCTCAAGCCCGGCCGGGTGCATGAGCTGATCGTACGGGTGAGAGAAAGACGGCACAACGGGCAGAGACTGCTGGTGAGCACGAGCTACGGCGGCGGTGCGGTACCGGAAGAAAATGTCGTCCGCAGCGCGGATTTCCTGCTCATGCACGGCAACGGGGTCAGCGAGCCAGAGCGGATATCACAAATGGTCCGGGCGGCGCGCTCTGTGGCAGGCTATAGCCCCAAGCCGATCCTGTTCAACGAGGACGATCATTTCGATTTCGACAAGCCGCAGAACAACATGCTTGCCGCTGTGAGCGAATACTGCTCCTGGGGTTATTTCGATCCAGGCAGCAGCGACTATAAAGACGGATTCCAATGCCCGCCGGTCAACTGGCAGATCAATACCGGGCGCAAAAAGGCCTTTTTCAACAAGGTGCGGGAGCTTACCGGAGCTTGAAAACCTATGCAAAAAACCCGCAAACAGGGCAAAAGCGAATGAGAGCGGCGCGGTCGGAGCCCCCAAAGCGGAAGCGATTTGTTCGGGGGAATCGCTAGCGCTCGAGCTCAATCCGGCAAGCCGGGCTGATAACCTCTCATCCCTGACCGCTGTCGGTCGACAGGCGGCGCGTTGAACTGCTTGACCTTGCTCGAAAATACAGGTAATTTTCGCGCGGCCCGGCCAGAGATACTCCGACAATCTTAACCGCAAAGGTCCGGTTCCATGCTTTACAAAGAAGACTGGGAACAGGTAAAGGAAAGAATGCTTGCCTGGTGGGAAGGAGAGATTGTTGACCGGGTGGTGCTTCAGGTCACCGCTCCGCGTGACGGCTTCGAGATCAATCACCAGTGGGACTGGTTCTACCAGGCCCGCCATCTCGACCAGCCGGAGAAAGCGTTGGCCGAGTGGGAAAAATACTGCCAGGCCACTTATTTCGGCGGTGAATCTTTTCCCAACCTCTGGATCAACCTTGGACCGGGCATCCCGGCAGCCTTTCTGGGGGCCGTGCCACAGATCAGAGAGGACACGATCTGGTTCGAGCCTCCCGGCGACCTTTCATGGGATGAGGTTTTGAGCCTGAGGCTCAGCGAGGAAAACAAATGGTGGAAAACAACAAAAGAACTCACCGAGCTGACAGCACAGGCAGGCCAGGGCAAGTATTTTGCAGGCATGACAGACCTCAACTCGGTGTTCAACATCCTCTGCCACCTGCGGGGCACCCAGAGAGTGCTCACCGATCTGATCGACTATCCCGCTGAGATCAAGCAGGCCTGCGGACTGATAAACGAGATCTGGCTCACCTGTTTCAACGAGCTTACCGGAATAATCCAGCGCTATCACGAGGGGAGCTCGAACTGGATGACTATCTGGTTCCCAGGCCTGGGCGGCGATGTGCAGTGCGACTTTTCAGCCATGATCTCGCCGTCAATGTTCGAGGAGTTCGTATTGGGACATCTGACAGATGAGTGCCGCCAGCTCGGCCACAGTATCTACCACATGGACGGTCCGGGCCAGATTCCGCATCTGGAAATACTGCTCGAGATACCTGAGCTCGGTGGGATCCAGTGGATTCCGGGCGCAGGCAACCCGCCGGTCGGCTCGCCGAAATGGTTTCCGATGTACCGCAGAATCCAGGAGAAGGGCAAGCTTCTGGTCCTCCAGGGAATGGACAGGGAGGATGTGGAGGGGGTCCTGCGCGCTATCCCATCGGGCGGCCTCTTGATCGAAACGACATGCGGCTCTGAACAGGAAGCCCGGGATCTTCTGCGCCAGGCGGAAAAGTGGACCAGGGATTAAGCAGCGGATTCCTTCGCTCCAGAGAATTTCTATATCCGGTCCGCAATTCGGTGCCGTTTATTGCTTGTCAAAAAAGTAAATCAGTTGCAATTCAGCCATTCATGGCGCTTTGCGCCACCCTGAAAGAGATGAAAATAATCCCCTTCGGGTTTTATTTTCATAGTAGGTTAAAAGAAAACTACCTCGATAAAGACATTACGAACCTGGATTGACCTGATCAATTGATTTTAATAATGGACAAAGCTAAAAGTATAACATACAATACAAATGCCGTTGATTTAAATATTTTATCAGAATTATTGGCGAAGAAACAATAAAAGAATACATAAAAAGAGGTAAATAGATAGATAAAAAACCTTTGAAAAATGTTGCAATTTTACTTAAGGAACTTTTTTTTACTTTTTATAACGCTATGAATAACAATAGGTTATTCTGGTTGCGGTTCGCTAACCGTCCCTACAGATCAAATATTATCCCTTTACCCGGGATTTTTTCAAAGGTCTCAATCCATTGAATCAAAGGTTTCATAATATCAATACTTTAAGACTTGAGTCAGACACCCATGCCAAGACCAGGATCAGGCGGACCAGACTCTAAACCTGGATGGAAGATTGGTAAAAGCCGGGGTTACTTGCGCAAGGTAATCTGGATTTGCCTGGCAATATTTATGACTATCACCCAGCGAGCCAATCCCGGCACCAGGTTAACCTCATTCACCAGCTCTGTTGGTTCAGACTACAGGACTTTTTACTCCCTGCAAAACCTGGGGAGCCTTGCAGCGGGCCTGGCGATGACCGGGTTCCTGGCCAACACCTCTCTGGACGAGGATGTGCGGGCCTGGTACCAGGGCTCGGTGAGGAACAAAACCACCGATCTGTGCGCCTTGATAGTCAAGCCCTTGGGAGATGGCAAATTCACCCTGCCTGTTTATTTCATGGCCGCAGCCGCAGGAATGATCAATGTCGGCGGTGGCGCTTACGCTGTATTTGCCACTTGGGGGAGTTCCACTCTGTTTACTCTGCTGATGGGAGTACCTCCGATGCTACTCATCCAACGGGGACTCGGCTCCTCCAGTCCTGACAAGAACGACTCCCACTGGCGTCCATTCCAAACAGCAAAGGGCGTGAGCGGTCACTGCTTTATGGGAGCAGTGCCTTTCTTGACCGCCGTGGAGCTTACCCCAAATCCCTATCTCAAGGTCGCATTCTACTTGGCCTCGACACTCACCGGCTTATCTCGGATCAACGATGACGCACACTACCTCTCCCAGGTGTTTATAGGCTGGTTCCTGGCTTGGCTCTCCGCCTCGACTGTGAGAAGAATAAGGAATGGAAAAAACCGCACCCATTCCAAAAAAGACACCTTCAAGCCTGTAGTCACCGCAATAGTTATATTCTTTATCTCGATCACGCTCTGGTAGCCCATTAAGGGCGGGTTTGAACCGGAGCGCAGCGAAGATTCGCGCTTTTCGACAACCCGCCCCTGCATCTGGATTGCCCGAAATAGTCCGGGCGTTCAAGATATTCTCCGCCCGCCGCATAAAGCCAAATCAGTGGAACTGCCGATGCGCCATTTTGGCAGCGCGAGTATTATAAACCCCTAATAATAAATGAAAGTGAACTCTAACCTGCACTGCAATATATCATGCAGAATCTTTCCCGCTTGTCCCTGGACCGTAGGAACTATGAACGAACGTAAGGGTAAGGATGAAATAGAGGATTCGTTTTACCTTGGGGCATAGAACTCATTCTTTCTGCCCGAAGGAGATCTTTGGAAGCTGTAAGAGCGGGTTATACACGCAGGAGGGTGGTCGCTTAGCTGTCTCTACGGACTCGTGAACTATAAATAAAATACATTCCCGAACTTTCGAATTCTAGCACTAAGTACTGTAACTCGAAAATACGGTGACGTATTTTTTCCAGAAACGCTGTGCGGAGTCGTAGGGGCGACCGGCGGTCACCCGAACAGGGCGAGGCATGCCTCGCCACTACGTTTACTAAATTTGTAAATTGGTTTAAAACAATACGCTACACTATTTATGAATTCATGCACTAAGCTTGGAAGAACAGGAAAAGAAAGAGCTAAAAAACCCAATAGAAATGCAAATACAACTCCTGCCCTGTGACAGCCATTTAAAACCGGGAGATTGATGACCGATCAACCTTTTCCCTTAAAAACAATAGCATCTGGATAGATACAGGTTATCGCTTTGCCATCCGAATTTTCCGAAACAGAGTAGTTTTTCCCCACCATAACATGAGTAGGGGAATGGCGAACAGGTTGACAAAGATAGCGAAAGTCAGGCCTCCCATGATGGATATGGCCAGGTTCTGAATGATCTGTGTGCCGGTTCCCAATGCGAATGCCACCGGCAGCAGGGCGAATGCATTAGCCAGCATAGTCATAATAATGGGCCGGAAACGGGTATGAACCGCACTCAGCATGGCGTCTTCCTCACTGTCCCCTTTCTTCCGCTGCATCACGAAATAGTCAAAAATCAGGATATTATTGTTGATCACGATGCTCAGCACGATTAACATGCCCATGAAAGCAGTAATGTCCAGCGGCTTGCCGGTCACCAGCAGTCCGGAAAAAATCCCGAGGAGGGTGAGAACGAGGCCGATGAGGATGATGAACGCTATCCGCAGGCTCCCAAACTGGAACAGGAGCGCGGTGAACATGATCAGAATGGACAAAAACACCACCAGTACCATCTCACGGAACGAATTCTGCTGCTCCCGGTAGAATCCGGCAATTTCCGGGGTAATGTCCTGCGGCAGGTTGAGTTTCTCCAATGTTGCGCGGACCTTCTCCACTGCGAGCGTCATGTCGTTCCCCTTAAACCGTACTGAGACAACGGAAACCGGGGACAGGTCATAGTGGGTTATTTCCGGGACATTTTCCGTGATTGCTACATCAGCCACATACCGCAGGGGAACCTGGCGCTGGGTTTCCGGGGAGTATATAGTCAGGGAATTCCGCAGATACTCGATCGGATCCCGGTCCGGTCTCTCCATGAGGACTCGCATCCCCAGGATTTTCTCGCCCTTGATGACATCCCCGATCACCGTTCCCCAGTATAAGGAATTTATCTGTGCGGAAAGAGTGTTGATATCGACACCGTAAAGGGCTTCAGCATCGGGTTTCAGCTTGATCCCGATGAACGGGGAGGCGTAAGTGGTTTTCAGGTTCACTTCCTCCAGTTCCTGTACACCCCGGAGCGTATCACGGACCTTTTCCCCCCAGGCGATGAGCTGATCCGGGTCGGCGCCGTAGAGGAGAACGGTGATCGGCGACTCTTCGCCGAGAATATCCCCCAGCCGGTCCTCCAACACCATCGGGAGGTCAAATTCAAGAAAATGAGGGTACCGGGTGCTAAGCTGGGTAAACAGATCATCGCGAACCTCGTAAATAGAACGACCCCTCTCCTGCTTCAAGGTGACCAGGAAATCAGCGACATTGGGCTGCTCCGAAATATGGCCCAGGGAGTTCCCGATCCGCAGCGTCCAGCCTTTCACCTCGGGAACATCGTCGATAATTTTCCCGATATCCCGGAATTCACGGTAGCTCTCATCCAGGGATGTGCCAACCGGCAGGGCAATGTCAACCACAAAATTCCCCTCATCCCATTTCGGCAGAAACGTGGCGGGCAGATTCTTGTAGAGAATGAAGCTGATCAGAAATCCGGCTCCCACAATCGGTACAGATATCCAGGCACGGCTGAAAGAGCGGTGCAGAAATCCCGTATATCGCTCCATGAAGGTATCCAGCCAGCTTTTTTTTTCTTCGGCCGGGCTTTCCGGAAGGGCAATGTAGGCGATAATTGGTGTCACAAAAATAGCAAGCACCTGGGAGATGACATAGGTGGAAATAAGCACGAAGGCCAGTTGTTTGAAAAATACGCCCACCACGCCGGACACCAGAAGCAGCGGCAGGAAAATGGAGATCGAGATCAGGGTTGCCACGGTCATTATGGGAAGAATCTCGCGGGAGCCCTCAATCACCGCCTTCAGCTTTGAGCCGGTTTTCCGGTAGTGACGCTCGATGTTTTCAATGACAATGACAAGGTGGTCGATAAGACCCCCGACAGCGGCGGCCATTCCTCCCAGGGAAAAAATATTGAAATCGAACCGGACGATCTTGATGCCGATGATAGTCACCAGAAAGATAATCGGAACGATTATGATCAGGAAAAAAGAAAGCCTGGTTTTGCGGAGGAACAAAAACACGATGAACGATGCGATAAGCGTCCCCAGCACAATGGCTTCTCCCACACTCCGTATGGCTTGCCCGATGAATTCGGTTTCATCGTAGTACTTCCTGATCTGCATATTCTGCCTGGAGAGGGTCTTATTGAACCCGGCAACCATCCGGTCGACTGCTTTCACCGTTTCCCTGCTGTTCCCGTCAGGCTGACGGATGATGTTGAAGACCACCGCATTCTTGAATCCGCTGGCGGCGGACATGTTGGTCGAGGGAGTGTGGTCCTCGATGGTCAGAGCGATATCTGCCAGGGCGACATAACGTCCATCCGGCAGAGGAATCTTGAGGAGCGGGATGTTGTCGATGCTCTCAGGTTTCTGAGTCAGGGAGACCACATACTGCTTATTATAATCCCGGATCAGCCCCAGAAAGTCGATAACATTCTGTTCTTTCAGAAACCGGATGACTGAATCGAGGGTGAGATTGTAACTTTTTATTTTGTCGTTGTTCAGCACAATCTTGTATTCAGTGTATTGTGGCGCCCTGATCTCGACATTGTAAATGCCTTTGATAGAGAGGAGCACAGGCCGGAGCTGGTAGTATAAAGTCTCGGTCAGATGATTTCGCAGCACGGTTTCCGAGCCGATGGCATACATGGCGATGGGGAACCGTGACGGAGTAGCCTGCAGTATAGTGATGCGTGCTTCGGGGGGAATTTCGTTTTTTATCTCGGCCATCCGGGATTGCACGAATTGCAGGGCCAAGTAGGGATCTGTGCTCCAGGTGAAATAGACGTTAATTTCGGTGGAGCCGACCGAGGTGGTGGAAATCACCCGCTCCACTCCCTGGACGGTCTTGATACTCTCCTCGGCGGGTTTGGTAATCTGGAAGAGCATCTGTTTGATAGGGGCATAGCCGTTTTCGATAGTGACCTGCACCCTGGGAAAAAACACATTCGGGAACACTCCCTGGGTGATATTTCCGGCCAGTTCATACCCGACGAGGGAAAGAATGAATATCAGGAAGAAAATAGCGACCTTGTTCTTCAGCAGATAGAGGAAAAAGGAGTCTCTCATTTAACCGTTACATTCGTTTGATCAGAAAGGAGATAAGCGTTTTCAACAACCAGGACATCATCTGGCCCGAGATCGTTGGCGATGACCACTTTGTCGAGATAATCCTTCTCGACCGTAATGGTTTTCTTATATGCGATGTTGTTTTTGACTATGAAGATAACCGGCTTTTCCTCGTCCATCACCACGGCGGATTTGGGGATCAAGAGACCGCTCACAGCGCGGACCTTGAAAGTGACTTTTACCTCCAGATTCAGCGGAATGGGGCTGTCCGGGATAATGATCACCTTGATCAGGTTTGAGTTTGCCGAGGGGAAGCTGTGCGAAACCTTCCCGGAAACAGTCATGTTGTTGCAGGATATTAGAACATCGTCTCCCCGGGCCGGCAGGCTCAACTGGTCGAAGGGGACGAAAGCCTCGATCTGTTCGTCCTCGAGCGAAACGATTCCCGCCACTGCCTGCCCATAGTTGACAAAACTGTCTTCCGGGAGAATTTCTGAGATGTACCCATTCGTACCGGATACAATCCGGTAATTATTTTCCCTGCCTTTGAGGCGGTCATTCGTGATTTCCAGGTCGTGCGCTTCCGTTTTCCTGGTGTTCAGCTCCTGTTTCAGGGAAACAAGATCGCTTTCCGAGATGATCCCCAGGGAGAGCATTTCCTCGGCGGCTTTCACCTTTTTCTCCAGGTCCTCGACTGTTTTACGGCCCAGTTGCAGCTTGTCGTTCTGAATCGAAAGCTCACGGTCAAGCTCGATGTTTTCTAAGAGGGCGATTACCTGCCCCTTATCCACCAGTTCGCCAACTGAAACGTATACCTTTTTGATTCTCCCTTCCGAGAGCGAGGTCACGGAAAAGCTCTTTTTTGTCGTAACCCTGCCCTGGGCATTAAACACCAGTGTGTCGGCGACCCCGACAGGCCTGGCGACCTTCACTTCCACCCGGGTCTCCGGGGATGATGGCTCGGAAGATGACCCGGCGCTATGGATAATCATTCTGACGAGTGAAACTATGACGGTAACAGCCAGAATCGCTCCAATCCCGATTGCAGCCCTATTTTTCAAAAGTATATGTCTCCGCATGATAAATGGTACAGAAACTGGCAGTTTTTATTGAATTCGATGTATGTGTTCTCGTAGTTTTCCCGCAGCGCAACATCGTCCCGGAAGGCATTGAAAAGAGTGGTAAAGTCAATAAACCGTTTTTGATAGCCGACTAAGAGCTTATTCAGATTGTCGGTAGATAGACTGCGGGCTGTCTCAAGGTTCTTCAGCATCTCTTTCTGAGTATTCATTTCCTGCAGCCTGTACCGGTAGAAATCTGTCAGCATAGCCCGAGTGGCTTTTTGGTCACTTTCAATGCTTTTTATCCTGGCCTGATCAGAAATAATCCGGTATCTCCTGCCGCCGTCGAACAATTTAAAACTCAGACCCGCCGATACCAGATACTGATCCCCGGTGCTTTCCGGCTCGTGATTCATGACCAGCGAGTTGCCTACCTGCAAGTCCGGATATAGACTGCGGCGCTCTTTCACTATATCCAACTCTATCTGCTTTTTTTCCAGGTCATAAACCACGAGTTCGGGTGAATGCTTAAGCATATTCTCCTCAGACACATCCTCACACCCGGGCTGGTCAATACCCTCCGGTGTAACTGAGACCAGTCCGGTCAGTATCCGAAGGGTTTCCTCCGCGCGGGCAATCCCCAGTTTGTCGGCCTGGATGGAATTCTGACGGTTCAATTTCTCAATGGTCCAGCGGTTGATATCTGAAGCGGGGAAAACTCCCTTTTCAACACCCGTGTTTACCAGGAGAATGTTTCTTTCTATCCAATCCAGGCTTTCTTGATGAATTTTCAGCAGCTCATAATTATTTAACAAGGCAAAATATGCTTCCGTTATCATGCTAAAAACATTTTTCTTTTCTATATCGGTCAGGGACTTATTTTTTTGTATCTCATAATGGATTATTGAGCGGTCCACGCCCTTCTTGTTGAAAATATCGAAAGTGTTGAGAATGCTGAAATCTCCGCTGGTATACCGCCCCAGATCGAGTGTGGAAAAGTGGTAATAGTTCGTTACCGCGTCCATATCCACCAGCCTTTGCCATCCCAGGCCCTTATACTCGTTTCGCAGCGATTGTTCCTTGTAGTCGAACGATTTCAGGGATGGGAAATGCTGAAGCGCAGTTTGATAGAGAGACATCAGGCTATCTGCATAGACTGGTTTTGGAATGGGATTTAAAAGTAAATACAGTAAGCAGATAAGAATGGACAGGGAGGGTTTTGTAATACTCTCGGAAAGCCGAAACCTGGAGAACATGCAATGCAGGTTCATTTTCCCCTTTCCGGATTGCCGGAGGGGTGTTGTCAAGCAG
This sequence comes from archaeon, assembly GCA_035528795.1. Taxonomy (GTDB): domain Bacteria; phylum Gemmatimonadota; class Glassbacteria; order GWA2-58-10; family GWA2-58-10; genus DATKXY01. Next base: position 19,646 of record DATKXY010000059.1, on the reverse strand, counting down.
TCGTAATTACCGCAGCCATATTTCAGGTAGTGACAATCCGTCAGGGTTCTACCGGAAAATTGCGTGCCTGGCTGCTCAAATGAGGTGATGTTCTCAATACAAAATGCTTTTGGTTTGAGGTGCAGCTCTGCACCACCGGACACCGTAGTGACAACTTTACGAGGCAAGACTGTTTTCATACGAGTGCTCAGGCTAAATCACTACACAATTATAACTTCCATATAATTAAACAAACCCTGTTTTTTATCAAGGTTTATTTATCCCAATAAGCCTGCTATAAAATTTCACCCTTTATCCCATAAATGAAGTTCCGATTAACTTTTCGGAACGAGGTCACGAAATGCCCTCTCTCAAGCGAAAAACATCCAAATACTCCGAGAACAGGATGTCTTAATTGCCGTGGGAATGAGCATGGAGAAAAAGTCAAGCTGGAGCAATTTGAACTTTGGTTGAATGCAGACTAGAAGATGTGTGCTAGGAGTTTGTTAAAACACCTATCCGGCATTTTATCTTTCAGCGCGAACCGGAATCTTGAATCCTCTCATAATAAGTCTTTTCATTCTTGAGGGCAGGTCGCCATTCCCGGTCGTCTTAGTACTGTAACTCGAAAATACGGTGACGTATTTTTTCCAGCAACGCTGTGCGAACTCGTAGGGACGACCGGCGGTCGCCCGAACAGGGCGAGGCATGCCTCGCCACTACGTTTACTAAATTTGTAAATTGGTTTAAAACAATACGCTACACTATTTATGAATTCATGTACTTGGTGACGGATAAGCATCATTCTTCCTTATCGACCATGTCGTAAACCCTCACGTAATCGACATAGAAGAAGTCCGGAAGCTTCGCCTTGCGGATATCGCCGGCCCAGTCTCCCACCTCGTCGGTAAGCTTGACATAAGCCGGGACCTGCGAAACACCGCCAGCACTTGTTCTCCATGTCTCCTTGCCGTCTACGAAAAAAACATACTCATCCGTTTTCCATTGCAGGCCGAATGTATGGAACCCCTGACTCAAGCCTGGAATCACGACCTGTTTCCCTTCGCTTTTATGGTATTCACCGTAACCGTCCCAATGCAGGGCGTGATTTATCCTGTCCTCTTTGGCCCAGGCCTTTTCCATGATATCTATCTCTGTCCCGTCTCGACCTTCATTCCCTACTATGCTGACACCGGGATCTGAGAACAGCCAGAATGCCGGCCAATGTCCTTCCTGAGTGTGAAACTTGCACCGGGCTACCCAATATCCGAATCTGTGTTCGAATTTACCTTTAGTACGAATGGCCCCCGAATAATATTTACCGCCCTCCTCCCTGGTCCGTATTATCAGGTTACCTTTCCCATCCAGGTAACTGTCATCTTTGGCCCAGTAACCATCCCTCCTCACCCCGACAGGTGTTTCCCATAAGTCCCAATTCAGGCTCTGGCCATCGAATTCGTCGCTCCAAACCATTTCCCACGCTTTCCCGGCAGCAAGAGGGGGGAGAAACCCATTCCCCTCTTTCTGGTCAAGGCCGCTGATATTCTCTCCGCAATTCAAAACTCCGAAGCCGAGGAAAAAAACAACTGCAGTGAATAAAAGATTGTGATGTAATCTGCTCTTCATTTTTTCTTCCTGTGTTTTAAGTGAACTGATTCTCCACGTTAAAAATATGGGCTTGCAAATAATGGCAAACCCTTTACACTCATAACCAACCCGCAAGTAACCTGCGCTTGAATTATACCATAGAGCCAGTCCCGTTCCGAGAGGGCAAGTCATTCGAACATACGGTTTTACCTGTCCGGCCTGTCATGCGAAAGGTCTGCCAACACCGGCAGCCAGACCCTGAAGCGCGCGTCACGATCCCAGGTGTTCCCAGCCGAGCTGTAGTCGCACATACGGATTAATCGCTTACTCCCGGTTTCCCGGCTGGCTGGGTCTTCAACCACAGGGACTTTAAAGACCATCCAGAACGCCTTCGAGGGGGGCGTGTCCGGTTGCAGTTCGATGAACCCCTCTTCATCAGCTACCGGGCGCTGCAGCTCCGTATCCACATCCTCATTACCCAGGCGGCTGTCCCTCGCCAGCATGATCGGCCCGCGCATTATCGCGATCTGCTCACTCCCTCCCGGATCACGAATGACCCGTCCCCGCAGATCCAGTTTCAGGGTCACAGTATCGCCGGTGTCCCAAGAGCCGGTCACCCGGGCATAAGAACCCGGAGTGACATCTGATACTTGCGCGCCGCTCACAGTAATGACTGTCTGCCCGCTCCATGCCGGGACCCGCAGTCGCAGCGTGAACCGTTCCGGCCATTCGGGGTGCACCCGGATAGTCACCGTTTCCTGCAGGGGGTAGTCCGTTTCCTGCGCAATTTCCACACGGTTCCCTGAGGGTAACCTGATATAGGCCATGCCGGTGCTGTACAAGTTCACCACTGGCCCCTCGCTTGAGGCCATGACCGCCACCTGCGGCGCCACCAACAGGCCCCGCGGCCCGTTGGCGCTGCAACAGTGCAGGTCCATGCCGCACTGATTGTCGCCAGGGCTACGGCGGCCGATCAGCGGGCTGTACTTGGCGAAGTCTTTTCCATCAAGCGTCATCGCCCCCAGCAGGGCGTTGTAGACAGCCTGTTCGATAGCGTCCGCATAGCGGGGCTCACCGGTCAGCCGAAGCAGCTGAGCGCAGAACTTGATCCATGTCACAGTGACGCAGGTTTCCATCATATGGAGCGCGGGAACTGTCTGCAACTGCCGGCCGCCGTACCAGCATTCCTGGCCTGAGCCGCCGCCAGCCAGGTTAATCTCGGTATCGAGGATGTTCTCCCAGGTGTTCGAGACCGCCCGCAAATAGTCGGCTTCACCTGTGCTGCGGTACATCTCGCACAGCCCTTCGTAACAGGACATCATCTCGTAAGCCTTTGCGCCGTTCTCCCAGGACCACCAGCTCTGCGGGATCGGAAAACGCCTGGCGACAGGGATGCCCGCCAGGGCTTTGCTGATCAATTTTGGTCCCTGGTCTGTCTCCCACTGGTCAACAATATACCTGGCGAATTCCAGATAGCGCGCTTCGCCGGTCCGTTGATAAAGTCCCACAATCGGTTCGAGCACCGAGCTTGAGGCCATGCCCCGGTAGTTGCCTGTCAAAACGATATTTGCATGGCCGGGTCCCACCTCGGTCATCAGGTGATCGGCCAGGCGTCTGGCCGCCTCCAGTGCTGCCTGGTCGCCGGTAGCGTCATATTGGAACAGCAGCCCCAGCAGGCAATACTTCCGGCCCCAGATATCCCACTGCTGCAGGTGTGCGTCCGGGCGGTAATTCCCGATATAACCATCCGGCGACTGGGTATCGATCAGGCCCTGCGCAGCCGTATCCATGATGGCGACCAGTGCCGGGTCCTGGTTGTACCGGTATGCCAGAGCGAGTGAGGTGAACCATTTGCCCCAGAATTCCGTCTGCCAGCACCGGGTCTCCTCACGGTGACGGAAAGGTTCTATCAGGTGCTCCACATCCTGGGGTATTATGCGGTTAGTGATACACAAGCCTATCTTTTCGCCGAGACAGCCTTTCAGCCTGATGTCTCCCGGAGCCGGGGCCTGCAAGCGATCCGAAACAGCGGCACGCACCACGACCGGGTCTTTCGCCATCCCATGAAGAGCTGTTATCAGGGTGAAAAATACAATTTCAGGAGTAATCGCTCGAAAAGATCTTAGGATATACATGAATGGTTAATCCTTGCAGACATCGGTAAATCATGCGAAACCGGCTGAATATATAAAACTGATGGAGCACTGGTCCTCCGGACTCACGGCAGCTAAACCTCGAGAAAATCCGACACCCTCCCCTTTCTGGCAATCATCCTGTCGAGGATCTGGATTGTAAAGAAAAGCCGCCGCGGCTGATGAAGCAGATCGTACTGCTCGAATCTGTCCGGCCTCTGGTAAGCGAACCTGAATATCTTATCGAACCAGTATATTGCCCAGGGAGCATGGATATGTTCAAGCGTCAGCAGATTGAACAGCATATAGTCTTCGAGCGGCCCCCAGCGCGGCAGTTTGTCGATTGGAGCATTGATATCGATTTTCTGGAACTCCGCAAATGCACGTTCAAGCTGTTTCCGTCCCATCTCCATTGCATCCATGAACAGTCCGCGGTCACCGATACGCAGCGCTTCGTTCATGCACATCCAGGCCGACTGGACACTGTGCCAGAGAGAATCACTGCGATTCCCCTGCAGCGGATTGAAGTTGACATCCAGCATTTCAACAAACTGTCCGAGTTCGGGACGCCAGTGATGTTCAACGATATTCCGGACACACATCTGCGCGATTCTCTCCACCCTCGGGTCATGCGTGACAATAGCCAGCGGAATAAGCGTATTCAGAAAATGCAGCCAGACACCGAGAAATTTCGTGCCAGGCTCGCAGACTTCAATGTCCCATGCGCCATAATACATGAAATCAGGCGCAAGTATCTTCGTGTTCACTGCATATACGGTTTTAAGGGCAGTCTCAAGGGCTTCTTCGTCGCCGGTGGCTTTGTAATACTCTGTCAGGCCGAGGGCGACATAGAAGTCACCGTCGATATCCGATTGATTCTGTACCACTTTCCCTTCCGGAGTGAGCTCGGAAGCCCACGTATCGTCAGCATTGCGTGCATACTTGTAAATGAAATCCTTCGTGTTCCGGGCGATCTCGAGGTGACGATCGTTGTGTCCGAAATGATTATAAAGATAGGAAAAAGTCCACAGCGCACGACCCTGGAAATACATCTGTTTCAGATAATAGTGCCTGGCGAGGTAGGGCATCCCTTTCATTAATTCCCGGTATGGCATAACCCCGCCATGTTCCCAGTCTATACCATGCTCCTTCCAGAAACCGAGGTAATCCTCATCGAGCTCCCGCTGGTGGAAATCTCTGAGTTCCTTCAATGTCCGATCGCCGATCCGATCGACAACTGTCTGGCACAATCTGGCAGTGCCGTAATCTTTTCCGTTTCTGTCCTCACCCATTGCCCAGGCTAATCGACCGACAGGAGCGAGTCCCAGGAATGTCATCGTGTCGATGACAAACTGCCGACGTTTCAGCATGTGTTTCTACTCCTTTCGTGCCTGTATCGACATTTTTTACGCGTCTCGTTTCGTGCTCCAGGCTTTAAAGCCTGTTGTCCGGCATTCCACATATCAAAGCTGCAAGTCGTTATTTTATCCTGTTTTTTAATTCTGAACCAAGGCTTTCGCTCTTTTGGCGTAAATCGACCTGCCCCAATCACCGCACCATTAATATGAGCGCACTCAAGTATCGAAGAAGCTCGCTCAAAACACAATCTCCAATAATTTCCGGTCTCGTTTCCGGAGGGCAGGTCGACTAAAAGCGCATCTTATTCATTTCACAACAAGCGGCCTGATCATGGTTTCTAACATTTCCCGGCCATGATGTCGATCAAGAGGGCAATGGCATCGATTATATTGCAGCGGCCGTCGTTATTGTAGTCTGCCCGCCTATCCAGGGGGTCTTTGTGATTCATTAGCAGCAATTGAATCACATCGGCTGCAGTGGCCCGGCCGTCTCCGTTGAAATCGCAGCCAGTCTCCCCTGAATCAGGCAGCTCTGTGACAATGGGGCCAATGTACTCGGTCGCAAGAACGATATCGTCAAACAAAACCTGCCCCATTTCACTGTTGTAGGGGATATCCGGGTTCTCGGGCTTGATATCCTGCTCGAAGATCGATGCAAGGTAGTACAGCAGCCAGAAAGTGTTGATCTTGAGTTCGTTTGTGGTCCGCCAGCGGAAACCCTCGAAAGGCTGGGGATTGGTATTGTATGGTCCGGAGGTGTGGAATGTATCCCTGAGCCATGTTCCCTCAGGCGTGCCGGGTGCGAACCGGCCGATAAGCCGCCCGTCGACCCAGTAAGCTTGTTCGCCGTCGTGCTTGTCCGGCGCGCTGTTGCACTTGATCATGAACTCAATGCACTGCCACTTGTCTCTCGGGGCCTGCTCAGGTTCAGGCGGAGCGAACGGGTTTCCATAAAACTTCGAGCCCTCCCCCTCGGGTGTCTCGTAGCTCCGCATCTCACACCAGTATGTGTATAAAAACCATGCCCCCGGCGGGTCTGACTTTTCCCGGTTGCCCAGATCGATACCAGTCGAGAAACTTATCGCGCCGTTGGGACGGGAACCGGCTCCGCCTAACGGATAAGGCGGGGAGTTCCACTGTGCTCCCATATGCACGAAATGATGAACGTAAGGGTGATCTGGCGAGAATTTCACGTAAAAGCGGGCGTAGAGCTTGTCATAGCCGGGCTCGAGAAGCTTCCAGAGGTGCCCCCCGGTATTTTGCCCCTTAGTAGCTGTCATTCGCAGGCACCGCTTGCCCAAGCTGCCGGGAGGCGATTCCATCACTAAATCCAGAACCTTGCTTTTCTCGTTGCTGATATTTGTCCAGCGCTCGTCCAAATTCCTGACCGTACCCTCCTCGAAAGTCTCATGAAAAACAACCGCCTGATCCTCCTCGATTCCCTTATCGCCAGGATACTTAGCAGAAATGCCCCCATTCTCATTAAGAAGAGAATTTTCCCCTGCTGAAGATCCCTTGTTATAAGAGACCCTGCGACCCTCCCCGCCATCGGTCACCGCTCCTGAGAGCCCGAGTACAGCCAGGAAGGCTAAGGCTCCATATCCAATGATTGTTCTTCTCATAGCTATCCCCAGGTTACCGGGATTGATCAGGATTCTCGCATCTGCTTGCCCTTCGACCCTGTTCCCTGAACTGACCCAAAACAATACCACATAATTATGCGAGAATTCAAGTATCAGTGGAGAGTTAAGAGTGTTACCCTCTGAGTCATATCCCGATACTCATACAGCCTCAAGTGCCGGAGGACGATTTACCAAAGATCTGTACGGCATGATTTGATTAAACTCTTTTCTCCAGCGCTCTGCCAGAACTCCGGCCTGCCGGAGTGTTTCTAAAGCCGCCTTATTCTTTTAAACGTTTAATTAAATAAAGCGGGCCATACGATACTGTTTTAAATTTCTGTCGAGAATTTCGTGCAGGATATATTTGATCAGCTATCTGGCATCTCAAAACACAGGACAGATCCTGAATTTCTCTATTAAAATCCGGACTCGATTTGTGGGAGAGAGGGGCAGGTCATAACTCGTTTGGCACCAAATTTCCGCTTCTAAGATTTATTATATACCGCTGTAGTAGTTCTCTCACCCATCTGTGATGAGCGTGTAGCTTTGATTGTGAGTATCCCCTCGGTCAATGACCATATTTCAGTCGATTTCATATTGAACTCTTGACCGCCTCTCGATATGGCAATTGCGGAAGAGATCGTGAGCGATTTCTTATCCTCTGACCAACTTGCAGTTGATACACTCGTCCGATTACTGCTCTCATTTTTACATTCCTTGCCGTCCAAGGTATAGGTCGAAACGGTAGATACTTCTTCCCCGTCCCGATTTGTCCGAAAATCTTCGACGGTAAGTTTATTGTCCTTTTGCTCCACATTCATTTTAGAGGCTGGCATGCCTCCTCTTCTTCTGCCGGAGCTTTCACCCGGATCGCTTTTTTCCGCGTTAAGAGTCCATTTACCGGAAAAATTGATCGGACTCTTTTGTGCATTCAGCAGACTGGCGCTAAAGAGAAAAATAGCACTGGTCAACAAAACAAGATACCGCATAAAAGCCTCCTTCCAACTGGTTATTTTGGTCAAATGACCTGCCCATATAATGTATATAAGGATATGACCTAGAATTCAAGGAATATGGAAGATCGGAGAGCACAAATTCAGAAGGGCGATGTCGGCTTTAATTATTCAGCCCAATCCACTTTTATTTTTGTCAATCCCGAATTAAATACCGGCGGGGCTGAATGGACTATTTTAAAACTTGTTGCGAAAATTTTGTGCGGGAAAAGTTCGAGCAGTTTACCGGCGTTTTGGCATTCAATACTAATCCTGTCATTATCTCATAATTTCTGAATTCGGGGGTACAAGATAACATAACTTAATGGAAACCTCCTTTTTCCTGACATTTTTCAGTGTTGATAAAAATGATCCGGGTAGATTCATTTATTTCTTTGCGGGTCTTGACAAATGATTCCGGTTAGATTATATTGTCGCTACATGAGATTTATAATCATTCTCATTTTATTAAATCAAGGAGGTTTATATGTTCAGCAAAGATAATCTCATTCTACTAAAAAATCTGTCAGTTGGATTTTTTGTTTACTTCGCCTTATATGCCTTAATTCTGGCTTGATTATAAAAATGAATCACAATAAGTCTCTTTTAATGAACAGCTTTTTTATTAAATCCAGCCAGAATGCACCGTGCTGTGCACGGTGATGAATAGCTCGGCCTCTTTTAAGATGTTGAGAATTAAGTTTTAAATATTTTTTTTGATACCCCTCTTTTAGACGGGGGGCTTCACTTAAACCGGAGGTATGGGATGTTATCTTCAAGCAAAAACCTGACGGCTGTTTGTGTGACTTTATTTGTTTCTGCAATAGCTGCTTTTGGAGCTACTAAAGGTTCTAACGCCAAGGCCTTGAACTCACCGCTGCAGTTTACCATGGCCGATATTGACAGCCAGATGGTAGATCTCACCAGCTATAAAGGCAAAGTGGTACTGATAGTCAACGTGGCCACTAAATGCGTCTTCACCCCTCAGTATGCTGCGCTTGAAGGGCTCTACAGGAGATACCAGGACCGGGGCTTTGTCATACTGGGTTTCCCGGCAAATAACTTCCTGCTTCAGGAACCCGGGCCGAACTCGGAAATAAAGGATTTCTGTAAATCGACTTATGGTATAACTTTCCCACTAATGTCAAAAGTCTCAGTAGCTGGTAAGGATATCTGTCCTTTATACCGTTACCTGACTTCTGAGAAGACCAATCCGGGATATGCAGGTGAATTACCGTGGAATTTCACTAAGTTTCTGGTCGGCCGTCAGGGTAAAGTAGTGGCCCGTTTTTTACCGGAAAACAGACCCCAGGATGAAGCTGTGATCAAGGCTATCGAGCAGGCTCTGGCTGAGAACTGATACCAGCTTTGAGTTTTTGTTTGGGTAGTAATCCAGGAATGATACAGACCTGCGGAGCAGAAGTGACAGTTTTGAATCCGCAGAGGTAAAGAAAAAACCAGCCGCGTTATTGCAGCCGGTTTTTTCATTTAAAATAGCCAACTATGGACCGCCATAAATAGCAAGGGTCTGCTCCGAAAGGGCAGGCCTTTTTTTCTAAGTAATTGCTCCACACCGGTCTGCCCCCAATAACTGTGCCACTAATTGTGAGAGAATTCAAGCATTGGCAGGGGAGCAGGAGCAGAACGATTTCTCCGTTAAAAAGACTGGAAGCAATCCAGACTCGTTTTGGGGGGGACAGGTCACATTTTAACCTTGCCTGGTATATCGCTGCAGAGAGTAAGGAGGGGGCCGGAACAAATTCCCTTGTCCGCCTTCCGGCCCTCACCGGCAAGAAAGCAGTATCAGTCAAAGGGGTTTTATGAATTATTTACCAAGAGCGTCCACGGCAGCTATCCATTTATTTTTACTTATTTGATGGAGATCAACATGATGCATTGCATCGGCATTCCAGCCTTTCGATGTAGCTTTTACTATGGGGATATCAATCATTTTTTCTTTATAGGTCGTTGTGCTGATATCCGTAATTTGAAAGGCAAACACCTGGTTTCCGTATGTCGGGTCACAGTCCTGACCCAACCGGTACAGGGTCCCCTCAATTACTAAAGGTCTGCCGCCCGGTCGCGCGATGTTCAGATCCTTTTCAACGACAGGACTCCGGGGATGCTCGGTCCACGGTCCCTTCAAATCAGGGGCATAAAACAGCCGTAAAGTCTCATTGCCCAGACGCGCCACAAACATCCACCACATATCGTTGTACCGGACGACTGATGCACTGATAAAATGATCGCCGGTGAGTAAATCTCCATCGTATGTCCACTTCTCCGGGAAATCAGTTGCCCTGTAAAGCCTGACGGATGTCTCCGTATGGGCTTCAGGTATCATATAATAATCATCCTGCCATTTAAATACGCATGGATACGACAGCACGAACGGTTCTTTTATGACAATCTGCCTGTACTCCCAGTCCATGCCATTCTTGCTTTCCGCTAATCCGATACCTCCCTGGTCGGTTTCACCGTTTTTTGCCGTAAAGAACAGATAATATAATGAATCAGTAACCACCATGAATGGATGGGCGACTATATCGACATCCAGGTCAGTGACATCCTCCGCTGTCAGTACCGGGTTCCTGATGTTTGCAGGAGCCGACAGCTCAAACAGTGACGGGCCGGTGTAGATGCCGATAGACCAGGCATTCTTCGCCCTGGTCTGGCCGGCTGATTGTTGTTGATCGGCATTTTGTACGGATTGGCGGGCATAAATCCGGTTACCGCTCAGCAGAAGTCCGCAGGCACAAATCCCCAGCGCCAGAACGAACGCTGACAGGACAACGAATGGACATTTCATTAAGGACCTCCTGTTCGGTAATACAGCTCAAACATTAAGTTTCTTTATGTAATTTATTATTCATAGATTTAATCGCACGGCGTGCGCTAAACTTTAAAGCACAAAGTTCTCATGCGCCGCAGACTAAAACGATCTTGCCGGTTACTTTCCCCTTGCCTAGCAATTTGTGGGCCCGGGCAGCCTCCTCGAGCCAGATCCTTTCCGCGATCACAGGCTTTATTTTCTCCTCGGCCAGAAGCTCAAACAGGGTTTCCAGGTCCTGGCGGTACCATTCCGGCCGCCGCGCCTTCATGGCCGCAACATTGTAGCCGGCGACCATGAGATTTTTTCCGATCATGGCCAGCGGGGAAAAGCGCGGTATCTCCACAGCAGACCTCAGCGCCCTGAAAAAGTCCCTCCTCCCGCCGCTTATAGTGCTTGAGAACCCGTAGCACACGAGCCTGCCGCCCCGGCGCAGGGTCTTGAACGACCTTTTCCAGTTCCTTCCGCCGATCGGGTCAAAAACCACATCCACTCCCTTGCCGGTAAGCTCGCGTATTTTCGCGACAAAATCATCTTTCCGGTAATCGATCGGGATTCCGCCCAGCTCGCGCACCGCTTGATGTTTGGGGCTCGAGGCCGTGCCGTAAACCTCGAGACTGCTCAAAGCGCCCAGCTGAAGGAGAGCGGTGCCCACTCCGCCTGCGGCCCCGTGGACCAGCATCCTTTCGCCATCTGTCACATGAGCCACCCGGTGAAGCATCTGGTAGGCGGTAAGATAGTTCAAAACCAGACACACCGCCTGGCCTGCATCCAGCTGCCCATCCACTGGAACCAGATCATCCTGGGGCAGGCAGATATAGTCAGTGTAGCCGCCGACCTTGGTCAATGCGGCAACCATCTGCCCGGGCTCGATACCTGTAACACCCTCGCCGGGCTTGTCCACGATGCCCACTACATCATAGCCCGGGGTAAAAGGCGGGGCGGGAGCCTTTGGGTACAGCCCCTCGCGCATCAAAATATCGGCGAAAGCCACTCCGGCTGCCCGCACATGCACCCTGACCTCGCCCTCCTCAGGCTCAGGAATCTCCTCTTCAACAAGCTTCAGCACCCCCGGCCCTCCCCGCCTGGTAATTACAATCCGCCTGTTTTTCATTGTCTCCCCCTGGTTGGGTGTAAGATAACAATTTCCGGTGGAATCATTCTGCGCTGATTAAGGGCTCGATATATGTACACCGCCCCGGCAGGCGAGCCTGGCGAAGCGGAGCCTTGATCGGGCGACCCCATGTGTCCGCCCGATTGAAAGAAATGGCCTTGCTTCTTTTGACACCAAAAGCTCTAGCGCAAGACTATCATTTTCCTCACCCGGGTCTGGTCTCCGGCCCTCAGCCGGTAGAAATAAACGCCGGAGGGGACATCCTGGCCGCGGCTGTCCGTGCCGTCCCAGAAAACATGGTATACACCAGGCTCCTTGACCTCATCCACCAGTACCCTGACCAAAGCCCCGCGAAGGTTATATACCTCAAGCCTTGTTTCGACACCCGCTCCTTCCGGTATGGCATAGGTAATGGTGGTCGATGGGTTCAGGGGATTGGGACTGTTCTGGTAAAGGGAAAAAGTCTTGGGCGGCTCGAGCGGCCCGATGAGTGTCCGCAGCTCCTGGAGTTCGGTATCAGTCAGCCTGAGCTGTTTCAGCACCTCCCACAGGTAGGACCGTTCCCCGGAACTCAGGTTCATTGGCTCGCTTTTTGACGCCCGGGCCAGGAGGGTGGAAGACCCCTGCTGACGGATATAGAGCAAAAGCGCCACTGCATCCGTAATCGAGTAGCGCCCGTCCCCGTTGAAATCGAGGATCAAATAGTCCGGGTCTTCCCGGCCCTTGAGAAGCAGAGTCACTACATCGGCAATCCCCACCTGCCCATCTTCATCGTAATCCCCCTTTAGCCCGACCTCAATCGTTGTGTCTATCTTGGTGGGCAAGCCCTCGAAATCCGCCTCATCCCCGAACTTTACCTGTGCGGCCGTTGTGCCTTCAGTGGTGAAAAGAACCTCCACAGGCTCGCCTCTGTCAGGCTCGACCCGCACACCGAGATAGCCAGTGCTCTGGTCAATTAATGTAACCGCGGACATCCCGGTATCTTCCTCCTCCCCGATCTCGAGCACATGCAGGAAGTAATCCCTGGTTAGGCCAGCGGGGGCTTCAACCTCGAGACGCCAGGGCACCACAGGCGGGTCGTAGCTTCTTGTGCCCACATGGTTGTACTGGGCCGTGGGTTCGTGAGGATGTCCCCAGAATTCGTAACCCTCGCCGCCGCGTTTGGTGATCACTGCGCCCCGGGGCCAGAGGGTCTTAAGGAAAGCCCGTGAGCGGCCTGTGGAAAGCACTTCTTCCTGGTCTATTCCCGCCGGGTCGCTGAGCCAGGTAGCGGTGTTGCCATCAGTGTAAGAGTAAACATGGTCAGCGGTGATCTCGGTTTCGGTTCCCTGGAATGTGGGCTCTGTCGGAATATGCAGGAACCAGGTCTTGGGAAACTCCGCTTTTCTGGCGTCGATCCGGTCAAAAATGACAAAGAACTCGCGCTCCCCTCTCAGGTAAAGGAACTGGCGGGTCACCTCACTGACTTTAGTGGACCTGTAAGCTTTGGAAAGGTTTGCAGCGGCATAGGTATACTTGCGCTCGTGTTTGTAAGCGGTCATGGTCGCCCGGTTACGCCCATTAGTAGTGTAGACATACCGGATCAGGCCACCGTCACGCTCGTTCTTGGTTCCTCCTGCTGCAACTGCAGCATCGCCGGGAGTGAGACGATCGAATGTCTCGGTGGGGTCGAAGATAGTGACAATATTGAAAACAAGGGAGCCGCCGCAGTAATAGTCATCGTCGTTGTGTCCGTTCCCGCCTGCGCGGCAGACAAGCCAGCCCTTTTTGGCGATCAGGAAATGGCCCTCGTCATCCCGTGAATGGGCCGCAAACTGGGGACCTGCGCCGAAAAAAGCCCAAGTGGCATTAGGGTCGTCCCAGCGGCTGCGCATATAGACATGTCCCGCGCCGGTAAACAGGCGGGCGACAGGCCAGTTGGCCTGGGCCGGTGTTCTGGTGGGAACATTGGTATCATAAGTTATGAAACGCAAAAAGGGGATGAACCTCCAGCTCTCGGACCAGGTGCCCCTGTTATACAGCGTGCTGATATAGTTGGCCACCGGGTCCTTATACCGCGCGCCTAGAATCGGAGCGGTGACCACCCATTGGTTTTCAAGAAAATCGCCGTCGTTGTCATCGATATAGGCCGTGCGGCCCGAGAAAGGCAGCCTAAGATGCACGGCCCACTTATTCATCTCTTTGAGATATGTGGTGGGAGTGCCGAGCTCGAACCAGTCCAGCCCGGTGGATGTGCGCCAGGCCTCAAAGGCCCAGGGGATCACTTTCACCGGCCCGTAGGAGCCGTGACCCATGCTCTCGGACCACACCCCGCCCATCTCATCGAAAAGCGGGATACACTCAGACGGCACCCTGTTATACCAGGAATCGAGAAACCGCTTGCAGGCATCCTCGAATTGCGTACCAGCCCCGGAAAGGGCCAGGGCCACAAACAGTTTCGGCGTGATCCCATCGCGGGTATTGCCGATATTGAGATGCGCGGGTCCCCAGGTCTGGTTGTAGAGAAAGTTGCCGTTCAACAGTATGATTTCCGGGGTGTTGGTGTACCAGTAGAGCCAGCCGCCCAGCTTATCTCCGAAAAATGTCCTCTCCTCAGGGGTGAGACCGTCATAGATCCAGTCGAAAACAATGGCGTAATTGCCGAAATGGCCATTCCCGATATTGGTCAATATCATCCCGTCGCCCCAGACCTTTTTCACTGCCTCGGCATAGGCCTGTATATCTGGATTGCCCAGCTCGCGCTCCACCAGGTAGCAAAGAGCTGCGCAGACCATGTCGTACGGTGGGTGCCACTGGCTGTCCGGCCTTTTCAGAGCGCCTTGCTGGACAAAATAATCAGCCTCGCGCTTGATCAAGGCGTAATCCTCAGCCAGCATGCCATTGCCCCGGGTGCGCTCGGCCAGAGCCGGCAGCATCTCCGGAGTGATATAAATCCTCGGGTGCTCGCCGAGCTCGTATTCAGCCCCGGCGCTCCGGATGAAACAAAACGCCAGCAAGACCATAAGAAAATAGTGATTTTTCATATGTGCCCCCATTTTGTCTTTTGCTTTCCCTGTGGAGACTTCTTTAATATTAAAGAAGTATCATCCCAGGGCAACATCGAGCATCATCATGATAGTGAAGCCTGCCATGGTCCCCAGTGTGGGAAAGTCGGTACTGCCTTCCCGCTGGGACTCGGGGATCAGCTCTTCCACTACCACAAAGATCATCGCTCCAGCGGCGAAAGCCAGGCCGTAAGGGAGAAGTTTCCCCATTGTCAATACCAGCCAGGCGCCTAGAACTCCGGCGACAGGCTCGACAATCCCCGAGGCATTCCCGTACATGAACGCCTTGAACCGGCCCATACCCTCCCGCCGAAGCGGCATGGATACGGCCATGCCCTCTGGGAAATTCTGCAGGCCGATGCCAATGGTCAGGGCGATGCCGCTGAGTATTAACTCCTGTGCCTGGACAGGGTCAGCTATATGCACCCCTGCACCGAAAGCCACGCCCACTGCCAAACCCTCCGGGATGTTATGCAAGGTAATCGCCAGGACCAGCAATATGCTGCGCTGCCAGGAGGTCTTGATGCCTTCGGCCTGGGAACTCTCCAGTCCGAGGTGGAGGTGTGGCAGGATCTTATCGATGAGATACAGGAAAAGGCCTCCGGCAAGGAAGCCGATTGCAGCCGGCTTCCAGTCTCCGTCCGACAACTCGATAGCAGGCGCCAGCAATGACCAGTAGCTGGCGGCGATCATGACGCCTGCGGCCATCCCTAGCATTCCGTTCATAACTTTCTGGTTAAAGTGTTTGGTGAAAAAGACAATCGAGGCGCCTGCACTGGTGACTAAACAGGTAAAGAGCGTGCCGAAGAGCGCTTGCGTGACTGGATCATACTGCTGAAAGAAGCTCAAAAAGTGTTTTTCCATTGTGCGGTTCCCGGGGGATCAGGCCCTTATTTCTATCCGTTTAATTGTTCACGGTTTCACTTCAAAGTGCTCGTGTTCCGGAAATAAGCAGCGGCCAGTCAGGCTACTTTTCAAGCCCCTGAGGCTCAAAGCCGTGGCTTTTAGCGAAGCTTTCGATAAACCCGGCCAGCCGCCTGTTCCAGTCCTCGAGCCCCATGCGCTCATAAGGCGCGAGCATGTATTCAAGCCCCGGTCGCCGGTCTGCGAAATGGTCTTTCAGGTCATCCAGTTTGTGGACAAACTTGCGGCCTCCGAACTCGCGTCCCTTTTCAAACCGGCTTTTCCCCCAGACAGCTTTCAGCCTGCCCCACATCTCGCTTCGATCTTCAAGAATCTTTTTCACCTGGTTGTGAGCTGCTACCATGTGTCCCGCGGCCCGCCGGGCGTCCTCCTCGGAAAAGGCTTTCGAGGCCTCCAGGCACAGTTTTTCGACACGCTCCAGCCCGAGCAGCATCTCGACAAAATGCCTCTCAAAACAGGCAATCGACAAGAGCACATCGAGGTTGTAGCGGTTGCGCACTTTACGGTCGAGCCTGCCCTCAAGGGCGTAGATTGTCCTGTCGAGCTGGAGTCTCTGTTCCCTGGCCCGGGCCAGGATTTGCCCGTAGCGCCGGGAAAAAGTCGGCTCGGCGATAATGTACATATCCCAGCCGAAAGGCAGGGCCGGGGGCTCGAGTCTCAGGTCGATCCGCGTGGTATTGCGCCCTTTGCCATAGGGATTGCCGTAGGCTGGAGGGGCTTCAGCCGAGGGCACCCTGTCCAGGCTTGACTCGAAAAACCGCGCCCCTTCAATAAGTGAGCGGTAGATCTCAGTCATGTCGCCATTACCGGGTGCGTAGAATACATCCATAAAGTCGGCGACACTCTGCTCGAGAGCCGGCTTATCAGGTGTCCAGCCGTACTGGGCAACCGTGGCCCAGCCAAGCCAGAAAGTCTCGTTATGCAGCCCTGAGTCATCCCAGGCCGCCGCGTATGTGCCGATCAGTCTCGCGCCCAGGGCCCTCCTGTCCGGAACCGCCTGGGGTATCTCTGTCAGTCTGCCGCTGTTCTCCACTCCACGGTATGTGCAGGGAAAATAGTTCGGGAACAGCAGCTCTGAGCCCTGGATCGAGGAATAGGCCAGACCCTCCATGCCCACCTTGTTCTTGTTGCGGATATACTCGGGGTCCGGGTAAGTCACCCCGTCAAGGAGATCCTGCGGCAGTTGAAGGATCTGCTCGGCAAGCAGAGGGTACTCCACCCAGCAGAGCATCCTTCTCCCCCGCTCAGCCAGCCAGCTGTGCATGCGTCTGACATAATCGACCCAGGCCTGGCTGCGGTTTTCATCATTGTAGGGCCTTCTGCATTTTTTGCAGATCCCGGCGTAATAAACCTCATCGGTCGAGGCATGGAAATATTTCATCCCGGGAGTGGCATCGATCAGATCCTGGTACATGTCCTGGATCAGCTCCATGGCTTCCTCATCGCACATGCAGGCCTGGTAATTGCTGCCGTCCGAGCGCAGGTGCGCGAACTGGTCGTGTTTCAGCACATAGGCCATGTGCGCCGGGGCCTGGATCTGGGGCACGAGCTGGATAAAGCGCTCGAGAGCGTAGGCGGTGAGCTCCTGCATCTCCTGCCTGGTGAAAGCCCCGGGCGCGCCGATAACCGGATGGCGGGGATACTCGTACTTGTCCTCGATCTCGAACCCGATTGCATTGACCTTGAAAAAGGCGGCCCAGTCAAGATAGCGTCTGAGGGTCTCAGGCCGGTCCTGATGGTGCTTGGTGTCCCAGTGGATAAACCGCAGCTCGAGAGCGGGCCAGTCGACAATTGTCCCGGAAGGCGCGAAACAGGGTCCTCCCGGCTCGCCCCGCAGAAGCTGGAGCAGGCTCTGCACCCCGTAAAAAAGCCCGGCGTCGCCGTTACCGGTGACCTCGATCAGGGAGGGTGAAATCCTGAGCCTGTAAGCCTGCTCTTTGAGCGCCGGGTTTGCAGCTTCCATGACCGCTCCCGGCTCGAGCCGCAGGATGACCCTGCCCTTGCCAGTGCCGCTGAAATCGAGCCCGTGAAGCTCCCGCGCTCCGGAACCCAGGCGCCGCAGGGCGATGTGATCCCCCGCCACCTCGCTCACCACGTCCCAGGTGCAGTCTACCGTGACCTGGCCCCCATCCAGCGTGACTTTCTGGGGCGCCGGGATCAGGCTGTAGCCCATGCTGCGGAGCTCAGTCGTAAATCCCTGATCAGCTTTTGCCCAGCCCCAGAGAGTTAAAACAAGTCCGCCACATACCAGCCAGGATGCCTTTCTCATGACTGCCTCCCCTTTTTTCTTGATATTTTTAGTTAAAATATTTAATAAATTATTAAAACTATAATTTTCTTTATCTTTTTTTAATTTATTTTATAAGGATAATATATATGAGACCAATTTCCCATTTTTTATTTTTCCTTAGTCTTTTTTTCTCTTTAAATAATTTATTTTCATCTTCAAATGAACATATAGAAGCTAAATCAAAAGTAGATACAATAAATGCAAACGATTTGATTGATAAAATTGATAAAGGGCATTTTTATTCTACTTTTTCTTATATATCAGACAATGTTAATTATTTTATACGTTGTAATATTATTAATAACCATTTTGTTATAGGATCTTTTAAAATAGATATAAAGAATGAAAAGATATTCAATTCTCCTATAAGATTTAATAATACTGTTTTCAATGATAATTTTTTAATTGATAATTGTTATATTAATAATTATTTTTTAATAGATAGTTGTTTATTTAATAAAGCTTTTGGAATATCTAATACTAATTTTAAAAATATATGTGGAATATCTAATTCGAAATTCTTAGGAGATGTTAATTTCAACAATGTTACTTTTTCTGAAGATATGGTCTTAGAAAGGGATAGTCTTAAAAATGCAACTTTTTTTAACAAAGTAGTTTTTAATAAAAGAGTTGGTTTTCAATATTCAGTTTTTGGAGCAAGATCAAGATTTTATTTTATTGAAATCAATAGAAGTGTAAGATTTGATTCTACATATTTCAAAGAAGAAGCAATATTTAAAACAATTTATTTTAAAGATTATTCCATTTTTGATTATGCAACATTTAAAAATGTAAGTTTTCAAAACACAGACTTCTTTGGAAAATTAGATTTTAATTATATAAATATTGATAATGCATTTTTTGGTGGTGTAAGGTTTTATAATATATGTTATTTTAGAAATAACTCAATGCTTAAAACATTAGAATTAGATGATTGTATATTTGATAAAACTGTTGATTTTAAAGATACCTATTTCCCGGATAGTATTATAATAAATAATATTCATTTTGGTAGAATGCTTGTAAATTGGAATCAACTTATAAATAAAATACAACCAAATATGAAAGATACATTGCACTTTGAAGATTATTCTAGAATATATATTCCATTTATAAACAATTTTAAAAATATAGGGCAATATGAAGATGAAGATGATTGTTATTACAAACTAAAAAATATAGAGAAAGATTTTTCTTTAAAATCTATTAATAGCAATCCTAAGACTTGGTTTAGACCTTTTTTTCTAATATTATTTAAAATAACTTGTGGATATGGTGTAAGGCCTTATAATGTCTTAAAATGTAGTATATTTATTATATTATTTTTTACTTTTCTTTATTATCCTCTCGGACCTATTCTAGAAAGAAAAAAGGATAAATATTTAGATTATACATTTAATTATGATTTTAGGACCAAATTACAAAGATTTTATGACGCATTTTATTTCAGCGTAAGTAAATTTACAACAGTAGGTTATGGTGATTGGTATCCATCGCAAGAATTTTTTATGATTTGTAATTTTAAAATAATTCGTTTCAGATCAATAGCTATTTTAGAAGGGTTTATTGGTTGGTTTTTAATGGCCTTATTCATAATATCCTTAACGATAAAGTATATAAGATGATGTTATAAGTGGAATGAACCCCTAAATCTGGACAAAGGCTAAAGAAAATAAGTACATTGCCATAGGGACTGAAAAGGAGGTTCTCGATGGCAACCAGGCGAAGATTCAGCAATGTATTCAAGCGCATGGTAGTGGAGGATTATCTATCT
>DATKXY010000058.1:0-45012 GCA_035528795.1 archaeon | reverse complement strand
CATTCAAATCATCCTGAAGATTAACTTTCAACAATAAATACTTAGCGCTTATGGGGCGCACCCGCGTGTGCGCCCGATTACCATCGAAAAATTACCGAACGACGGGCGGACACATTGGTCCGCCCCTACGAGTTTTGTGGTAATTTGTGAATAATACGGGTTAATATTTCAAATCCTACAGGTTAAGAAACAAAATACACGCTCCGGTCCCGCAGCAAAAGGAGCGGATAAGCGGCAATTCAAAGGGCACAAGGTCAGTTTCGATAGCTTTCGATTTGTTTCGTAAATATAAGAATCAGGTCAAAAGCAGTCAAGGAGGATGGAAATCGATTGATCTGTGGCTGTGCATTCCATCATCGTGAATCTACATTCTTTCCAGATTAAACCACAATCATGAACTGCCCCCGGGCTGGATGCGATATTTAAAAATTCCTTAACCTGGGTAGCCCTTTGACTGGAATAGATACAAGATCTTGTGTTTCTTGATATTTAAAATCTCGTGTTTTTATTCGGTTGTTTGAAAATCAGTAGATTGCACGGATAAAAGACATGATTACACGGATACCCTGCACAATAATCCCAAAGTGAGTGGATGGGACCGTGAAATCCGTGTTACATCCGTGTCATCTGTGATTCCGGAATAAAGAGCCAAAGCGATATGTCTCCAGAGCAGAATTTGTTTTCACTTAAGGAGAATACACTTTTTGAATGGTTTTTACAATACCCGGCAAAACCCTATCGTTTGTGCCCCATTGGTTAACTGACTGATAAACTGAAAACACAATCTGTAGTGATAACACCAGTTAAGGAGATACACCTGTTCTTTAATTTATTAATGACTAGTGTTGGATTTTATATTATCTTAAAAACAGCTTTATTTTATAGAAACTATAACGCTTATCAATTCGATAAAAGGCAGGATTTATGAACGAAAAAAAGATCAAAAAAGCCGTGCGGGACAGCTATGGGAAAATCGCCCGCGGGCAAAGCAAATCTTGCTGCGGCCCGAATGTCTCAAGCTGCTGCGGCAGTCCCGGCCTGGATGAAATCGGGAAAAAAATCGGTTACTCCGGAGAGGAGCTGAAAAGCGTGCCTGAGGGCGCGAACCTGGGCCTGGGCTGCGGCAACCCCACTGCGCTGGCCATGCTGAAGCCTGGCGATACTGTGCTTGATCTTGGCTCCGGAGGCGGCTTCGACTGTTTCCTGGCAGCCGGGAAAGTGGGTAAGCATGGAAAGGTAATCGGCGTTGACATGACCCCGGAGATGGTTGCCAGGGCCAGAAAGAACGCCAGCGCCGGCGGCTACGAAAACGTGGAGTTCAGACTGGGCGAGATAGAGCACCTGCCGCTAGCGGACAACTCTGTGGATCTGGTGATCTCCAATTGCGTGATCAATCTGGCGCCTGACAAGGCGAAAGTTTTTGCCGAGGTTTACCGGGTGCTCAAGCCCGGCGGCAGGTTCACGATCTCGGACATGGTGGTAAGCTCAACCATCCCGGATTTTATCCGTGAATCTCTCGAGGCTCGTGTCGGTTGTCTCGGAGCTTCCCGCGATGAATATCTCGGGGCTCTGGAAGCTGTGGCATTCGAGGAGATAAAGATCCTGAAAGATACTCCCTTATCCTTTGAACTGCTGGCTCAGACAATCAAAGAAGTAATCAGGCGCACCGATATCAGCGAGGAACAGATAAGAGACCTCGCCGGCTCGGTGCAGAGTATAACGGTCAGCGGGGTAAAGCCGAGGGAGGCTGCTTGAGGTTTGCTTCAGGCTGCTTTGTTTTCCACCTGCGGTGGGGCCAGAACCAATGCTCCGGTGCTTGCCTGACATAGTAGTCCAGGCGGCTGGTAAAGAAAGAGGTCATCTCACCGATAAATTCTTCCCTGTCTTCTGTCTCGGGCCGCGGCGCATGCTCAAAAACCAGATTCCATTTGCCTCCCTCAGCCGGGGTCATGAATGACAGCACCACCGGAGCGCCGGTCTTGTAAGCGTACATCGCCGGTCCCCGGGGAGTTGAAGCCGGCCTGCCGAGGAAGTCCACAAACACGCCTGCCTGATGGGCATCCTGGTCAGCCAGAAAAGCCACTATCCTCCCGTCTCTCAGAGAGCGCGCCACATGTCTGGTGGATCTGGTCACCGGCAGAAGCCGCATCCCGCATGCCTCTCTCATGCGGCTGACATACCTGTCGAAAAAGGGATTGGTCTGACTGCGCGCGATTACATCGAGAGGATAGCCTAGATGTCCGAGATAGGCGCCCTCCAGTTCCCAGTCGCCATAGTGGAAGCAGACAAAAATCACGCCCAGGCCCTGCCCGAGCAGGCGATCCAAAATTTCGCGGCCCTCGATAGTGATATTGCGCTCCATCCACGGACCGGTAAGCTTGTTTAAGCGCACAAACTCCACAAAACAGTGTCCCAGGTTGCGATAGCAGAATAAACCGATTCGTTCAAGTTCAGACGGGGATTTTTGAGGAAAGGCCCGGCTCAGGCTTTCGAGCACATGCTTGCGGCGGAGAGGGACAACCCGCCAGACAAAAGATCCGAGTGCCCGGCCAGAAGCGCGCGCAAACCATTCCGGCACAAGTGTTAGAAACCAGGCCGCAACTCTGAATAAAGCGTATTCAAGCAGATGAACGGACCTTTTTTTAAGCTTTAAAATCGACATTTCCGACGGTTTTCATAATTTTACTGGAAAATCAGCTATTATCTTCTAACTGTTTAATTCCCCGTCAACTGACTATTATATTGACAAATAGAGTATTTAACTTTAATATTAGTTGAAATATATCGCAAGTGATTCTTTTCCTGCGGCTAACCAGCCTCGGAGCCATTCAAGGTTCATATCGCTTGGAAGCACAATGGTATCTTCCCTCCTTGAAAATATTCTAACTAGAACAGACACCTTGCTCGAACGATTTTTCCATCCGCCGGAAAACGAGCAAACCGTTTCATTCAGGCAATATCTTACGGCTCCACGTAAGATTCTCCTGATACCCGGTGAAAATCTTGCCGACCTGGTGCTTTCTTTAGGGTTTGTCCTTCCACTGCTCAAGAAGTTCCCTCAGGTCGAGATTTTTATGCTTGTCCCTCCGGAACAGGCCTGCCTGATCAAGAATATCCCGAGATTGCGGCCTGTCGAGTGCGACCATCGAAGCTCTTATACATTCGATGGAGTTTTTCGAAAAACAGCCTCCAAGCTGCGCCTGGAAAAGTTTGACTGGTCCGTAAACCTCACTTATTCGGGACGTCCGGAAGCCCTGCTTACCTATTACAGCGGGGCCGTAATCCGTACCGGCCTGTCCAATTGCGAAAACGACAAATATTACAATCTGATAGTCAGAAACATTCCGGAACAGGCCAGCTTTGTCAAACGCTTCGGTGTCCTTTTCCGGGCCCTTCAGATCGAGGGGCCTTTTGACTCGATCTCAACCTTCATCAAGCCGGATGATACGGAACGCCTTCGTGCGGAACATTTCCTCCGCCGCCGTAAAAGCTCCAGGAACCAGGGTAAATTTACCGGCTGTGCTTTCGAATGGCGTCCAGGGCAAAAAAAAGTGGAACGTTATTTGCATAATTTTATTGAGGGTCTCATTGTGCAGATAGACCCTCTTCATCTGCTTATCGCGGGTAACCTTGTCCCGCCGGATGACCTGCGCAAATGGACGAATATCACGGCCTATACTTATAATTTTAACGATTTGAAACAGATGATTGCAGTCTTATCCTTATGTGATAAGGTTGTCACCAACAGTACGGGTCTAGCCTGCGTTCTCGGCCGCCTGGGTACCAGGGTCAGCCTTTTGGAAACAGACACAGAATACATTTCGCGCCTGGATCGGAAAGACCTGGCCAATATCCAGATATTCAAAAGCGATAACAATGATACTACACTCAAGCAGGCATTAAAATTTACGCAATAATCCAAAAACCACATGCAAGCTTTTACTAAAAACTTAAGAGATTTCAATCAAAAACATTCCATCTTCGAGGACTCGATAGCCGAGCGCCTTAGCTCGGAACAACCGCAGCTCGAGTACGCCTTCTCAGCCGGCGAAGCCAAAGATTTGGCTCCAAGCTTTGGTGAAGCCTCCCAGGAAGCGAAAATTATAGCCTTGCTTCCACTTAACGACCACCCGAAAGTAAGAAAATCCCTCCAGGAGGCTTTTCACGGAATCACCTCCGGTCTGGAATCCTGTGTCGCCGTGGATATGGATATCGACGCTCCTCATACAGAGCTGCTGGGAGGTGAAAATACCGAGGGGATCAGCGACCATTTTCTCTACGGTGTCTCGCCAGCCAAAATTTTGCGTCCAAGCCCACTCGATCCTCAGGTTAAGACCCTGGGTGCCGGGACTTTCACCCCGCGTATCGCCGAAACTTACCTCGATCCGCGCTGGAGGAATCTAATCGACTGGACAGCGGGCCAGACTGAGGGACCGGTCATTCTTCTGGGCCCGCCCCTGGAACGTTTTGCCGATCTGGCTGCCCTGGAAAGCGCAGACCAGGTGGTCATTTTTACTGACCCGCTCGACAGTATGACCCAGGGAAAACTGCCGGGGTTAATTGATAAAGTGAGAAAACATTCCTCGGGTAAGTCTTCCATGCGCTTTGTCTGGCTGGCAGAAGAAAGCGAGGAGCAGGAAGAAAAAGAGGCGGAAGACAGCCAGGCTGAAGATCAAAAGGAATCTGAAAAAGCAGGGGAAAAAGGCGCCCTCCCAAGCCCGGCAGATCAACAAGAGATTGAGACTGCCCCTCAAGATGAAGAAGCCGAGCCTGCCCCTGCAAAACAAACCGAAGAGTCGACACTAGATCTGGAAATGCTCGATGAGTTAAAGCTGCCGGAGCTGGAACTGATCAAGGATGAGGAGAAAATTCCAGCAATCGATGAGCTTCCGGTCTCTCCTCCCCAAGGGGCCGAGGATCAAGAAATGCTTGTTGATGAGCTAGGCCTGCCGGAATTCGAACCTGTCCGGGATGAGGAGGAAGTCCTGCCTGCCGATGAAGAGCTGTTTTCGGTCCCGGAAGGGTCTGCGGGTGATGAAGAAAGCCTGACACTCGAGGGTGCTGTCCAGGATAAAGAGCAATCTCCCGCCTTTGATGATATGCTCATGGACGAAGGCAAGGACTCTGTCCCTCAGAATGAAGAGAGCGGAGCTCCGTCGGAAGAAGAGCCTGAGGATTTAGAAACCGACAAGCTGCCTGATATTAAAGACATCACTCATGCTGAGGACACTCTAGAGGAAGGTGCTCTGCAGGCGGAAATGTCAGAACAAGCGCAGGATCAGCAATCCGAAGAAGAAGTATTTCCGGAAGAGGAAGCACGCGCTCCCGAAATAACCGGGACTAAAGAGCCTGAGCCCGACGAGATTGAAGCTGAAGCTCTTTTTACACAAGCCGAACCAGAGGACGAACTTGAGTCCGAAGAGAAATCCGGCATGGAAGACCAGGCGCTGGATGAGGAGTTCGCGGCTGAAGCCATGGCACTAATGGAAAGCTTCGAGGAGACCCTGAATGCTCCTGTGAGCGATGAGCTTGACCTGGATACTGATCCACTGGGTGAGAAAGCAAAACGCGCCGAAACAAAAGAAAAACGCGTGCCGGTCCCTGAGGCTGAGCAAGAGCCTGAGCAAGTTCCTCAGGCAGAAGAAGAACCTGCCGGAGAAGAGGAAGAAGTCGATATCCTTGATGAAGAAGATCTCGAGCCGGTGGAAGAGGAATTGGAGGAAGCGCCAGCCGCAGTCGAGGAGGAGGCTGAGCTCGCTGAGGCGGCCGAGGGCCCGGAACCCGTGGAAATGGAAGCCGGGGAGGAGCCCGCAGGGGGGGAGCCGCTGGATGAAACAGAACTCAAGGAGCTGGAAAAAATAACCAGTGAGGCCACAGAAGTTTTAGCTGAGACTGAAGGCAATTTGCCAGGAGAGGCCACTGCAGGACCGGTTGAAGCAGAAAGCGGGCTCCAGGCAGAAGAGGCACCTGAGGAGGAAGCCCTTATCCCTGAGGAGACCCTGGAGGAAATAGATGAGCTGATCCCCACTGAAGAAGCCAGGGGAAAAGGGGCTGTCGCTGAAAGCGGGCCTGCTATCAAGGAGGAGACTCAAGAGGAGTTGATCGAGGAGCCGGTCCGAGCGGGAGCCGATGAAATGGATTTGGGAAGTATGGAGTTTGGCGAACCCGGAGAAGAAATCGATTTGGGGGATCTGGGTGGGCCGCCGGTAAAAAAAGCCGCACGTCCGGCACGCCGGAAGGCAAAACCATCCAAAGGGAAGCCGGTTCTTGTTCTGCTTACGCTGTCGATGCTTGCTACCGGTATGTTCTTTATCTGGAAACAGGGGACTGTGAGCACCGAGGTGCGCCGCATGTCAGAGTTTTTCTCTGAGAAAGGCATCTCTATCAATTCCTTGAAAGAATATATAATTCAGATAAGCGAGCGGGAAACTATTGCCGAAACCCAACCCAAGGAAGAACAAATCATCGAGAAACCGGCCGAACCTCAATATACCAAGCTCGGCTATTCGATCCAATTGGGCTCATTCCGTTTTCTGCCCCAGGCGATCGAGGCCAGAAACACACTGCTGAAAAGCGGACTGGCAAATGTTTATATAGTCCCTCTGGAACTCGACAGCCTCGGCAACTGGAACCGCCTGTACGTGGGCTTTTTCGGTACGGCAGAGGAAGCCGACACCGCGCTTGCCAAGTTAGCTCCTTTCATTCAAAAAGCAGGTATGGTGGGCAGGATGCACGGCAACCCGATCAAGCGGCCAACTACTTTTGCCTTGAAAATCGGAGATTTCAGCGCCAATGACGATTCCCTCGAAATAAAAAGGCAGCGCCTCGAGGAGAACAATATTCCTGCCTATACTGTGCCGCTTCAGCCAGGGCCCGATTCCCCTCAAGCCGTTATCTACAGGCTTTATGTGGGTGCATTCGAAACAGAGGAGCAGGCAGTCTACATGCGGGAAAAGATATTCAATATCGGTTTAAGGGCCGAAATGATTGAAAGAGCCGGCCTGGCAAAAGAGAAGGGTTAGACCCTGAGGAAAAGCCGTTCAGGCGGCAGATTATGGCTTCTCTCAGTAATGATACTAAAAACTACCGCACTTTCAGCAGCTATCTAAAAGAAATCTTTGGCTGCCGGGTGCATAAAATATCGATCGATGCCGGATTTACCTGCCCTAACCGCGATGGAACCTGTGGAACCGGAGGCTGCACCTACTGCAACAACGATAGTTTCAGTTACAACACCGCCCGAAGCAGGGCTTCGGTAGAGGAGCAGCTCGAGGAGGGCATGACGTATGTGCGCAAAAGGTTCGGCGCGAAAAAGTTTATCGCTTATTTCCAGGCTTACTCCTCAACTTATTCCTCCCCTGACCGGCTAAAAAAAACTTACGACATTGTGAAGTCTTACCCTGAGATTGTCGGCCTGTTTATCAGCACGCGGCCTGATTGCGCAGCCGAAGAAGTGCTGGATCTGATTTCATCATACCGCGAAAGTTATCTTACCTGGCTCGAACTCGGCCTTCAGTCCGCAAGCGACCGCACTTTGAAGCGCATTAACCGCGGTCACACAGTAGCCGATTTCAGCGATGCCGTAGCCAGAGCCAACAAGCACGGCCTGCCTGTCTGCGCCCATGTGATTCTCGGTTTACCGGGCGAGACGAGGAAAGAAATGCTCGAGACAGCCAGGTACCTGGGCTCTCTTAAGGTGCAAGGAGTCAAGATTCACGCCCTGCACCTGGTTAAAAACACGCTCCTTGCTGCAGAATACCAGTCCAGAGCTTTCCCCCTGTTGACTCTTCCGGAGTACGCATCTCTGGTGTGCGATCTTCTGGAGAGGATTCCATCTGACACTGTAGTTCAGCGAATCGCGGTTGACGTGCCGGGAGAAATGCTGGTGGGTCCTGAGTGGTGTATTAAAAAGCGCAAAACGATGGCGGCAGTCCAGGAGGAGTTCAAGCGCAGGAACAGCCGTCAGGGGATATTATCTGGAGATGCGGCGTAAGCTCATGCAGCCGGCCACCGGGCAGGCAGCCACACAAAGCCCGTCACCCACACATTTCTTTTTGTCCACAGAGGTTTTGCGCTGGCTGGAGATACCGATAGCATTGTAGCCGAGACCCTCGCAGATCCGGTAACAAATCCCGCAGCGCGAGCAGAGTTTTTCATCGATCGCTGCAACCACCGCAGAGTTACGCGGCAGGTCCTTGGAAAGACTGAAAAATGGCAGGCTTTTGCCGACCAGCTTGTCCACCGAGGAGATCATCTTTTCCTCAAGGTAATCGCTCACTCCGCTTTTAAGCTCATCCACCAGTCCCACTCCCCGCTGCAAAACCGCACCGTGGAGCTGCAGTACCGAGGCCCCTATCAGAATGAACTCAACACTGTCCCGCCAGTTGTAAGCGCCGCCGAGCGCGCTTATGGCTAAGCCGGTATTGGCGACTCCCCATTCGGCAAGCATACCCAGGGTATAAGGCTTGGTGGCTGCACCTCCCATTACACAAATCGAGCTTTTGCCCCCTACATTGGGAAAGGGGACAAAGTTGGTAAGATTGATTCCAGGTACTCCCCTGGGCTCGTAGAAAAGGGTCAGCGCATCCGCCCCTGCCTCTTTCAAAGTTTCGATGACCATCCCCCGGTCGGGAATCATCCCCGGCAGCTTGAGCATCACCGGCGTGCTTCGCGCGCCCTCACGAATATAACGTGCGGCCTTCTCCATCAATTTCAAATCATGAGCGATAATCTCTCTCTCTTCCGGGGATTCGCCTAGCGCTATGGAAAAGTCGCATTCTATCAGATCTGCGCCTGCCTGGTGCAATCTCCTGGAAACCTTGAGCCACTCTTCGCGGTTGGCGCCGATCATGGATGCTATAATCACATGCTCTGGAAAACGCTCCTTGAGGATGGTGATCGCTCTTCCAGTCTCCTCCAGGGGCGCCGGAGTCAATGGTTCAATCCAACCCAGATCTGTCAGGCGTTTTTCCTCATATTCCACTCCCCGGTACAAAGGCGCCCGCTGCCGCTGATAAGCGATAGTGTGTTTATCCGGTGTCGCGTTCAGGCTCGTTTTGCGCAGCACCACCCCTCCCCAACCGGCTTGCAGTTGAGATGCCACGATCTCGACATTTCCGATCGGAGGGACTTGGGAAACAATGAATGGATTGGGAAATTTGACACCACAAAAATTTATGCTCAGGTTTACTTCCATTCCCTTTTCCTCTGGATAATCAGGAAATACCGCATTAAGCAGCAAAAGCTCAAGACGGCGTGCCCTATGGCAGGCGTGGTTTTCACTATTCTTTCAGCAGTTCCCTGACAATCTTTCGCGCAGCGCTCTGGCCTTTGGCGATAGCATCGATCACTGAATCGACGCGTTCAACACAACTGCCTGCTGCAAAAATAAAAGGATCCCTGGTCTGATTTGTTTCCGGGTCTACCTTGATCCTGCCCTTTTCAGTCAGTTCCAGGTTGAAAAGCTCGATCAGTCTTTTATCAAGTCTCTGGCCGATAGAAAAAATTACAGTATCCGCAGACAATTTGAATTCACTGCCTTCAACCGGAATAGCTACAATTGTCGGACCTTCTTCCTCCTTTAACTCCGTCTTCTGGCAAACGACTCCAGTAATCGTGCCCTGGCCATCGGAAATTATCTCTTTAAGAACAGTGCAAAAAAGAATCTGCACACCATTTTTTTCGCACAACTCGTACCGCTTTCTGAAAACAGGCATTTGTTCCCTGCCCCTCCGGTAAAGGAGAGTAACCTCGCCTACACCGAGTTTGCGCAGGGCAGCGGCCACATCTATAGAAATGTTGCCCCCGCCTGCAACAACCACATTCTCGCCCAGGCGAAGCCTTTTTTCTTTCAATTTCAGGGATTCCAGAATCTCGACCCCGGTGAATATATCTCCCTTATCGGCGCCTGGAATATCAAGCCGGCGGGGAATTCCCAACCCGATGGTCAGGAGCAGAGCATTATAACTGTGCTTTAAGCTCATCAGGTTGATACTCTCACCGACATTGATCCCGGTAACCAGGTCTACGCCGAGATCGAGCACACCCTGAATTTCGTGGCTGATCACAGCATCGCTGATCAGGTAGCTGGGAATACCCTTGGTGAATACGCCGCCGGCAACACGCGATGACTCATAGATAATGACCTTGCAGCCGTTCAGCACAAGCTCCACTGCAGCCGCCAGTCCGGTCGGTCCGCTGCCTACTATGGCGACTGTTTTACCGATACTTTCGGGAATCTCGGGCAGATAGGGATGTTTTGAATTGCGGTCGCAGTCAGCCAGCAGCCGCTCGAGTTCCGCTATCTTGATCGGGCCGCCGAATTTCTTTCTGAGACAGACCTCCTCGCACTGCTCATCATATGGGGAGACCCGCGAGGTTATTCCGGGAAAGTAGTTGGTCTCTTTAATCAGGCGCAGCGCTCCACGGAAATTTCGCGAGCAGATCCGGGAAATGAAACCGGCAATATCAGTTTTAGTTGGAGAGTCTTTTTGGCAGGGAGCATCCCAGCAAAGATAGCAGCGGCTTGCTTCTTCAATGGCCTCGGGATAGCTGATTGTCTGCGTTTCCTCAGAGAAACCTTTTATTACTTTTGGCATGTTGGACATGGGATTTCCCCGATATTAAGGTCCTCAGGTGACCGATAATTTAATGCAATCAACCGGCTAATGCAATATATTTTTATTATCTTCTTATTTATCAATGATTTGCGGATTTGAAAAGATAATATCGAAACTCTTTATACCCGTGGAAATAATGCCTCCCCGGACAGGCTGTGCACACGAATTAATCAGGGATTGAAAGCTTGCGCCTGTCCCGGATTATTCATCGAAAACTGACACGCCTACGGCCGCCCCTCGATTTTTTTTCTTGATAAAACACTGCACTCGATCCAAAATTAGCTCGATCCTGCTGGCCAGACGAGAAACCTAATGCAATCACCCGGATATTCGGCAGTGCCATTCCATGCCAGGTGCGAATAATCGCATGAAAGCTTTTTCCACCATTCCATCTCCACTGTCAACCCGTTCCAAGGAGGGGGTATGCAGGTACCCAGCCCGCTGACATTGACAGGCCTGATAACGTTAGGCTTGTTTTTGCCTCTGGTTAATTCATGCTCGCAAGCCGAGGATAAAGCACCCCCGCCATATAAGGACCCTTCACTGCCGGTCGGGAAGCGGGTTAATGACCTGGTCTCCAGGATGACCCTCGAGGAAAAGGTTTCCCAGATGCTCCACGAAGCCCCGGCTATCGAGCGGCTGGATGTGCCGGAGTACAACTGGTGGAACGAAGCCCTTCACGGGGTAGCCCGGGCGGGGATCGCCACGGTATTTCCACAGGCTATCGGCCTGGCAGCCACCTGGAATACGGAACTTATGTTCCGCGTGGCAACCGTTATCTCTGATGAGGGCCGGGCGAAACATCACGAAGCCGTCCGGCACGGTGACAGAAGAATCTACAGAGGACTGACATTCTGGTCACCGAATATCAACATTTTTCGCGATCCCAGATGGGGCCGGGGCATGGAAACCTATGGTGAGGACCCGTATCTCACCGCCCGGTTGGGTGTCGCTTTTGTCAAGGGGATGCAGGGCGACGACCCGCACTACCTTAAAACCGTGGCCACGCCCAAGCACTTTGCAGTCCACAGCGGCCCTGAACCGGAGCGCCACCATTTCGACGCCCGGGTAACAGAGATCGACCTCTGCCAGACCTACCTGCCGGCTTTCCGGGCCTGCGTAATCGAAGGCGGCGCTTACTCGGTGATGGGAGCCTACAACAGGTACATGGGAGAAGCCTGCTGCGCCAGCACCAAGCTGCTCAAGGACATCCTGAGAGGCGAATGGGGTTTCAAAGGATATGTAGTCTCAGACTGCTGGGCAATCGCGAATATCTATGAAGACCATAAGATCGTGGAAACAGCCGAAGAAGCGGCGGCCCTGGCAGTCAAAGCAGGCTGCGACCTGAACTGCGGAGAGAAATACGCAGCACTGGTGAAGGCTGTCAAGAAGGGACTGATCACCGAAGAAGAGATAGATGTATCAGTTAAACGCCTGTTTACCGCAAGGTTCAAGTTGGGGATGTTCGACCCGCCGGAAATGGTGCCCTATGCGCAAATACCTTACGCGGTCAATGACTGCGAGGCGCACCGGGAGCTGGCGCTCGAGGCGGCGCGGGAGTCGGTCGTGCTCTTGAAAAACGAGAACGACTTCCTGCCTTTGAGCAGGAATATCAAATCCATCACGGTAATCGGGCCCAATGCCGATGTGCTGGATGTGCTGCTCGGCAACTACAATGGCACCCCCTCGAAGTATGTCACGGTCCTTGAGGGCATAAAACAAAAAGTATCCGCGGAAACGCAAATTTTTTATTTGGCCGGCTGCGAGCTCGCAGAGTCGTTTGTAAGTATCGAGGATATCCCATCCTCAGCACTGGCCCCCCCTGCGGGCAGCGCAGCGCAAAAGGGGCTTCTGGCCGAGCTGTTCGACAACCCGGAGTTCAGGGGCGAGCCGGTTATGACAGCGGTGCACGATCAGGTTGTCTTCTCCTCCAATGGTTGGCTCACGCCTCCCCCCGGATTCGGCAAAAAGGACCCTTATTCAGTGCGCTGGACAGGCAAGCTCATCCCCTCGGTCAGCGGCAGATACACGCTGGCCGTACACTGCGGTCCCCAAGTCCGCCTTTATATCGACAACAAACTGCTGGCCCGAAAGGATAACCTATCCCGTGAGACAGTCAGCGGTGAGCTGGATCTCCATGCCGGCCGTCCTTACGATATAAAGATCGAGACTCTCGACAATTACGACAAGACCCTGATTTCCCTGAGGTGGGCAGTTCCCTGGTCAAAAGATATCGACAAGGCGGTCGAGAAATCCGAGGCCGTGATCATGTGCCTGGGCCTTTCCCCCCGCCTGGAAGGCGAGGAAATGGATGTCGCCTCTCCCGGTTTTTCCGGGGGCGACAGGCTCACGCTCGATCTTCCCGGGCCACAGGAAGAACTGCTTAAAAGGACTTACGCCAAAGGCAAACCTATCGCCTTGGTATTGCTCAACGGCAGCGCCTTATCAGTCAACTGGGCAGACAAGCACGCCGCGGCGATAGTCGAGGCCTGGTACCCCGGGGAGGAAGGCGGCAGGGCGGTTGCCGATGTGCTTTTCGGTGATTATAACCCCGCCGGAAGGCTCCCGCTGACTTTCTACCAATCAGTCGAGGACCTGCCTCCTTTTGAGCAGTACGACATGCAGGGCAGAACCTACCGCTATTTTCTCGGCGAGCCGCTTTATCCTTTCGGACACGGGTTGAGCTATACCAGGTTCGCGTACAAGGGCCTGCGGATCGAGCCCGAAAAGATAAAACCAGGCGAAACCGTGACAGTAAGCGTGGAAGTCGAAAATTCCGGCGAACGGGCCGGGGATGAGGTCGTGCAGGTTTACCTGACCGACCAGGAAGCTTCCCTCCCGGTCCCGATCAGAGCGCTCGCGGGATTTGAGAGGTTGCGCCTCGAGCCTCGGGAAAGCCGCAAAGTCAGTTTCACCCTGACCCCGGAAAAAATGTCACTGGTAGATGAGGGAGGGAAAAGGCTTATCGAGCCAGGAAATTTTCTGGTGGCTGTCGGGGGAAAACAGCCCGGGTTCAAGGGATCAGCCGATGCCTGGACTACAATGACCCTGGCGGGCACCTTCGTGGTCGAGGGAAGCGTGACCGAAATCAAGTAGCAGGGAGGTAGAATCCGGCTTCAAACGAGTGTGCTGTCCCGGAAATGGATTCCTTAAAAAACGGAGGATCCTTCGACTGAATTACCAGCGGAGACAAAAATCCCCCCTGCCCTCCTTTACAAAATGGGGGAATTAAGATGTTGTCTTTTAATCAGTTACAATGGATGAAAATTGCATGATATAACCTCCCCCTTTTAAAAGGGGGAAAGAGGGGGATTTGTTTAAATACATCCATAATACTCATTATCTGTGGATCATTATATTAGTGCTCTGATAAGTTAGAAATGCATAGTAACTGGCACAGATTAACTGACTAAAAAGGTTTGAGTCATACTTGAACAGGCTCTAGGCTGTGGGCTGTAGGTCCCTTCACCCCACCACCGGCTCGTAAGAGGACATGGGGCTTGAGCAGGGTGGACCTCCTGCCTCTTGACTGCAGCCTTATAGCTTATAGAGCATAAATAGATCAGGTATAAAGTCTCCACCCGGCAAAACTAACTTGTCACTGCCCTAAAGTAGAGCACCAGACAAGGAGGGGGCCGAGATTCAGTATAAAATCGGGGGTAATATTCTCCCGGTTATTCTCCTGGACATTATTCCTTAAGCGAAAAAATTTTTTGGGTGCCGTCCGAAGTTATATTAAATTAATAGTTGTTACCCGCTTTATAGCCTGTTACATTCAGAGTGAGGAGGATAATACGCTGGATTCCATAGAAAACAAGGCACCTGAAAGTAGTGTCCTGAGAGGAATAGTGGCTGCGCGATTGCCGAAAGCAGTATTCTGCCTCCTGATTTTTCTGAGCGCCTTTTCTTATTGCATTTCGGTTCGGGCTGATGAGACCGAGAAAAAGCTGAAAGGGTTTAGCGAGAAATTTATTCGACAGGAGAAAGCCATCCAGGCGCTCGAGAGGGCCAAGGTTTTCCTGGAGGAAAAGTCGCTTGACCTTGCGCGTAAGGAACTTGTCTCAGCCCTTAAGCTTGACAGCGAGCTGATCGAGGCACGCTATGTCCTGGGTCTTTTAGAAATGGAGGCCGGAAACTATAAGTTAGCGCTTGACCACTTGACCGAGGTTTATAAAAAGAAACCGGACCAGAAAGGGCTTCATCTCCAGATTGTGCGCAGCTATCTTGCTCTTGGTGACTGCCTCCAGGCAAAAACCTGGCTCGAGAGACACCTGAAAACAAATCCCAAGTCTGAACAAACCGATAAGCTTGAACTTGAAATAAAAAAGTGCCAGGCCAAAGAGGAGAAGAAAGTTGATTAAGACCAGCGGCTGGAGCCTGGAGAGAATTGGTTGGATAACTTTTTATATCGGAGTTGTCACCATTCCATTTTTACCACCTTATTCCCTTGTATTGCTAGTATTCGGTGGAATAGTGGCAGTCATTTACCACTCCCGTCACCGTTAATTCCCCGCCTGAAAAGCCGCGGAGGGCCACCACAAAATCCAAGAGAGTACGCTTCTGGCGCCCGCAGGAATCCTCCGTAAAAAAGCTTGTCTAAAAATAAAACATTCATCCTCTCTGCTGATCGCTTTGTCTTTTATTATCCGCATTCTGACCCTCGTCAAGCTTCTCCTTTTGGTAATCCTTAATAAAATATGTAATCTCACGCAGGTGGTTATCGATGCGGTCGAGGTAGAAAGAAATGCGGGACAATTTTTTAGAAAAGCTCTGCACAAGGAAAAAGGTAAAAATAACCGCTACGGTCAGGACAATCGGCATGATCTGGCCGATAAAATCAAAAATATAAGCTAGTTGTACGATATGGCTTTCGAACCAACTCATTTGAATCCTGAGAAATTAACTTTCAGTTATAAAAAGCCTGAGCCGATTTTTTAATTCAAGGCTTTTTGGGGGGGTCGCGGGGCTCGGGCGGATTCCCGGAGGACTTCTCTTTTTCATTCGGTTCAGCCTGTGGTTTCTTATTTTCCGGGTTGTTCTCAGCCTGTGCTCCATTTACAGACCGGCTGTTCTGAGCTTCTCCTCCGGATAGAGGAGCAGCGCCGGGTTTCAATGTATCCGCAGTTGTTGTCTGGATCGCGGATGGCTCTTTGCCGGACTCGGCTTTCAGATTCCGGGAACTGTCGGCCGGAGAAGCTGCGCCAGGCGGTGCGCTAACCTTAACCGAATCAGCGAGGGCGGAATCGGAAGCCGCAGCGGCTGCACTTTTCGGTGCGACAGCCTTGACCGAATCGGCGTGAGCGGAATCGGAAGCCGCAGCGGCTGCGCTTTTCGGCACAGGGGCCTTTGTCGAATCGGCAAGGGTGGAATCAGCAGCCTCTTTGGCCCGGTTCAAAGAGTCAGCCAGTTCCTTGGCCCGGGCAAGAGAATCGGCAGCGTACTGGATATGGGCCAGGGAATCGGCTCTGGCTTTGACAATCGAATCAGCCCGCGCCTGTTTGGCAAGCTCTCTGTCCCGCAGCACCTGGGCAAACAGCGGAACGTCGACCGGCTCCACCATTCTCTCTTTCTCCCAATCGACAGCATCACTGTATTTTTTCTGAACCATCACATCCAGAATATAAGCCGTAAACCGGCTGGTAGTATCGATCTCGGTTTGAGGCTGACTAGTCGCTGCCCGCTGGATTCGTGCTGCCTGGCGCTGCGTCTCGAAGCTGTTAAGGGCTTTCTTCCTTCTGGCTTCGAGAAACTCATTCAAATTTCCCCTCAAGCTGTCAGGCAGAGGGATTTCCACCCAGACACCGTCAGATATCCCGTAGTCGATTTTTTCGCCGGCGTTCAAAGTAAAAAGAATGTCTGAATCGACGTTTTTTTCAAGGTAAACATAAGTATTGTTTGTGGTCACATAAATTGTATCGTACTGAGTGAAAATCTTTGTCTCATCCTTCTTCTGCCTTTGCCTGTAAGTATCGATCAGACTGCGGCGCCGCTGTTTTCTGTCCAGTTCCTGGAGAAGATCCTCTTTCACGGTATACCAGTTATCGAGGCTGTCCTGAGGGAGGCGATCCCAGCGATCAACATCCTGAAACTTGAGTTTTAACCGATCGATAGTGTCCGGCAAAAGACTGTGTATGCCTGTATGCTCGAAATTGGCATCAACTGGCTTGGTGCCGCGCACCTGGAGGTTCTCTTTGATCTTGGTCTTAATCTTTTTCTTCCCATAGCGCAGCTCCAGCCTGTGAAACCTGCGCTCTATCGGATAGTAATTTATGCTTCTTAAACCCCGGAAAACATTGTGCACCTTGAAATTTTCAGTGGGGAACAGGCGGGTATGGATGATGAGTCCATTCTCGGTAATATCCTGGCTCACCAGACGGAGCTCGACGATCGGCCTGTCCTCTTTGTCATAACCCACAAAGACATTTATCCGGTCGAAATCCCGTGATACAGGCTCGAAAGCTTCCTCTTCGCCGCCGCCTTTTTTGATAAAAGGTATCGTGAAACATCCGGTAAAAATAAGAGCCGCCGAAACGAGCCAGAACACCCGGTGTGAAATGTTTCCTCTTGAGAACATAAGTGCGGATAATAAATCAAGCTTCTTGTGGGACGAGTTGCAATTTTCTGTAAATTCAAAGGCAAAAAAAAACAGCGCTTGCCTTATTTCTTTTTAAAGTTAAACACTTTACAGATAAAAGACAAGGGAAGACAGCCAAGCGGCCGCAAAGAATAAAAAACGATTCTTTTAGTCACGAGAGCTCAGCCTTGCTGTCCCGCGGCTGACCACCCGTCATGGCCGCTCTTTCAGCCTTCGTATTTTATCCAGGATTGGATTGATCTTCAAGCTGTCTACCCCCAAGTACCTGGCCGCGATCAGCTCCTGTTCCGCGCTTTTGAGATATCCCGCTTTAAGCAGCGCCAAGCCGTTACTATAGACCTCCCGAGGCGCAAATTCAATTGCCCAGGCCACTGAATCCTCCAGGCTTCCCTCGATTTCCAATTTCTTTACGGTCTGGTAAAATGCCGGATTGATTTTCTCCAGGTATTCATCCGGTAGACACAGCATATAAAATGCCTCCGGAGCCATGAGTTCTTTGACAGAATAATATAATGCGAGATTATAAGCCGCAGGGATCACTATTTTATCTTCATGCTGCATCCGGTTGGTGGAGAGACGAAGGTAATACAGGCTCTCATCATACTTCTTTCTGTTAATGAGCAATCCACCAATATTGGCACAATCGATCGGCTCCAGCTTATCCGACCATCTCTCGGCCAGCCTCATTACAAAATTAAAATTGACATCCTTTTTAGAAAGCCTGTAAATGACGAATTTTCGAATATCGTCATCAGCGCCTATATGATCTATCAGAAAATCAGGAAAATAATTGTTCTCCACACAATATCTCGAAACGTTGCTTGCCAGATCCTCTTTCCCTCTCTGGGAAAGGTAATGTTTTTCTTTAGCATATTCAAACATCCTGACTATCAACCGGTCGCTGCTGTGGAGAGTAAACGACCAAAGAGCCAGATGACAGGCGGCCAAGGGCAACAGGACGGCAATCAGTCCGGCAATCCGGGGACGCAAGGATTTAGGGACAGAGACTTCCCAAAGCCGCCAGGCGGAGAATGCCAAAAGGAGACCCAGGGGGGCATAAATATCCCAATCGCGCATTACGCCCAAAGATGCATGGAACAGCCACAACAGGCCGCCAAAGCCGCCGAGCAATATCAGCAGAAACACGGCCTGAGGGTCAGGCAGCCATTTTCGCCTTTCGAACGCCAGTGCGTACAGGATCCATAAAATCCACAACAGATTCAACGGGCTGTGTAACAACAAGACATTGATAAATTCAAGCAAATGGATTGGAGCAAAAAGTCCGTAGGCGTATGTCTTGCCGAGTCCTGCATCAATAACCTCAGTGCCGGAAATAAACTGGGGAAAATAGGCGGCCGGATCAATTAATTTCCAGATCAGAAAAATGAATCCGACTGCCGGAAGGACAAGGTTAAGAAATAGGGTCAAAGGTTTCTTGAACAGTTCCTTCCTTTGTAAAAAAACCAGGTAAACAAGGGATGGAACGAGCGCCACTGCAGAAGCGTGGAGACCGAGATAAAAGAAAAATAACGGAAAGATAATCCAGGGGAACCTGCCCTCCCTGACTGAGCGCAAGGCTTGCCAGAGATAAACCGCAAGAACGGCCATACAGGCGACAGTGACCTCGATAAATCCTGTGTACAGGGCCATGGTTCCCGAGGTAAGCACCGCAAGCAAAAGAAGAACAGCCCTGCCTGGCGACCGGCTTGACGACACGGCCGCTTTAGCCAGCGAAAAAGTACAAACAAAGGCAGAGATCGACCCGACGACTGACCACACGAAATACGACCTCTCCCCGACTGCCAGTTTAAGAGGAAATGTAAAGAATAATTGTAAAATATTGTGCATACCGATTGTAATGGCTGATAAAAAGGGGAAATGTCTGTGGATGGAATGCTCCAGCTCGAGATTCGGATAAGATAAGTAAACCAGTTCCACACCATCTCCCATTAACGGGCAGCGGACAATAAAGGCCAGGGGGATCAGGCTGGCTAGCAGGGAAAGCACCACGATATGGAAGGTTCTTATTTCGGGAAAGTTCTGTCTGGACAGGCGCTGAAAAAAAGAAGCTGTTCTCTCCGTGAACTGCGGCGTGAGCCCGATGAGCGAGATCAAGACAAAAACTGCGGCCACTCTCCAGGGATATTCGCCGACCAGGCTCAGGCCCCAGACCCACATCGGGAAAAGATACCCCCCAAAAACAGAAAGGCCCAAGATAATGACAAGGTATCCTTTGGCAACCCTCTCCACTGGAAAATCAGCTCGCATTCCTAGCCCCAGGATTGTCTTAATATAATTCGCATTAAATCTACTCGATTTCAGGTTTGAGGCTGAATCGACCGCCCCTGATATTCTGAAAATCCACGCCCGGCGCGGGGTATTTTCCAGAACCCCTTTGACCCCGATTATACACGACCGTTCAGGTTTTTCAATTTAGCAGGCCATAAGACTTCTTTTAAATGTTATGGCTTGTGTTTCCGCATACCTGAGCGGGCCGGCATCCTTTTTGCTTTCAACCAACGCAACTTTGATATCTACCCCCGCGGTCAGTGCAAAAAGGGTGCCGGCCCCGCTCTGCCTCAGCACTGTAAACAAACGGGGTTTTTCTTTTTTGGACCACAAAAGGGCGCCTGCGGTAAACCCACTGACAACCTATCGCTCTAGGGCTTTCGCCCTCCTTATTTCATCCAGGATGGGTTTGACTTCCAGACTGTCCAGACCCATTTTAACAGCGGCGATCAGTTCCTGCTCTGCGCTCCTGAGAGACCCCACCGCCAGCAGGGATAAAGCGTTTTCAAATACTTGCCTGACCCCCAATTTTACTATCAAAGCCATTGAATCTTTCGGGCTCCCATCCCTTTCCCATATTTTTCGGGCCTGGTAAAAGATCGGGTTAACTTCCTTTAATTTTCTGTCCGGCAAACAAGCCTGATAGACTAAAGCTGCAGCAGTGAGATCTTTAATAATGTAATAATTTGCGAGATATGAAGCCGCAGTCACTACGATCCCACCTCCTGCCTCCATTTTGTTGGTGGAGAGGCGAAGGTAATACAAAGCTTCATCGTAGTTCTCTTTATCGAGGAGCATTCCACCAATATTGGCATAATCTATCGGCTCAAGTTTGTCTTCCCATCTCCGGGCAAGTCTCATAATGAAATCAAAACTTTCCTTACGGGTCACCAGCCTGTAAATAACGAATCTCCGCACAACATCATCAGCGCCGATATAATCTATCATGAAATCTGGAAAATAATT
The DNA here is from genome assembly GCA_035528795.1 of archaeon. Classification (GTDB taxonomy): domain Bacteria; phylum Gemmatimonadota; class Glassbacteria; order GWA2-58-10; family GWA2-58-10; genus DATKXY01. Next base: position 24,543 of record DATKXY010000058.1, on the reverse strand, counting down.
ATTCTCCACACAATATATCGAAATGTTACTGGCCAGTTCCTCTTTCCCCCTCTCTGACATAAAGCGCTGCTCTTTAGCATATTCAAACATCCTGACCATTAACCTCTCTCTGCTATGTACGGTAAAGGTCCACAGAGTCAGATGGCAAAGCGCCAGGGGCAACAGGACAGCAATTATTCCGGCCAGACAGGGTCGGATGGGTTTGGGGGCGGCGACTTCCCAAAGCCGCCAGGCAGTGAAAGGCAGAAGGAGACCCAGGGGCGCATAAATATCCCAGTCGCGCATTACCCCCAAGGCTGCATGAAATAACCACAGCATGGCGCCAAAGCTGCCGAGTAATACCAGCAGAAAGACTGTCCGCCGGTCATTCAGCCATTTTCGCCAGCCAAAAGCGGCTGCATATAAGATCCACGCTGTCCATAACAGATTCAACGGACTATGCAGAAACAATACGTTTATCGACTCCAGAAAGTGCATTGGAGAAAAAAGCCCATAGGCGTATTTCGCGCCCTGGGTTGTATCTATGACCTCTTTGCCGGCGATAAACTGGGAAAAATAGACACCGGGGTCTATCAGTTTCGAGATCAGAAAAAGGAATGCGGCTGCCGGGAGGACAAGGCTTAGAGCTAAGATCAAAGGCTTTTTTGATAGTTCCTGCCTGCGTACAATGACCAGGAAAACCAGCGCTGGAACCAGCGCCACCGCAGAAGCGTGGAGTCCGAGATATAAGAAAAATACTGAAAAGATAATCCATGGAAACTTTCTTGCCTCCACAGCGCGTAAAGCCAGCCAGAGAAAGCCAGCCAGAACAGACACACAGGCCACGGTGACCTCAATAAATCCGGTGTACAGCACCATAGTTCCTGAGGTTAACACTGCCAATATAAGAAGGGCAGCCGCGCTGCGCGATTTGCTTAATAGCAGGGCCGCTTTAGCCAGTGAAAAGGTAAAAACAAAAGCCGAGACCGACCCGATAACTGACCACACAAGATACGACCTCTCCCCTGCGGCCAGTTTAAGAGGAACAGTAATAAAGAATTGCAAGATATTGTGTAAACCGAATATAATGGCAGACAAAAAGGGGAAATGCGCATGGACAGACTCTTTCAGACCGAACAAGGGATACGATCTATAGATCATGCCTATCCCGTCTCCCATTAACGGGCAGCGGATGATAAAGACCAGGGGGATCATACAGATCAGCAGGGAAAAAACCAGGATATGGAAGCTCTTGATTTCAGGAAAGCTTTGTTTGGACATCCGCTGAAAAAAACAAGCTATCCTCCTGCTGAAAGGCGGCAAGAGCCCGATGAGCGAGACCAGTGCAAAAACTGCGGTCACTTCCCAGGGGTAATCGCCAACCAGGCTCAGGCCCCAGAGCCACCTCGGGAAATAATACCCTCCCAAAACAGAAAGGCTCAAGATAATGACAAGGTAAGCCTTGGCAGCCCTCTCCACCGGAAAATCGTCTCGCATACCGGGTCTCCGTAATATCTCGACATAACTCGACCAGAAAGGAGAATGCCCTGTATTCATGGGCAAACCCGCTGTTTAACTGCCTGCACGACAAGCAGCTACTGTCCCCGCTCCCCGCAGCCCGCTTAATAAATATCCGGTAAATGCGGGTAGCGACCTGTCATCGGACCCCTTTAAACCGCCTTATTTTAGCCAGAATGGGATTGACCCTCAGGCTGTCAATGCCCATGCGCCTGGCGGCAATCAGTTCCTGCTCGGCGCTCTTGAGAGATCCCGCTTCAAACAGGGACAGCCCGTTGTTGAATATCTGTTCAGGCGCCAGTTTATTTATCAAATCCATTGATTCCGGCAGGCTTCCATCGTTTCTAAACATCTGTATTGCCTGGTAATATCCGGGATTGATTTTTTCTATTTCTTTATCAGGGATTCGCGACAGATAAAACAGCACCGCTGCAGAAAGCTCTTTGTCAATGTAATAATTTATCAGATACGAAGCCGCTTCTATCAATATCTTATCGTCTGTCTCCATCCTATTGGTGGAGAGGCGAAGGTAATACAAACCTTCATCATATTTTTTCTTGTCCAGGAGTATCCCGCCGATTTGGGCGCATTCCTGAGGACTGAGTCTGTCCTCCCATTTTTGGGCCAGCCCTAAGAAAAAATCGGTTTTATCATCCCTGTCGGTAATCCTGTAAACCATAAATCTCCTGATATCAGGGTCAGCACCAATTATATTTAATACAGAATCGGGAAAATAGTCCCTCTCCATGCAATATATCGAAATGTTGCTGGCCAGATCCTCTTTTCCCCTTTCAGACATAATACGGTTTTCTTTAGCATACTCGAACATTCTGACTATCAGACGCTCCGGACTGTGGAGAGTAAACACCCACAGAGCCAGATGGCAGGCTGCCAACGGCAACAGGAGGGCAACGATTCCGGCGAGACGAGGACGCATGGATTTCGGGGCTGAAACCTCCCAAAGACGCCAGGCGGCGAATGGCAGCAGTAATCCCAGGGGTGTATAAATGTCCCAATCGCGCATTACCCCCAAGACCGCATTAAATAACCAGAGAATAGCGCCAAAACTACCGAGCAATAACAGCAAAAAAACACCCGCCCGGTCCCGGATCCATTCCCGCCACTCAAACACAAGCGCATATAAAATCCACGCTAAAAACAAAAGATTCAACGGATTGTGTAACAGCAGGACATTTGCCAATTCCAGAACGTGCATCGGCGAAAAAAGCCCAAAGGCATAAGCCGCGCCGAAATCTGAATCGATTACCTCTTTATCGGAAATAAACTGGGAAAAATAGACAGCAGGATCTACTAATCTCGAGATAAGAAAAATGAATACGGCTGCTGGAATGACAAGATTAAGGACCAGGATCACTGGTTTTTTTGCCAGCTCTTCCCTTTGTACAATAATCAGGTAAACAAGCGATGGAACCAGAGCCACAGCGGAAGCGTGAAGTCCGAGGTACAAAAAAAACAGTGAAAAGATAATCCAGGGAAACTTTCCCTTTTCAAGAGCACGCAAAACCATCCACAGAAAAACGCATAACAACGCCGCACAGATCACATTGACTTCAACAAATCCGGTGAACAGGGCCATCGTTCCTGAGGTAAGCACTGCCAGCAAAAGTAATAAAGCTGAACTGTAACGCTCCCGCAGCAGAAGGAAAATCTTCACCAGGGAAAAGGTAAAAACAAACGCCGAGACCGACCCGATGACAGACCAGACAAAATAAGACCTATCCCCTGCAGCCAGATTGATTGGAACAGCGATGAAAAATTGTAATATATTGTGCAAGTCGAAAATAACTGCCGTTAAAAATGGGAAATGCCTGTGGATGGAATGCTCGAGATCAAGGTAGGGGTACGACCTGTAAACAATGCCTACGCCATCTCCCATTAGCGGACAGCTTACAATGAAGGCCAGCGGTATTATCGCGGCCAGCAAAGAAAAAATCACGATATGGATGCTTCTGAAATCAGGGGTGCCAGGTTTGGACAACCGCTCGAAAAATGACCTTATCCTCCTGCTGAAAGGCGGCAAGAGGCCAATAAGAGAAAACACGATAAAAAATATGGACACCGGCCAGGGGTACTCTCCGACCAGGCTCAGGCCCCAGGCCCACACCGGGAAAAGGAGCCCCGCCAGGATAGAAAGGCCTAAGACTACAACGAGGTAAGCTTTGGCAACTCCCACAGCCGGAAAGTCAGCTCTCATCAAGGGTCTCCGTGATACACTGAGAAATTCGGAGGTCCGGGCCTGGAAAATTACCGATAAATAAAGTGGAAAGCGGGAAATTTTTCTGATAACAGCGCACAACCAACTGGAATATCAATACTTCAAAGCCTTCAATAAAGGTAATCATCATGGGGAATATTGCTTGACCCTTTGACAATTGACTTCCCCTTTTCTAGCCGGGATTATTCGCAAATTTGCCGGATGATTTGCTTAAGATATTGTCGTTTTTCACGTTAACTGAATCTCTTTTAAAATCCCCCCTGGCCCCCCTTTGAAAAAGAGGGGAAGCCGCCCTCCCCCTTTGAAAAAGGGGGATCGAGGGGGATTTGGAAGAAAATACTCCCCAAGCGGAATTTTATGAATAATCCGGGCTAGAAGGCTAAAGGCTTATCTCGCGGACTTTTGGCGATCGGTGCCGGAGGCAAGCCTGTTCTGTAAGGGGACAATAAACTCCCGCTTTATAAACTCCGAATCAGCCGGTATCAGCCGGGCTGCGATGCGGAACTCCGCCAGGGCTTCCGGCCAGCGCTCCGGATAATGGTTGTAGATAAGAGCCAAAGACAGATGGGCTTGAGAGTTTTCAGGTTCCTTTGAAACAACGATCCTGAAAAGTTTTTCCGCCAGGTCAGCTCTGTGGGTGAACATATAGATTTGACCGAGATTGGCATTCGCAGCCGTATCAGTGCTGTCCACTTTCAGGGCTTGAAGATAATATTTTTCAGCCCTCGCCGTATCACCTTCCTGGATGCAAAGCAGGCCCAAATTTAATAAAACCCTGACTTGTTCAGGATCAATTCTTAGCAGTTTCTCATAATAATATTTTGCCTGATCAATGTTATTCAAGTCCTGGTTCAGCCTGCCCAGAACATGCAGTGCTTCCTTATCATCAGGTCTGACAAGCAAAATAAGTTCAAGGTGTTCCGCGGCTTTTCTATAATCCTTCTTTATGTAATACAGTTGGCCGAGCTTTAAATTAGCCTCAGGGTCGTATTTTTCTGCCCTGGTTATCTCTTCGAAATAATAGATCGCCCGAGCGATATCGCCAAGCTGATAGTAAGCGCTTGCCATATTATAGTTCCAGTCGGACCGGTTTTCGATATTATCGGAAATTCTCCGCAGCAGCTTGATCGCTTCTTCCGGCTTATTGCGGGTAAGATACTTTTTGGCTAGCAGCATATTTCCAATATAATCCCCGGGATTTTCCTCAAGATATTTCTCTAATTCAAGAATCATCAGTTCATTGCTCCCAAGAACCTCGTAAATCACTGCCGCTTCGAAATGCAGTCCTGCAGGAGGATTGGGGTTTTTGAGTTCTTTTTCTATGCTCTCAATAATCTGCTTCAAGCTTTCCTCGCGTTTGAAGAGAGCCAAAAGCCTTACCCCATCCACCTCGATCTCCCATAGGGGTTTGCCCCTCCGGTATAGCACCCACTCATAGTCTTGAAATATCCCCTGGCGGGAGTATTGCAATATATAGTCTGAGTCGTTCTTACCGAATGACAGCGAGGGTTTGATTTTTCCCGATTTTTGGTAAGTGTTGAAGACCAGGTTGTTTTTAGTGTAGATCGACACTGAATCTGGTACTGTTTCATTAATGAGTTTGCAAACTTTATCATTGACCGGGTCCCACCAGTAAGTAGTCTCCATCCCAAGATCATGAGCGCCTGAGATCCCGCCGGCCAGGCTATTGTAGTAACACAATTCGTAAGGGTGGAGGCGCGCCAGAACCACAGATGAGGGAACTATCATGGCAATCAGAACGAGCGGCGCACCCAGAGCTTTCAACCTGAGGCCGAGCCTGGGTACGCGGTCGAGAACCGGGGGTAAATCCTGTGTAACAAAATAATTAAAACCCTTGGCTGAGATGACCGCCAGGAAAGCGAAAGCGGGTAAGAACAATCGCACCCCGTCGTATCCGGGAGAGTTGGGAAGCATCATCACCAGAATTAAAACAAGCCAATGAAGTCCCATATGCGCAGCCCACTGGTCAGCCAAAGGCCTCCGCACCGTACGCCAGAGACCATAAATAAAACCCGCCAGCACCAGCGGAGGCACTGTAAACAGCGTATAAACCAGACTGTGGTGCCAGGGTGGATTAAAAGAATATTGCTTGCCCAGATAGTAAGTGGGAATTGAAGCCCACCCGGAACGAGTCAAGCTGCCTTCCAGGTAACTGTAAACCCCTTCAAAAGTGTGATACCACCAGTTGGGGGTCATACCGATCATGATCAAGGGGCTGACCACAAGAGCGATCCCCACCGGCCAGGCAGCTTCCTTGAAACGCCTGCTAATGAGCACATAAATCATCAGGGGCAGCGGAATCAAAAAAGCCGTGAACTTGGTGGCCAGCGCCAGACCGTATACAAGAGCGAAAACAGGCGCCCAGCGGCGGGACTCGAGCGCCCGGTGAAAGCTTATCGCCGAGGCGAACCACAACAGTGTTATCGGCGTATCGCTTGCCCCAAGATGAGCATGCCCGAAAATCCTCGGCATCAGGGAAAAGCTCGCGGCCGCCCAGAACCCCGAAAGAATCCCATAGCGTCGGCCGACTGTAAAGAACAGCAAGGCCACCAGCAGGCTGAACATTATTGCAGGAGAAAGCCGATAAGCCCTCCAGGGTCCCAGCCACCGCTCGAAAAGCACCAGGGTCAGCGCGCTGCAGATCTTGAAAAAAGGCGGGTGAGTATAATAAACCTGCTCTGTTGTCCGGTAGCTGTCAACGGCCTTATGGCTGATTGGTGTGCTCCACTGCCCGCTTGAAAAGTCGTGGATTGCCCCACGAAACCAGGCAACCTTGCTGAGACTTATCTCATAGTAAAATGGTTCATCCCAGGTAATGCCCATGTCATTGATAGTGGCTGTAACAGCAACCAGGGCAGCAAGGCCGGCTATCAGGGAAAGGGCGGGCAAATGGCGGGGAAAGAGGGGCCTGTTTTTTTTATCTGGGTGCATAAGCATTTCACGTTTCAAAAGTCCGGGGACTATTCTTCATCTAGTAAAGAGTCGAGTTTATAATAAGTTTAACGAACATAAGGTCTCTAATCAATTAAATCCCCGCACTGATTTGGTCGAAAAGTTTTTCTACTGTAATAAATGTATTAAAACGGAACTCTTGTATGCCCCTTATTATCCCGAAAACATTGGTGTCAGAGTTTGGGAAACTTTGCGACCCGGGCCGAATCCATGTCATTTCAGTTTTCAAAACATAATAAAAGCGAATTGAAATATTGAAGTAACACATAAATTTAAACATCCACCCCCATTTTTAAACCTTTATTTCGACAGTTTAATAACGGATTCCAAAAAGTCTATTTATAATTCCGAATCCTGAGCAGCACAATCTGACAGAATAACGTGATTTCCATATTTTCCCTCAGGAATTGCAGGTGTGAAAAGTCTATTTTGTTGACTTTGACAGGACTTTGTTTGAGGCAAGCCTATTTTGCAGGGGGATTATGAACTCTCGATTTATATACTCAGCGCTTCCCGGTATCAGCCCGGCTGCGATGCGGAACTCCGCCAGGGCTTCCAGCCAGCGATCCGGATAATGGTTGTAGATAAGAGCCAAAGACAGATGGGCTTGAGAGTTTTCAGGTTCCTTTGAAACAACTATCCTGAAAAGTTTTTCCGCCAGGTCAGCTCTGTGGGTGAACATATAGATTTGACCGAGATTGGCATTCGCAATCGTATCAGTGCTGTCCACTTTCAGGGCTTGAAGATAATATTTTTCAGCCCTCGCCGTATCACCTTCCTGGATGCAAAGCAGACCCATATTTAATAAAATCCTGACTTGTTCAGGATCAATTCTTAGCAGTTTCTCATAATAATATTTTGCCTGATCATGGTTATTCAAATCCTGGTTTATCCTGCCCAGAACATGGAGTGCTTCAGTGTTATCAGGTTCCGCAAGCAATGTAAGTTTAAGGTTTTCCTTGGCTCTTTTATAATCCTTCTTTATGTAAAACAGCTGGCCGAGTTTTAAATTGGCCTCAGAGTCAAGGCTTCTTATCTTAATTATTTCTTTATAATAATAGATAGCTCGATCAATATCACCCAATAGATAACAAGCCCCAGCCATGTTAAAGTTCCAGTCAATAAGGTCCTCATTGTTGTCGGAAATTTGCAGCAGCACCCTGATAGCCTCCTCCGGTTTATTAACTGCCAGAAACTTCTTTGCCAACAGCATATTTCCAGTGTAACTCCTGGGGTTTTTCTCGATATATTTCTCTAATTCGACAATCATCCGGTCATTGTCGCCAAGAGCCTCGTAAATTACAGCTTCCTCGAAATGCAATCCCGCGGGAGGATTGGGCTTTTCCAACTCTCTTTCTATATTTTCAATAATTTTTCTCAAGCTCTCCTGGCGCTTGAAAAGAGCCAAAAGCCTTACACCATCCACCTTGATCTCCCACAGGGGTTTGCCCCTGCGGTAGAGCACCCATTCATAGTCATGAAATGCACCCTGGCGAGTGTAATGCAATATATATTCTGTGTTGCCGCTGCTGAATGAGAGCGAGGGATTGATTTTTCCTGTTTTCTGATAAAAAAGGAAAATCCCATTGTCCTTGGTATATACCGACGAAGAGTCGGGTACTGTGTCGTTGATAAGCTTGAAAACTTTCTCATTGACCGGGTCCCACCAGTAAGTAGTCTCCATCCCAAGATCGTGAGCGCCTGAGATCCCGCCGGCCAGGCTGTTGTAGTAGCACAATTCGTAAGGGTGAAGGCGCGCCAGAACCACTGCCTGCGGGATTATCATCGCACCTAGGATCAAATGTGCACCATAATATCTCAACTGGGAACCGAACACGGGTAATCTGACAAGAAGAAGCGTCAAGTCCCGGGCGGCAAAATGATGAAAACCTGCAGCGGAAACTACCGCCAGAAATGCAAAAGAGGGGAGAAACAACCTTACGCCATCGTATCCGGGTGAACTGGGAAGCATCATCACGAGGTGCAAGATCAGCCAGTGAATCCCCATGTGGCTCACCCATTGGTCTGCAAACGGCCGCCTTACGATGCGCCAAAGGCCATAAAGAAAACCCGCCAACACTAACGGCTGAACGGTAAACAGCGTATAAACCAAGCTGTGGTGCCAGGGGAGATAAAAAGAGTATTGCCTGCCCAAGTAATAAGTGGGTATGTGCTTATATTGGGAGCGGGCTACGCTCCCCACCAGATAGCTGTAAACTCTCTCAAAAGTGTAGTGCCACCATTGAGGATTCATCCCTATCATAATCAAAGGGCTTACCACAAGGGCGATCCCCACCGGCCAGGCAGCTTCCTTGAAACGCTTGCTAACAAGCACATAAGCCACCAGGGGCAATGGGATAACGAGAGCCGTGAATTTGGTGGATAATGCCAAGCCGTAGACAAGCGCAAAAACAGGCGCCCAGCGGCGGGACTCGAGCGCACGGTGGAAGCTTATTGCCGAGGCAAACCACAACAGAGTTATCGGCATGTCGGTCGCTCCGATATGCGCATGCCCGAATATCCTCGGCATCAGGGCAAAGCTTGCCGCCGCCCAGAGTCCTGCGAGAATCCCATAACGCCTGCCGACCGTGAAGAACAACAGGGCCACCAGCAGACTGAACATTATTGCAGTGGAAAAACGATAGGCACCCATTGTCCCCAGCCATGGCTCGAAAAGGACCAGGGTCAACGAGCTGCACAGCTTATAGAAGGGAGGATGAACATTATAAATAAGCTCAAAGTTCCAATGGCGGTCTAAGACTTCCGGGCTGAACGGCGCGCTCCATTGCCCTTTTGAAAAGTCCTCTGCCGCCTGGTGGAACCAGGCTATCTGCTGAAGGCAGGAATCATAATAATGCGGCTCATCAGTTGTAATGCCCAGGTCATTTATTGTGGCTGTTACCGCAGCCAGGGCGACCAGGCCGCTTACAAGCGATAGAAGCAACAATCTGGCGGAGGATTTAGGGGCAGGTTTTTTCACTCTGGACTTATTCACGACACGGCTTAATAATTAATAGTCAAATAGTCATTTAGATTAAAGACCGGTGCAGTTACAACTTTTTTGCAGGGTTGAACCTCTTTGGGCCAACCGATTCACGTTTTATAGACCATGCAGATGGAGACTTTAGGCTGTGGGCTAGAGGGCTGCAATTTCAAGGTTTTAACTTTTGTCCAGGCTATCGATTGTAAACTAGACTCTGGAGGTCGGATTGTGCACCGCTACAGCCTTCAGCCTACAGCCTAAAACACGCACATGTTGGGCAAAAAAGACCCTACCCTGTACCCTGCAAAACTAAGTTGACATAATACTAGAGGAAGTTTAATAAAGAGCACTACTCCAAACAACAAAATTCAAAAACTGCGGATTTACCTGGCCTGGTCTTTGTAGAGTCAAGCTCAAAAATGAAAGAATTTCCCGGATAGCCCGCAGAAGACCCGGCTCTCCAACTGGCAGGCGCTATGAAAGTCAGCTTGAAAAAAATATCGCTTATCATCTTTCTGCTCATTTCTTTGACCGGCATCCGGGCCGGTGTTCAGGGCCAAATCCTTTTGGATCCTCCTGTCTACAAAGAGGATTACAACCGGGACGGCAAAGTAAATATCCTGGACGCCGTTACTCTTCTGGTCATGCTCCGTGAAAACCCCGGAGACCTGCAGGGCGATTATAACGGCAGCGGGATGTGCGAGATCACGGATGTAACCGGGATGCTCGCGAACATTCTGAATGGCGCTCTGACTCACCTGGGTCCGGTCCCGGTAACGCCGAATTCCGCTCCCCTTGCCGGCCCGCTGGCAGCCAGCAGCAACTGGCCCCGCTGCACTGACCTGGTGACCTGGATCAATGACATTTTCCGTCTCGAGGGTGTAGAAAACTCTTCCGAAACTAGGAAAGGCATAACTTTCTACACCTGGCTGCGCCTTTTCAGCCGCAACTGCTACGGAGGGATGCCGCAAGCCTTTGAAGGCGCACCCGGGAACGAGGATTTCGTACTCGATCCCCATAAAAACCTGTTCGTTTACGGCTGGGGCTGGTGCGACACGCACAGCCGGATAGCCGAGTCGGCCTGGATCGAGCTCACCGGAGATTCCACCAGCGCTTATCGGGTCAATGTGCGAAACCCGAGCGGGGGCTACCACACCATGTTCCGGCTCAGTCTAAATGGCAGCTACGGCGCTTTCGATGCTCTCTATGGCTACTACCTGATCGACCGGGACAGCCCGGAGGCTCGAGTGCTCGATTGGGCTGAGGTGGGAGTGGACAGCAACCTGACACGCAATGAGACCTTTGAAAACCGCTGCCAGCCGTTTTTCGAGATGCCGGATTGGTACAAACCCATGGTCCTGGGCTACGAGCCTGTCTACTGGGATGATGAAAGCGACTGGGTGGCTGCGGGCAGTCCGATCAACCAGGTTTTCGCAAGCCCCAAGCACCGGTTGGGCACGCGGTATCACGACATGAGCTGGCGCCTGCCGCGGGGTACCACTGTCAGGCGATACTGGAAGAGCGACGGCCGCACGTGGTATATCCCGCTCTCCAGGCAGGGCGATTTTCTGCCCTCGGGCAGGTTCTACCGTTTGGCCGATATCTCCCTGGACGGCTACTGGGCAAAGAACGACCCTAATTTCAAGCGGGCCGAACCGTACCTTGAAGTTGTGCCGGCAGATGAAGGTTACCCGGACTGGATGCAAGGGGGGCGGTCAATCGGACAGGCCTGGGGCAGCTTTATTTACGAGCCTGATCTGGCGGGCGAGAGTTATCTCGATGCCCTGGTTTCCTCGGCTAACGCGGCCCACCAGGCTGTGCCGCCATATATTACGCCGCTTGAAGCCGGAATCGAGTGCGAGGCAGTATTTGATTTCTATTGCCCGTATATCCTGATCGAGGGCGAGTTCACCGGCGAGCTCTCCGCAGAAGAAAACGATGAGGTGACTCTCGAACTGAGAACCCTCCAGCCCAAAACTCAGAACCGGGACGAGCCTGACCGGTGGTCCGGCTGGACACAGCTCGCCACAGGCAATGGTCTTTTTGACAAGACACTCGGACAGATAGAGTACTCGGGCGGCAAAGTCTCGATCTACGGGAAATACCGCTTCCAGCTCAGGCTCAAGGCGCGTGCCGCCGGGAGTCCTGAAACAGTGGGCCTAAAGAAGCTCGGATTCAGCCTGAATTTTGAAAACGGGATCATGTCGATCCCGCAGATTTTTGCAGGCGAGAATACGCTTTATTTTGAGGTAGCTGACCAGGGGGCCGTGCGGGCTCCAATCCATGTGGCTTATGAATACACGACACAGGATACAACGAAAATTTTCGAGCATACTTTCCGGCCCCGGGATTTCCGGGACAACCGGGCCTCCTGCCTCGTAGACGTGCCGGATTTAAAACGCTGCAGCAGCCTTGAGATAAGGTATTAGGCGCTTAATGCGCCTACATCGACAACAAATTGTCGATGTGAGAATACAGAATACAGGAGTCAGTAGTCAGAAGGTGTAGCAACTACACTTTTGGTAAAAAAAAACCGCAACTGCCTGGAGAAAATGTTTTACTATTCAGGTCATAAAATTGGTTACAACTTTCCGTAAAGGTAAATTTTCTTCTTCTTTTGGTGGCAAAAGAAGCAAAACCATTTCTTTTTAAACAAAAAGAAACAAAAGTTAATCCTGGCATTTATGTCTTTTACTCCGCTTCGCCAAGCTCGCCTGGCGCGATAATGCTGCGCAAAGGCATGCCGGGGCGGTGTACATCTATCAGAGCATGCATGGAAATTACTTGTCTTCTACACGCTCCAAAAACAGGTTCCTCGGACTTCAGGGCTTCTTATGGCCCCTGGTTTCACCTGAGATGATCTATCATCCCAGGTAGCGGCCTTGAAACCTCTTCTCTGCAGTTGTAAAAGCTTTTCTCTCGGGGTATTATAATCGTTGTTCTATAAAATCAGCCGCCGACATCTTAAATGAAAAAAATTACACCTTTGAAATCATTCCAACTTTCAAGACTTTATGCATAATCCTGTCTAAATTGCTTGGCAGGCTGTGGGGGTCGTAATACCGGATGAAGGATATAGATGTGGTGATTGTTCCAGGGAAATTTTCATGGAAAATGGAGTTTTATTTACCTGCAAAGACCATTTCCATCTCTTTTTCTTCTTGAGCGTAATTCGGATGTGGAAGCTTTTCTTTAACCTTTATTCCATTTCTATTTACAATCATCCCCGGCGCACCGACCACCGTGCAGTTATCGGGCACATCGCGATTGATGATAGCTGTTACAGCCCCTACCTTCACATTATTACCCACCCGGATCGGACCCAGAAGAGTGGCGCCAGTGCCGACTAGAACATTGTCGCCTAATGTGGGATGACGCTTGCCGGTGTGGTGGCCCGTTCCTCCCAGGGTCACCCCGTGAAACAGAATGCAGTTGTTCCCAATCTCGACTGTCTCACCGATTACCACCCCTGTACCATGGTCTATAAAAAATCTTCGGCCGATCTTAGCTGCGGGGTGTATCTCCACTCCTGCCCAAAACCGTCCAAGCACGGAAAGAAAACGCGGTATGACCGGTAAACCCAGCTTATGAAGAAAATGAGCCACCCGGTAGAGCACAATGGCATGAAACGGTGTATGGCAAAGGAGGGTTTCCAGCCAGTTTCTTGCCGCCGGGTCGTTAATTTTAATCGCCTTAAAATCCTCTTGTATGGTCCTGAGCATTTAAACTGTCTCTAAGTACATGAATTCATAAATAGTGTAGCGTATTGTTTTAAACCAATTTACAAATTTAGTAAACGTAGTGGCGAGGCATGCCTCGCCCTGTTCGGGCGACCGCCGGTCGCCCCTACGAGTCCGCACAGCGTTGCTGAAAAAAATACGTCACCGTATTTTCGAGTTACAGTACTAAGTAAATTTCTGTCAAGAAATCATACCTGAACAAAATAATGTGCATATATTTTATATTAATCAATTTCCATACAAATGTCAAGTATCTTGACAGCACGATAAGAGCGGACCGGCATCCCTCGTAATTCTCCTGTAGAGTTTTGTATTCTCGGCCAAACGCGCGAGCGCTACGGGAAAGTACCAAGGGTGTTTTTCCTCGACACCTCAGCAGGCGGCCATTATATTTTTTTGAATTCTTAAACTTGCATAAAAGTTCCTCCGTTTTGAACTTATCGTTTCTCTCCTGCCAAGGAATTTCTATTCAGCCCGGAGTGCCAAATGAACCGCCCATTGTTATTTATCTTAGCGTTTTGCCTGGCAGGCGCGCTCGCCTGTTCCTCCCAACCCAAAGCCGATAACGTCCTGGTCCTCGATGACTTCGAGAACGAGTCTTCGCTCGAGCTCTGGAGCGGCCCTGTCTCCCTGTCAGGCGACTATCCCGCCCACGGGAAAAGCTGTCTCAGGCTCGATCTCAAAGATGTGCGCTCACGGTTCCTGGCGAGTGAAAAGCTGCCCGGCGACTGGAGCGGTTACGACCTGCTCAAGTTCGATATCTACAATCCCACTGACCGGGTGCAGCTCGGCTCGATCCAGATTTACGACGGGCTGGGCTCGGACATGGATGCGGAAATCCAGGGCCAGTCATACAGGGGCAATAAAATTTTTCTTAACCAGGGCTGGAACCATTTCGAGTTTCTGCTTCAGAAAGCCATGGTGGAAGACGGGAACAGGCCGCTGGCCCTGGATAAAATCCGCAGATTCCGCCTGTATTTCGGCCGCCTGGACAGCCCGCTCTACCTGGACAATCTCCGTCTGGTCAAAGGCGAGGAACCCCCGGGCACGGCATCAAAGGTCGATCCATGGGATTGCCGGGTGGTGATAGAAGACCGCTATGTTTACCCTGCCCTGGCGGGCCCTGTCGAAAAGCTCAAACCATCCCCTGAGATCAGGCGGCTGAGAGCCAGGGCAGCCGCGGAGGTGAGCCGTCTCAAACGCGAGGTGGAGCTGGCCGAGCTCCAGGGCTACAAGCCCCTGTACTGGAAAATCCCCCTGATCACCGCGGATATCGGGCTGGGGATCAGGAGCAAGCTGGTCTGGTACCAGGGCGAGAAAGCGCAGAAAGAGATCCTGGAATATGTAATCTCCTCCTGTGCCGAAGCCGCCGACAATCTGAATGGGATTCTCGGGGCCCAGGACCGGCAGGTGATCGAGGAGCCTGAGGACGATGTCAACCCGCATTACCTTTACGTGCCCCCTTATCCCAGGCTGGGAGGGCTGAAACAGCAGGACGGTTATTTCCGCAATGCGAAAGGCGACCCGGTGATTGTTTTATCCATGCTGCTGGTTGACAAGGGGCCGCTGACTGATTATTTCGCCACGTTCAACCACCGTCTGGAAAGCTACACAGTGGGCGGAGCCTCCCGTTATGACACCGAAACCTCACCGGTCTACGAGGCATTCCACAAGTACCCGGATACCCACCGCGTGGGCTGGGACGGCTGGTGCGGCCACCTGATCAAGGACAGATGGTCAATGGGCGGCAAAAAGGAGAACGTGGTGATCTGCCTGGAAAGCCCCCATATCCGGGAGGCCGTGCTCAAGTATATGGAGCGGCGCTACAACGAATGGAAAGAGAACCCGGAGCTCCTGTACAATATCATGGCTTACGAGCTTATGTATATCTGCTACTGCGAGAAGAGCCAGGAGATGTTCCGCGGCTGGCTGGAAAATAAGTACGGGTCGGTCATGAAGCTGAATGAGGTCTGGGGGACAGGCTACCGCACTTTTGCAGAAACTACCGCCCCTGCGACTTACAACGCCGCGCCGCTTCCGGATATTAACCGTGCGGCCTGGTATGACTGGGCGATTTTCAACAACAGCCGCTTTACGGATTACCTGAAGTGGAACAAAGCCCAGATCCGCAAGCTCGACCCCAATATTCCGCTCTGTGCGGGCGGCACCTCGAGCATGCTCTCCTCAGCCAACAGCACCACCGGGATCGATGAGGAGCTGATTATCAACGAGGTCGATGATGTGATCCTCAACGAGTCGGGCAGCTCGCAGATCTTCTCTGACCTGCTCCTGAGCCTGAGCGAAGAGAAAAAGGCCATGGTGGAACCTGAGATGGGGGGAGGAGTGCACGGGATTCTGCTCCATTTCCTGCACGGCAAGTCAGCGATCGCCAAGTGGTGGTGGGCGCGGACAATCAGCCGGGAAAACCACTCCATGGACGAAAGCTCCATTCCGCACAGCTGGGATATTTCCCTGGCCGAGGTGGCGGAGGTGCTGCGCCTGGGCCTGGATGTGAGACGGCTGAACAGGGAAATCGCCGAATTCACCAGGCCTGAGCCAGAGGTGGCCATCCTCTATTCCAAGAGCAGTATTGTCCAGGTCCCGCCCCGCCTTCACCGGGCAGGACGCGCGCCCTATCTCAGCGCAGTCTACTCGGCCTGGGAGGGTTCCCGTTTCCTGGGCTGCCGCGTGGGATTTGTGAGCGAAAAACAAATTCTAGATGGTAAGCTTTCGCGCATCAAGCTTCTCCTGGTCCCGGCAGTCAAGTATACCACCCCTGAGGTGGCAGACGCGGTGCTAGGGTATATCGATAAGGGCGGCGTTGCCGTAATGCTCCCTGAATCTTTCCTTTTCGACCAGTATGCCAGGGAAAACGACCGCCTGGTGGATTTAGGTCTCAAGATCAAAGATGTCACCCTGCCACAGGTCCTGGGGCAAGGGGAGCTCGAGCAGAATTACGACCAGAGCCTCAGCCAGTCTATTGTCTACGGAGAGGTCAACAGGAAAATCTCGACCGAGGGCAAGGATATATTCACTGGCCGCCAGCCGGTCCTTCATTCCGCAGGGCTGATTCAGACTGTGGAAGCAGGGGATAATGAGGTGCTCGCCCGCTTCGAGGACGGCGGAGCGGCTGTGGTGCTTGTGCGAAAAGGCCCGGGAAGGATTTACTACCTGGCTGCGCCACTGGCTGCCGAGGACTACCACGGGCTCCTGGAACCCCTGGCTGAAGACCTGGGCCTGAACCGTCCCGTACTGGGCATGGACAACGGCGGCAGGCTGGTATCAGGAGCCGAGGTCCGCTCGGTCGAGCGGGAGCGCGACTACCTGGTGTATGCAAGCAACCTGGGCCCGGAGCCGGTCGAGTTCGATCTCAAAGGGCAAGGACCGCTCGGGGCGGTCGAGGATTTACGCGGCTTCCGGACAGTGACAGGCAGGCATGTGAAGCTTGCGCCTTACCAGGAAACGATTCTCAGGGTAGAGAAGACTGTCAGCCGTTAACGCGGTGCAGCTCGAATTGTGCCCGCAAAAAAGCGCTTTTTCAATATAGCAAATTCCATTCCGGCGGGGGAATGCCCTGACAGCGCCCCTGCCGGATTTCTATCACGGGTTATCCCACTTTCTCGGTCAAGTTTATATGGTCTGCCTGGAGGGTTAAATGGACCGTTCCCTGTTCTTTCTTCTAGCTCTTGGACTGGCGAGTATGCTGGTCTGCTCCCTGTCGCCGAAAGCCGGCAATGTCCTGGTGCTCGACGATTTTGAAAAAGACTCTTCACTTGAACTCTGGAAAGGGCCTGTTTCCCTTTCCGGCGATTATCCCGCTCACGGGAAAAGCTGCCTCAAGCTCGATCTCTCAGACAGACGCTACCGGACGCTCGAGAGCGAAACCCTCCCCAGGGACTGGAGCGGGTACGAGCTTCTCAAATTCGATGTCTACAACCCCAATTACATGATCCATATCGGCCTGATCCAGATCCTGGACGAACTTGGCTCGGATGAAGAGGCCGAAATCCAAGGCAAGTCTTACAGGGGCCGGAAGGTCTTTCTCAACAAGGGCTGGAACCATTTCGAGCTCCAGCTTCAGAAAGCCATGGTCGAGGATGGGGACAGGCACCTGGCAATCGACAAAATCCGCAAGTTCCGCCTGGATTTCGGCAGCCTGGACGGGACCCTTTATCTCGATAATTTCCGGCTTGTCAAAGGCATTGAGGATCCGGGCACGGCATCTCGAATCGATCCGCGGTCCTGCCTGGTGGTGATCGACGACCGCTATGTGTATACTCAGCTTGCGGGCCCTGCCGATCAGATCAAGCCGAGTGCTGAAATCGAGCAAATGAGAGCCAGAGCGCAAGAAGAGAAAAACCGCCTGGAAAGCGAGGTGGAGAAAGCAAAATCCCAGGGGTACAAGCCCCTTTACTGGCAGATCCCTCTGGTGACTGCCAGAATAGGGCTCGAGATCAGAAGCGGGTTTGTCTGGTTTCAGAACGAAGAGGAAGAAAAAAAGATACTCGAGTATGTGACCGCCTCCTGTGCTGAAGGCGCAGATGAGCTGGCGCATGTTTTTAAGACATTGGATCAGCAAGGAGTTGAAAAAGGCGAAAACGAAAGCTATCGGCAGCTTTTGAATGTCCCTGGCTATCCCCGCTTCAAAGGCTTGAAACAGCGGGATGGTTATTTCCGGGACCGGAACGGCGACCCGGTAATCATTCTCTCCATGTTGAGTATGAACCAGGGGCCGTGGACAGACTATTTCGCCACTACCAGTCACCGGCTGGAAAGCTTTACTGTGGGTGGCGGTTCCCGTAACGATATCGAGAGCTCGCCGGTTTACGAGGCGTTTCACAAGTACCAGGACACCCACCGCGTGGGCTGGGACGGCTGGTGCGGCCACCTGATCAAGGACAGATGGTCGATGGGCGGCAGGAAGGAGAATGTGGTGATCTGCCTGGAAAGCCCTCATATCAGGGAGGCTGTGCTGGAATACATGAAACGGCACGCTAGCCAGTGGAAGAAAAACCCGGACCTCTTGTACAATATCATGGCCTATGAGCTCATGTATATCTGTTACTGCGAGAGGAGCCAGGAGATGTTCCGAAGCTGGCTCGAAAAAAAGTACGGAGGGCCAGGCAGACTTAACGAAATCTGGGGCACCGCTTACGGCTCGTTTGCGGAAATTACCGCTCCTCCTGTGTACAACCGCGTACCGCTTCCGGATGTGAACCGCGCCGCCTGGTACGACTGGGCCTGTTTCAACACCCGCCGTTTCACCGACTACCTCAAGTGGGTCAAAGCCGAGATGCGAAAATTGGACCCGGTGGTGCCGATCAACGCAGGCGGCACCTCGAGCATGCTCTCTGCAAATAACAGCACCACGGGGATCGATGAGGAGATGATCATCAACGAGGTCGATGACGTGATCCTCAATGAATCAGGCGGAACCCACATTTTTTCCGATCTGTTCCTCAGCCTGAGCCGGGAGAAAAAGGCCATGGTCGAGCCCGAGATGGGGGGTGGGGTCCACGGGATCCTGCTCCATTTCCTGCACGGCAAGTCAGCAATCGCCAAATGGAGGTGGGGAAGCACAGTCAGCCGGGAGTATCCGAGTTTTGCCGAAAGCTCGATCCCATTCTCCTGGAATATCTCTCTGGCCGAGGTAGCCGAGGTCCTGCGCCTGGGTCTTGATGTCCGAAGGCTGGGCCGGGAGATCGCCGAGTTCACGCGCCCTGAGCCAGAGATCGCTATCCTCTACTCCAAGAGCAGTATTGTCCAGGTGCCGCCGCAACTGCTCCGCGCAGGCCGCACGCCGTATATCGAAGCCCTGTACTCCACCTGGGAGGGCGCCCGCTTCCTGGGCTGCCGGATCGGGTTTGTGAGCGAAAAGCAGATTCTGGAGGGGAAACTGTCCCGGATCAAACTGCTGATCGTGCCGGCAGCCAAGTATGTGCCGCCGGAGGTTGTGGAGCGGATCATGAAATATGTGGACCAGGGAGGCCGGGCGGTAGTGGTACCGGAATCTTTCCTTTTTGACCAGTACGCCAGGCAGAATGACCACCTTGCCGGGCTGGGCCTGAAAATAAAGGATGTCACCCTGCCTCCGGTACTGGGCGAGGGCGAGCTGGTGCAGAATTACGACCAGAGTTTTACGCAGGAGCTTGTTTTCGGAGAGGTGAAAAGGAATATCCTGACCGGGAACGAGGACCTGTTCAGCGGGCGACAGGTATCCCTGCGCTCCCAGGGGCTCGTGCAGACTGTGGACCCCGGGAACAACACGGTTCTCGCCCGCTTCGAGGATGGGAACCCGACGATTATCCTGGTGAGAAAAGGGCAGGGGCGGATTTACTACCTGGCCTCCCCTCTGGTTACCGAAGACTACCATGAGCTTCTGGAGCCTCTGGCCCGTGAGCTCGATCTGAACCGGCCGGTTGTCGGTATGGACAGCCGGGGAAGGCTCGTCACAGGCACCGAGGTCCGCGCTGTAGAGCGGGAGCGCGACTATCTTGTCTATGCGAGCAACCTGCGCGGAGAGCCGGTTGAATTCGATCTCAAGGGTCGTAAAGAGGCTCCGGGCCTGGTCGAAGACTTGCGGGGGTTTGGGACAGTGTCAGGCGGGCATGTGAAGCTTGGGCCTTTTCAGGAGACTATTTTCAGGGTGGCAAAGGCTGAGGGCCGCTGAAGCGGTAAAGGGACAGAGCGTCCCCGGGCGACCACCGGTCGCCCCTACGGTTGGCTTAAGCGGCTGTTTACCCCGCAGCAAGTTGCGGGGAATTCTTTCCGATTAAAAGTGGAAGGCCTCCGAGTGCAAATCCAGCGATAAAAACCGGGGATTTTCATTTAAACATTCCAGCTCGGATGGTTTACCTGATTGCCGGGGGCTGGGGGCCGGCATCCTTTTTGCTTTATATCAAGGCTGCAGCAATATCCGCCCTGGGTGGTTCTGCAAAAAGGATGCCGGCCCCCAGCCCCCCTGAGCTCCCTCACAGCTCTATTTTTCAGTCAGCACCCCGGCTGGCCGGTCCCGGCAAGGAATGTTTTATTCTAATATCAGAGTCACTTCCGTGTTTTTATTCAGATCCACTGTCTTTTCCTGCCTGCCCACTTTGATTGTGTAAGGCGAAAGGACTTCTTTTTTCTTTCCATCCACCGCGTACTGGAGAAGCTCGACGCTGAAAAGCCCATCCTGGCCTGTCTTGCCTCGCTCAGCCTCCTGTCCGGACCTGTCCATTACCAGCACCCCGGCCTCAGGCACCGGTCTGGCCGAGCGATCAGCCACCTTTACTTTCAGTGTCCAGTACACTGAATAGCTGTGGTCCTGGTCAGTGGCATCGATCCCCCACTCGGCCCCTTCAATCACATTGGAGCGGAACTCGATATTGCGCGCCTTTGCGTCCTGCCTTGGCAGAAAGCCCATCCTGACCGGCTTGAAGTCTCCCGGAGCGCCCGGGGCTTTGATAATCGTGTTGTTGTATATCCTGGCGTTTTCCGCCATGCCGTACCACGAGCCGACCCAGAAAGCGTAGACATTGGTGGTGATCCGGTTATTGTACCACTCGCCCCCGCTGGCCGCCCCGCCGATATAGACCGCAGCGGCGAGGGCCTTGGAGCCCGGGTCCCGGTGCTCGACAACTATCTCGTTGTCGTAAACATAAGTCTCCCCGCCGCTTGCACTATGGAAGAAAGCCCAGGCCATGGGTATATAGTCCGGATACTGCGGGTAGTCCCTGCCGATTATGTGAAACTTGTTGTTGTAGACCCTGTTGCCGTCGCAGCCTTGCGGGGAGCCGTACCCGGCGTCGTAATCGGCGATCCTGACCGCTGTGGTGCTGTATTCCTCATGACCGTACTCGCAGCTCGGGGGGGCGGCCTCGATACGGAATGTGTTGTTATAAATCTCGATAAACTTGTGGCGGAAAATCTCGATCCCTGAGCCGATCTCAGGCTCGAAACGGTTGTCATAGATCCTCGAGCTGTCGCCCCGGGCCATGACACAGTAATGGTTGGTCACTGTCTGGCGGTTGACAAACAGGTTGTCGTGCACCAGGCTCCGCCTGCCGAAAACAGTCAGGCAGCCCTGGCCGCCGATAAACTCGCAGTGGGAAACTATTGAAGGCTCAAGGCTGCGGATCACCACGGCATGCTCGCTCTTATGGCGGTTGATAATGAACGGGGTATCGATCTCGAAGCGGCAGTCGGTGATTTCGGCCTGTGGAATATCCACTGCGTTGGTGTTAATGCCCGAGGCGCTTATTTTAATATTTTCGAGCCTGATTTTCACATCCTTTGCAGTAGACTGGATGCCCCAGGACAGGATCCCCCTGACTCCGCTCCGGATCACCCCGTTCTTTATGGTTATGGTTCCAGCTCCCCTGACCCGCGGGATCGCAGGGACAGGCTCGGAAGCCGATCCCTCTTTCGTGTAATCGAAGAACGCGCAATTATCCCCGGCATAAAGGTTGTCGTTGTGTGCCCAGGGGTAGGTGTCCTCCACTACAGCTATCCCCGCATCCATGGCCGGGCGGATGTCGATATGGTCCACCAGGCAGTCTGTCTCTGCCCGCACGCGGATGCGGTAGGAGCCTGCAGGAAGCCCGTGAAGATGGGCGGTCACAAATCCGCCGCCGAGCCGCGGCGACCTGTTCTGGACCGGGCAGCATACCCGGATACTGTCACCGTAATCCTGCATGCAGCGCACGGGCTTGCCCTTTCCATTCTCAACATACAGGCTCACTTTCATCTCCCAGGTAGCTACTCCGCACATGGCGAAATAGGAGCGCCCGGCAACAGGCAAGCTGACATAACCGGAGACTATCTCATCCCCGGCCCGCAAGCGAAGGATTTTCTTGCCGATAAAGATCTGCACCTTGTCTGTGTCCTCTACCTTTGCGCCTGGTGCCCGAGAGGTATCCCAGCCTTCGAGGTCCTCCTCGAAACCGTAATTCGGCACATGCGAGTATCCGCCAGCGGCATAGGTGATCGTGTAACCGTTGAGGTCCAGGGTCACATCCTTGCCGAGAAATACCGGCGTGACGGCGCTCGAAATATCCCGGGCGAGCACATAGGTGGCGCCGGGCTGGTCGAATCTGCCGGGTCCGGCCACCGGGATAGCTTGCTGAGAAAGGGACCTGTGGGGGGTCTCGGCGTACTCGGCGAAAGCCGGGGAAAGAAAATTTTCCCACAGGCAACACGCTGCTGCCAGAGCCACTAAAGTTCTAAAGTTTTTCATGATTATAATTACCTCTGTAGTAAGAACAACGCAGTGCCTTTACTTTTTACCTGAGGGCGCCGATCACTGCTCTCCCTTATCCCGAAGAGTCGAGGAAACTTTTTCGACTGCATACCAGACACGCAGCAGGTTCCCGCCCCAGATTTTAGCAATTTCCTCCTCGGAATAGCCCCGGCGCAAAAGTTCAGCGGTTACATTCACTGCTTCCGAGGCATCCTTGAAGCCCACAACCCCGCCTCCACCCCCAAAATCGCTGCCGATTCCCACATGATCGATCCCCACAAGCTTTACCACATGGTCGATATGGTCGACAAAATCGGCTACATCTGCCGGAGGAAACTGTTTGGCGATCGACCTGAATTCAGTCTGGCAGCGCTCCAGAAGCTCTTTGTAAGCCTGCTGGTTCTCTTTATACATGGCCAGAATGTCCGTGTAGTCCAATCCTGTCAGACCCACTTTTTCAATCATCGCCTGATAAGCTTCGTGCTGGGCCTGGGGAAACCTGACAAAGCCAGGGACAGTTGTCACCTGGATACACCCGCCGTTCTCTTTAAGCGCTCTCAACTGCCGGTCATCCAGGTTCCGGGTTATATCGCACAGGGCGCGGCAGCTCGAATGTGAAGCAATCACAGGGGCCTTTGAGATTTTGATCACATCCCAGAAAGTGCCTTCGGAGGCATGTGAGATATCAACAATTATACCCAGCCGGTTCATTTCCGCCACCACCCTTTCGCCGAACCGGCTCAACCCATTGTGTTTCGGCTCAGGGGGGATCGGGGTGTAAAGTGTTTCCAGA
Organism: archaeon; assembly: GCA_035528795.1. Classification (GTDB taxonomy): domain Bacteria; phylum Gemmatimonadota; class Glassbacteria; order GWA2-58-10; family GWA2-58-10; genus DATKXY01. Next base: position 1,101 of record DATKXY010000058.1, on the reverse strand, counting down.
TAAGAAAGAAGCCCGAACAGGCGCTCACCCAGGGGGTCCAGCCGCTCTCCCTCGGGATGGGGCTTGTGCCCGGGGTTGGCCGAGTCGCAGATATCGTTGTGCCCCATGTGGCAGAGCGTTATATAGCGCACCCCGAGGTCATAGTAACTTCTGACCAGCGAGAGGTCCGTGCCGATAGGGTAGCCATTCTCCATGCCGATCACGGCTGTCAATTTACCCGCGGAGGTGATTCTTGCCACCTCATCAGGAGAGGCGGCAAGCTCGATTTGCTCCGGGTACATCTGTTCGCACAGGCGGTGAACAGCCTCGATCCCGTTCATGGCTTCTTTACGGGCCTTCTCATATCCCTCGGGTGTGAGAGGTCCCTGAGAGGAAAAACCGATAAAAAACACACAATTCAGGCCGCCTTGCCTCATTTTGACAAGATCGACCTGGAGACTGTCGTTCGAGATTCCCGGGTCGACTTGTTCTGTGGCGAAATTCCAGGGAATATCCACATGCGAGTCAAGGATGCAATGCCTCTGGTGGATTTCCCGCGCCAGGGTCAGATAATCATCCCCGGCCTGAAGGCCGGTGCAGACAATGAGGGCGGCAAACAGAACCAGCCGCAGGATATAGAATTTTGCTTTATAGATATTCAAATGGCCCTCCAGTCTGCCGATTGCCTAAAAACAAAGCTCTCTGGAATGAATGAACTGCCCCGCGGCAAGCCGCGAGGTATCATAAGGTTGGTAATGATTATTTTCACCTCCCGCCCCCCGGGCGACCGCCGGTCGCCCCTACGGTTGGCTTAAGGGGCCGTTTACCCCGCAGCAAGCTGCGGGGAATTCTTTTCGATTCAGGATCAGGTTCTGATATAAAACAAAATGATTTTATTTTCCCAGTTGGCCTGGATATGGATAAACATCCGGAAGGGTTTTCAACTACCATCCAGAAACTAAAAAAATCAGGAGATGTTTCCTTGTTTTTCGCAGAGAGCTACGGGGCGGGCCGGCATCCTTTTTGCGATAGCCAGGAAAGCTCGATACTATTGATGCCTTGAAAATAGCAAAAAGGGTGCCGCACTCGCTGCGGCCTGAGAGTTTAAGAATAATGGATGTT
>DATKXY010000057.1:0-5853 GCA_035528795.1 archaeon | reverse complement strand
GCCTGGAACATAACGGCCGCCGAGTCAAGACAACCGGCTATATTAACAAGGTGCTGACCGGGGCGGCGCTCGGCTTTATCGAAAAAAACAGCAGCCGTCCTTTTTTCTGTTACCTGCCCTACAACACCCCGCACTCGCCGCTCCAGGTGCCCGACAGGTACTTCGACAAGTATAAGGCACGAGGAGTTGATGACGAGCTTGCCTCGATCTACGGGATGTGCGAAAACCTCGATGACAACCTCGGCCGCCTGCTCGGGAAGCTCGATGAACTGAACCTTGCTGATGACACGATTGTGCTGTTTCTAACGGACAATGGCGCAAACAGTGAGCGTTTCAACGGGGGCATGAAAGGCTTCAAGGGTAGCGTTCATGAAGGCGGCACCCGCGTGCCGTGTTTCATGCGCTGGCCGGGACACATTCAGCCGGGTACTGTGATCGGGCAGATCAGCGCCCATATCGACCTGCTGCCTACCATCGTAGAACTGCTCGGCATCGAGAAGCCGGATACGCTTCCCCTCGACGGTGTCAGCCTGGCACCCTTGCTCCGCGGCCAAACCAGCGGCTGGGCTGACCGCATGATATTCACGAACTTCCGCAATAACGGCGCTGTCCGCACGCAGCGCTACCGGCTGGTTCTCAAGGAGGGCAGCGATCCGGAGCTCTACGACATGGAGGTTGATCCGGGCGAAGAGAAAAACATCGCCCGGGAATACCCGGAGGTGGCCGGTGGGCTCAGATCGGCTTATGAGGTGTGGTACAAAGATGTGACCCGTCTCGGAAACGACCGCCTGCCGATCCCGGTGGGCTATGAGGAGATGAAAGCAGTCGAACTGCCCGCACCGGAGTGTTACTTCGAGGGCGACCTGAAATACAAGGGCCTCGCAGGCTATGCGAACGACTGGGTCACGGGTTGGACAAGCACTGAATCGCGCCTGTACTGGGATATCGACGTGGTACGTTCCGGCACCTACGAGATCACGCTCTTCTATACCTGCCCGAAAGAGGATATCGGCGCGAAGCTGCGGGTCGAGGTGGCTGGTGAACACCTCGAGGGTATAATCGAAAAAGCTCACGACCCCGAGCCTATCCCAAGCCCGGACCGCGTGCCGCGAAATGAGGTTTACGAAAAGGTCTGGGCGCCGCTGACCCTTGGCACAATGAAGCTGCAAAAGGGACGGACCCGCCTTTATGTTAAAGCGCTCACCAAGCCCGGAAACTCCGTTATGGATCTCAAGAGCGTGCGCATCCGGTGGGTTGATTGATACGAAACATACACCTTCATTGCCGGGTAAGGCTGCAATTTTGAGTATACCCGCACCTTCAGCCGGGCAGGGAGTAAAGAGTGCCCTGAAAATTAATGCGGCTGCCTGCCTGGCCGCAATGACGGAGTACTCACCGGCGGCACCTGTTTCTATGAGAAAAACGCCAGCGTGAACCAGGCCAATATCTAGGGGGATTTTTACTATCTGGAGGCGCTCCTGCGCCTGGACGGGATGTGGAAATTACTGAAATATGACTGAGTGTAACCTCTGCATGCTTTCAACTCCAATGGCTTTAAAATGGCCGGTTTGTTTTGCAATGACTCGTGGGCAAACCTGGAGTGTACACCCATGCCGGACTACTATTGGAGTGAGTAATTATCGAAGATGTCTGCGAAAATCGTTTTTCATGCCGTAAAGGGTAGACTGAACGGCAGCGAATGGTTGGAGGAGGTGAACTGAAATTTTCATGAATCTCACTTTAAGATGTACGCTCGTGCCGGTCGCCTGTGGATCGTGACATCAGACAGCAGCTATCCCGTTCAACTGCTTTTACCCGACAACAGTGTCGTTTAAAGAGAAGAGAATTTATATGTCCCGGAATTCATCAAACTCAAGTGTAAAACTTCGCCGGGTTCTTTCGCTCAGCGATCTGGTTATTTACGGCATAATCCTGATTCAGCCGGTTGCTCCAATGGCCCTGTTCGGACTGGCAAACAGGGATTCAGAGGGTCACGCAGTCACCGCTATTCTGGTGGCGATGATTGCCATAATATTTACTGCGATCAGCTACGGAAGGATGGCAAACCACTATCCTGCCGCCGGTTCGGCATATACATATGTAGGCAGGGGTCTCAACCCGCACCTTGGTTTTATTGCCGGGTTCACCATGTTTTTGGATTATATGATTGTTCCGATCATCTGCACGATTTACTGCAGTATTACTGCACACCACATGCTACATCTTATTCCCACAAGGTTCTGGTTTATTATTTTTGCTGGCGGGTTTACCTTCCTGAATCTAAGGGGGATAAAGGTAACGAGCAGGGTAAACTGGGCTTTAATGATTGTCATGAGCGTGGTGGTGTTCTGGTTTATGGCAGCCGCGATAAGATTTATCATGCTGAAAAAAGGAATCGGCGGAGTATTTACTATTGAGCCTTTTTATCATCAGTCGTCATTTTCCCTGTCCGTGCTTGGCAGAGGAACCGCCCTTGCCGCATTGACATACATCGGGTTTGACGGGTTGACTACGCTTTCCGAAGAAGTGGAGAACCCGAGGCGGAACGTTCTTATAGCTACAGTACTTACCTGTTTGATTACCGGAATCTGGAGCGGTTCGCAGGTCTTTCTGGCTCAGGCTGCGGTATCATGGGCAGAATGGCCGGCATTCCTGCAGAACATGGCCGCCAAATTCGGCGCAGAAAATGCTATTGAAAAAGCCATGATTGGAATAGCCAGTCTGGTCGGCGGAGGCGTGCTGGAAATTACCCTGGCGTTTACTCTTCTGGTGGCTCATATCGGTTCGGGTGTAACAGGAATGACCGGAGCTTCACGCATCCTTTATGGAATGGGACGGGATAAAATACTTCCCGATTCAATTTTCGGCCATTTGAGCCGGAAACACGCCGTTCCCTCGTATAACATTATTTTCCTTGGAGCAATAACTATCACCGGAGCTGTTTTACTCACCTATGATAAATGCGCCCACCTGATCAATTTCGGCGCTTTTCTGGCATTTATGCTGGTAAATGCTGCATCCATGCGTGAGTACTTTTTTAAAGCGGAACAAAAAACCATTAAGACTTTCCTGAAAGATTGCCTGCCACCGGCTGTAGGCCTGGTAGCCTGTTTTGCGATCTGGCAGAGCCTGCCACGGCAGACATTCATAATCGGCGGTTTATGGATGACAGCAGGGATTATCTATCTTGTCATCCGGACCAGGGGATTCCGTGAAAAATTAGTAGTCCAGGATATTTTTTGATGTAAAGATTATGTCCTACTTGGGCATGGCGCTTCGCGTCGCCCGGAAAGAAACGAAAATATATAGATCTGTAGGGACACAGCATGCTGTGTCCGTTCATTGGTCATTATTTAAACCAAGATATTCGACCAATTGGATATGTATTTTCATAGTAGAATTCAGAATATTCTTTTAGAAATGATCACCAGAGGTTATTAAACTTCTGGCTCCTGTCTTGTACGGTCTCGAGCAAATGCTTGAAAGACCGAAAGCCTATTCTTTCTATTAATTTGTGATTAATCCAGGTTAATATCACTGCAGGGAGAGCAGCTTATCCACCAGCCTGTCGTGCCAGGTGTTCATTACTCCGGCGCGCTTCTCGTATTTCCGCAAATCCTCGATAGTGAATGTTTTACCGCTTCTGGCGTGAGGCCAGGTCGAGATCACGAAAAAGCGCAGGTCTTCCCGCAAGGCCTCTGTTTCCTGGAACAGGTCGCCCAGGAAACCTGAGAGATCCACGTTTTTCTCCGCTGCTTTCCTTTTCAGAGTCTCGAGCAGCCGGCGCTCATCCATGCCCTCGCGCACGCCTTCCATGCAGACAGTCGGGATTACTTCGAAAGGCGTATACCAGGCATACAGCCAGTTGGGATCGTCCAGGGTGTCGAAGCGCTTACCCCAGTTGTAGGCCCAGAGGAGGGCTCCTGTGCTGCCGTGGGCCCCGAAATAGAAACCCAGGGTGTAGCGGGAAAACGCCGGTGTCACGTCAACTGTGGTGTACTCCCAGAAAGTCTTGCCTGCTGTGCGCACCTCGTTCGGCAGATTCAGGTTCAGGTGAGTGGAGTTGGTGTTGTATATATCCAGGTAGGGCAGAAAGACTATAGCGTCTGTGTAAGTGTACATATCTGTACCGATAAGCACATCCGGCCAGCCTTCGCGCAGCAGTTGTACTGTGTGGATGAAATGGCTTTTGATAAAGGCTAGCGAACCGAGCTCCGTGCTGGTTCCGGCCCACTTGTTGGGTTCATCGAACGGTGACAGTATCAGGCTGGGCCAGCTCTGGGCCTTGGCGTGCTCCCCGAGCCGCCGGGTCCATTCCACTAAATAGGGAGCCAGCCTGGGATGGACCGAGTCCGGTTTTTCCATGACCATGGCGCGCCAGCCTTTGTCGTCCAGGCCGAAAACAACTTTTGCCAGGTTGCGCTCGAGAGTCATTGTTTGCGGGAAACCGTTTGGGTTGCCGCCGAGGAAGAGGTAGATGGTTTTAAAACCCTGGCGCAGGGCTGCTGCCATGCACTCGTCCATTATCCGGAAATCCATGCCGAAAGAGTCGCCTTCCTTGAACAGCTCCGGGAGAATATGGGGGTCGGCCATGTTGTGGTTGTACTCGCGCTGGAAAGCGAGATCGTGTTCGGGCACGAAACCCAGGATACACCCGCCAAGCTTAAGGTTCGCCTCATCCATGGTGAGCAGGCGATATGGGAGGATCTCGAGGCTCAAAGGGACAGTTATTTCTTCTAGATCCTTGGCCCGGATCCTGATCGAGGTGGAATACTTTCCGGGAATGGCCGTTTTTTCGGCAGTGTGCAGCTCGATCCAGACCAGGTGGCTCCGGCCCGCGGGCACAGCGAAAGAATGGGCGGGCCAGAGGCGCTGGGGGAAAGGCTCCACTTTGAGAGCCGAGATGCGGGAGTCGATCAGGGAATATTCCGCGACCCGCACGCGGGAGGCTGCTACTGCGGCTCCATTCGGGCCGGTTATCGGATCGACCGTGACCTCGACCTCTGAGAGGTCTGTGCCGTTAGCGTAGATGCCGATCTGTACAGGCTCGTACTCGTTTCGCGCCATGCGCACGGAAACCGGGAATCCGGTTTCCCCGGCCTGCGGAGCGCTGATTGTCAGCACCAGGTCTGTCCAGTTTCGCTGGTAGGGAACAAGCGGTGAATCAGCCCACTGATTGTCAAGCACCGGGGTCTGGGCCAGCTTGTAATATTCCGGCTCAACCCGGACCCGGGCACTCTGTAACTGTCGGACCCATTCTCTGGTCTGGGTGTTGTATCTCTGTTCGTCATCCGCCTCGGGTTCCACAAGCCGGAAAGATTTCAGCTCCAGATCGCCGCTGTCCGAGATCAGCCGGAATCGGACAGTGGAGGAGGGGAAATGGAGCAGGGTCAGGTCCCAGGGGCATGGGATGCGCGCGGTTTTCCAGGCGCTGTCGTCCAGGCCGCCGAAACGGTGGAGCTCGCTGTAGGAGCTGCTGGAACCCATTCCGCTGTATACCTCAGCCCGCACAGGCTGGGTGAGATCATCCCGGTAGGCGACCTCGAGCACTACCATCTCTCCGGCTGGCGGGCGGTTCCCGGTCCACCAGGCGGGTGCTTCGAGCAATCCCTCCGCTCCCTTGGTCAGGATAAACCCGCTGTCCCTTTCGCTCCAGGCTTCTGATCTTACAAGCTTGAGCTCGAGCGGCAGTTCTAATTTGGCCTGAGATTTTTCTTCGGCCCCTTTTTCTGTGCCGGGACCGCAGGCTATAAGAAAGCTGAATATTGCCAGAGATTGGAAGAGAAAAAGCCTGGTTCTCATTTTATCTCTCCGAGTTTCCGGTTAAAGAATATAGAAAAAATGATCAATATA
>DATKXY010000056.1:0-8873 GCA_035528795.1 archaeon | reverse complement strand
AACGCCGGCCCCGCCCCGGTTGGGGAAAGCGACAAAGATTATCAACTCGAGATGAAGACCCCTATCTATCCTTTATCATGCCGGCCAGGCCGGATATTTGAACAGCGGGTCCAAGGATTCAGCTTGTGTCGCCAGCCCTTGTTTTTCAGCCTCGGCGAGAGGGATAAAAGAGGGGGCCAGCTTGAGAGCCATCCTGAAAAATTTCTCCTCTCCCGGCGGGAGGGCTGCGGTAACCGGCATAGAGAGAGTGAAACTGTAGCTCCGGTACACCTCCTCCTCGGTCTCAAGCGGCTTGTACCAGCATTTCTTGTAGGCATGCTCCTGCCCCTTGAGGTAGCGTTCTCTTGCTCCCGCTTTGAGAGCCAGGATACCCATGCCCTTGCCGTGCGCTTTCTCGATCGCCTCAGGGCCGAATTTGCCCTTGAACCAGCACCCATAATTTATCGGGCAGAGGATTGTGTCGAAATCATAGCGGTCCATAGCGGCCAGGGCTGCCTCGACCGAGTGGGCGGAGAAACCGAGGAATCTCACCTTGCCCTCTTTTTTCGCGCGGACAAATGTTTCCATGGCGCCCTCCGGCCCGAATATTTGATCTAGATCCTCCTTGCTCTCAATGGCGTGAAGCTGATAGAGATCCAGGTAATCCGTGCGCAGCCTCTTGAGAGACTCGGTGAGCTCGTTCTGGGAGCCTGCCTTGTCCCTTTTGACAGTTTTGCAGGCCAGGAACACATTTTTGCGGAAAGGCTCGAGTGCTGGACCGTACTTGAACTCAGCATCACCATAGGTCGGGGCCACATCGAAATAGTTCACCCCGGCCTCATAAGCCTCACGCACCACCTGGTTCGCGTGCTCCTGCTCCTCCCCGCTCACCACTATGCCACCCATGCCGATTATGGAGAGCTTTTCGCCTGTTTTACCCAGGGGGCGGCGGGGTAAGGGGCCCGGTGTGGACTGAATACTTGCCTCTGCCAGAGGCGGGAAAACGCTTTTCCAGCCCAGACCTGCTCCCAGAGAAAGTTTAAAAAAGTCGCTTCTTTTCATCGGATACCATCCTTCCAGACAGGTTTCTCAAAAATGTGCGTCAGCCACGCGGCTTGCAAGCGCCGGGGCAGCTTCGACAAATATCCTATTTTTCAACCGGCCAGGCCGGATATTTAAAAAGCGGATCGATCGAGGCAGCTTCCTTTGCCAGTTCCTGTTTTTCAGTCTCTGTGAGCGGAGCAAGCGAGGGAGCCAGCTTGAGGGCCAGCCGGAAAAATTTCTCCTCGCCCGGCGGAATGGCCGCAGTGACCGGCAGGGAAAGAGTGAAACGGAAGGCTCGGGCAATCTCCTGTTCGCTTTCCAGAGGCTGATACCAGCATTTCTTATAGACCCTCTCCGCTCCCTGGGCCAGGCAGGTGCGCGCCCCGGCTTTGAGCGCCAGGATTCCCATCCCCCTGCTTGTTGCTTTCTCGACCACCTGCGGGCCGTAATTGCCATTGAACCAGCAGATATAATTAATCTGGAAAAGTATGGTGTCAAAATCATAAAGGTCCATGGCTGCCAGGGCTGCCTCGACCGAGTGGGCGGTAATGCCGAGGAACCGTGTCCAGCCCTCTTTTTTCGCCCGGATCAGGGTTTCCATGGCGCCGCCGGGCGAGAATATCTTATCTATGTCTTCCCGGGTTTCAATACCGTGAAGCTGGTAGAGATCGAAATGATCTGTGCGCAGCCTTTTAAGCGACTCCTCGAGTTGTCTCTGCGAGCCGGCCCTGTCTCTTTGGTCAGTTTTACAGGCCAGGAAAATTTCTTTGCGTATTGGCTCGAGGGCAGAGCCAAGCTTGATCTCTGCGTCTCCATATTCCGGGGCCACATCGAAATAGTTGACCCCGGCTTCGTAAGCCTCGCGCACTACCAGGTTGGCGTGTTCCTGCTCCTCATCCATCACCACTATGCCGCCCATGCCGATAATGGAGAGCATCTCCCCTGTCTTGCCCAGAACTCGGCGGGGCAAAGGGCTTGAGTCGTGTTCAGACATCGAGACCATCCTATCGGTTAATGCGAATTAGACACCCCGGCAATATCAAGCTCGAGTTTTTCGCAGCGCCCGGTTCAATCTCAGACTGGCCAGGCCGGATATTTAAAGATCGAATCGCCCTTAAGAGCCTCTTTCCTGAGCTCTTCCTTTTCGGACTCGGCAAGCGGGATAAAGGCATGAGCCACTTTGACAGCCAGCTTGAACAATTTTTCTTCCTGCGGCGGAATAGCCGCGGTTACCGGCAGGGACAAGGTAAAATAATAGCTCCTGGCGATTTCCTCTTCGGTCTTGAAAGGACGGTACCAGCATTTTTTGTATTCATCCCGTACCTCTCCCCTTTCCCGGGGACAGCAGGCTCCCGGCTTGATCGCAATAATCCCCATGTTCTTGCCGAGCGCCTTCTCCAGCACCTGCGGGCCGAAATTGCCCTTGTACCAGCTTGTATAATGCAGAGGAAGCATGATAGTGTCAAAGTCGAAATGATCCATGGCGGCAAAGGCGGCCTCCACAGTATGGGCTGAGAAACCCAGGTAGCGGGCCTGCCCTTTTTCTTTTGCGCGGACCAGGGTCTCCATGGCACCGTTCGGGCCGAAAACTTTATCGATATCCTCTTTGGAATTCAGGTAATGGTGCTGATAGAGGTCGAAATAATCCGTGTGCAGTCTCCTGAGCGACTGTTCGAGCTCGGCTTGGGAGCCTGCCCGGTCGCGTTTCTGCGTCTTGCAGGAGAGGAAAATCTTTTCGCGGAAAGGCTCGAGCGGCGGGCCCATCAGCACCTCGGCGTTTCCGTACGCCGGGGCCACATCGAAATAGTTGACCCCTGCCTCATACGCCTCGCGCACCATGCGGTCTGCCTCCGGCTGTTCTTCACCCTTGATAATGTTGCCGCCGAAAGCGATTATCGAGAGTTTCTCGCCTGTTTTGCCTAAGGGGCGGCGGGGCAGCGGTCCCGGAATCCCTTCCGGCAGATACTTCAGTTTTTGCGCAAAAACGCTCTTTGAGCCGATCCCGGCGGCCAGCGCCAGCTTGAAAAAGTCGTTTCTTTTCATCGGTCACCATCCTTGAAACGGGTTATTCCTTAAAAAGTGACATCTACCTTACGATCTAGACCTGCGCGGCACGGAATTTATTAACAATTCAACTCTCTTCTAAATTGTAACTCTTCAACCGGTACCAGGTCAACCGGCAGCCCGGAAAGCACAGCAAGGGCCGGTCAGGCTTCCCTGATACTCCTGTAGAGCTCGAAACACTCGTGCGCCAGCTTGTCGATTTCAACCAGGTGGCAGCCCGGGATACTCGTTTCGAGCTTGTTATTCAGGGGGGCGATCCACTTTTCCGGGAGAGCGCCCGCCCCGAGCATTATCCCAACTATCGAACCGACTGTGGCCCCATTGCAGTCAGTGTCGAAACAGGCCTGAACCGCACGGCAGACCGACTTTTCGAAATCCCCCTCGCCCCAGAGCAAACCCAGCGCCACAATAGAGGCGTTGCTGATAGTATGGCACCGGTGATGGGCGTTCTTTTCATCCCACTTCCGGTGAATACGGGCGATTGCCTCTTCGAAACCGATCCTTTCAGAGTGCCAGCCTAGCACTTCTTTTATGGCCCCTGCAAGACGGCATTCCACCGGGATCTCGGCCAGCCCGGCCTCAATTACATCCACAGGGAACTCGAGAAAGGGCGCCTCGGCCAGCATGGCCGCCACCCACATGCTGCCATAGATACCGTTCATGAAATGGCTCACCGAGGCGTCCCTCCAGGCGTATTCAGCGGCAAGCTCAGGGTTTCCAAGCGCCAGATAGCCATAAGCGTCCGCCCTGATCTGTGCCCCGATCCACTCCCGGTAGGGGTTACGGCACCAGGCTGAATCAGGCGGGGAAACACCGTTCAGGAAGTTCCTGTAAGCCGTCCTTTCCGCTGTCCAGGTGGCTAGAGCCGGAATGTTCTCAAGCCAGAATTGCGCCACATCCAAAGGGGTAAAATCCTTGCCGTGCTTTTTCACTATCAGCATGCCGGCCACTGTGTAATTGAGGTCATCGTCCATGACCATGTGGTCCACAAGATCGATAAAACCGCGCTTTGGAGAAATTTCATATTTTTTGGCCAATTCAGCCGGGACAGTATCCGAGCGGAAATAATCATTCAGCGGATAACGGTTGAGCTGTTTGAGACAGCCCCACATGCTCTGCGAGTCCCACCCCTCGACCGGCTTACCGAGCAGGCAGCCGGCGATCCTTCCCAGCCAGGCGCCGTGAATCCTGTCGCGCAGAGTGTCATCATCCAGTATTTTTACAAAGCGCGCATAACCGACTGTTTTTCCATCCTGGATGCTTTCGAGATCCGATGGCTCATAAAATGGATAGTCCGGACGAAAGGGCAAATTTATTGTCGCATCGAGGAAAGAAAGCAGCTCATCCTGCCTGCTTTCAAGCTCCTTGTCCTTCAGGGCCAGAAAGCGGTCGAATTTCTCCTGCAGGCTGCTTATATCCCGGCCTTCATCAATAAGCTGCTCTCTCTCGATTCTTAATGTTTCCCGACTGACAAACAAGTGCTCGATCTTCATCATTTTTCCCTGGGGCGACCGGCCAATCGCCCCGTTACCCTATGGAAGTGTTAATTTCACATATATTTCCAATACAACCCAGGGCTTATTTGATTTTCAGACTATAATCATTCTAAATTCAACGCCCCTTCAGCCACTTGCCTCAGAATTCCAGAAGTGACTCACAAACCTTATTTTTGCGCCAGCCTCGCACTGCACCGGACCGGGCGGCAGCTCGAGCAGGGCGTTCGACTGGGCGAACGAGCTCAGCATGTATGAGGCCTGGTCGCCGGCTTTTTCGAGCAGGAATCCCCCCTGGCTGTCCTCACTCACCCTGCCCCTCATGAAATGAGTGCGCCAGTCCTTGTTCTCTATGGCACAAGCGAGCCTTCCCTCCTGCCACCGCGGCCCCGGATCTGGATAACCCATGATTTTCCTCACCGCGGGCAGCACATAAAGCAGAAAGCACACCATGGCCGAGGCTGGATTTCCCGGCAGGCCGAAAAAAAGCCTCGATTCTTTCCGTCCGAAAAAGAGAGGTTTCCCCGGCTTCTGGGCCACTCTCCAGAATATTTTTTCCACCCCCAGATTCTCCATCACTGCACAGATATAATCGTAATCCCCCACAGAAACTCCGCCTGCGGTGACAACCAGGTCCGACCTCTCAGCCGCCCGGCTGATCAGCTCCTGTAAAAACACCGGATCATCCTTGCACCTGCAGGTGCTCACTTTCTCCACACCCGCCCTTTTCAAGGCCGCACCAAGCATGGGGGAGATTGAATCGTAGATCTGCCCGCAGCCCCTCGGGCTTCCCACCCTGAGAAGTTCATCGCCTGTAGTAATCAGGGAAACTTTCGGCGGGGGGTAAACAGGCACAACCGTAACTCCCAGAGTGGCCAAAAGACCCAGGGCCGCCGGGTTGATTATCCGGCCCGCAGGCTGGAGGACTTCTCCCTGCTTTATTTCCTCACCCTGGCGATTGATAAAGCTTCCTTTCCTCGCAGGACTGGAAAAGGTGACTGCGCTTTCCCCCTCTTTCACATCCTCTCTTTTGACCACCGCATCTGCGCCCTCAGGCAGAGCTCCTCCTGTCATGATCCGCATTGTCCTCCCGTGCGGCAGACTGACTTTCTCACCGCCCGAAGTTCTGATCTCGCCCGCCAGGGGCAGAGCCACAGGCTTGCTTGATGATGCCCCTTCAAGGTCGTGACTGCGGACCGCGTAGCCATCCATGGCCGAGTACGAGAAAAAAGGATAGCCGCTATCTGCCACGATGTCCCGCGCGGCAACTAAAAAACAGCACTCCTCGAGCGGTGTCTCCCGGGGCGACCCATACTGGGCGGTTTGAATTACTTTTTCGATTGCCTGTGAGGGTGTTAACATTTTCAGGCCTGAAGTTTAACCAACTTTTATGTCCGGATGCAGACACAAAGAAACATGAAAATTTCACTGTAAATCAAGCTGAAGCGATAGAGGGGCAAAGGGACAAAGTCACCAGGCACAAAGTCTATGATACATCCAATCCTGCAAATTAAAACTGCAAGGCTTTCAAATTCAAAAACAAACGGGAAAAACCAGGGATTTTCATGTACCCTGGACCGTCCCGCCAAGGCGCACAAATTAATCCCACAAATTTCTTAGCCCCCCATGCCTGAACCAGCTTTCATACAATTATGTCAAAAACAAACAGGTTGATCAAGGCGAACTCAGGGTTTGCCGGGTAAGCTCCGAAAGTCCTCAGGGGTATCTATGTCCTGGAGGATTCCAGGCTCATCGGTTTCAATTTCAAGTACCCTGTTCGGAAACTTACGGACCACATGGCGCGCGCCTTCTTTGAGCGGAGCATGCATCAGCTCTTGGAACAATGAGCTGCTGAAAAGCACCGGGTGCCCGCGCCTGCGGTTGTGGACCGGAATGATTATCTCCCCGTGCGCTGAGCTGAACTCAGAGATCATTCTCTCGATCAGAGAAAGGCTGATATTCGGGTGGTCCACCGGGAAGAGCATGACAGCCTCCGGTTCCAGCTCCTGGAGAGAGGCAAGGCCTGAGTGAACAGAGGAAAGCATGCCTTTCTCATATTCGGAGTTTATTACCACCACTTCGGGCGGAAGCTTGATCTCTCCGAGTATTCTCCCGGCTTGATATCCCAGCACCACGCGCACGGCGCCCAGCGAAGAGCGCTCGAGCAGCCTGTAAAGGTGCTCCAGGAAAGTCGTACCGGCAAAAGGCAGCAGCGGTTTCAGCCGGCCCATCCGCTCCGATTTGCCGGCCGCAAGGATGATTCCTGCAATCACGTTTATCCTCCTTCTTTATCTTACTATCAATATCAGAATTAAGACATTATCAAGATATAATACGGCGCCTAAAATACAAATAAATCTGCAGACCTTTAACCCCTATTATTCACAAATTACCACAAAAATCGTAGGTGCGGACCCATGTGTCCGCCCGTCGTTCGGTAATTTTTCGATGGTAATCGGGCGCACACGCGGGTGCGCCCCTACAAAAACCGGGAACGGAAATATTTTTATGAATATTCCGGGTTAAAATTTATTTGAAGCTTAAAAATCTCTTGACATTTGATAAAAAATGTCCTATATATGTATAAATGGCATTTATTGGCATATTATATACAGAAAGGAGGATGTAATGATATTAATGTCAATCGAAGAGTTGGCAGAGTACTTAGGCGAATCGAAGAGGACGATCTACCGTTATATTCAGACAGGCGATTGTCCGCCGTATATCCGGCTGACAAAGAAAAACATCAAGTTCGACAAGCAGGATGTGGATGCCTGGCTTGAGTCGAAAAAAGTCGATCCGAAAAGAATCAATACAGAGGAAGGAGGTTCATAATGCGCAGTCTGTGGATGAGAATCCGTATACCTTTGGCCGTTGCAGTATTGCTGGTGATTGCGCTTGCCCTGGCCCGGATCTTTTCCGGCCCGGAGGATGCCTGGATAAAAAATGAGAGCGGAGAATGGATCAGGCACGGCTGTCCTTCCGGCCCTCCCCCTTCCCCGGGTTATCAGGAACCGTTTACTTACTGGTTTGTTCCTTTGGTTTTTCTGGTAACATTTGCCGTACCGCTTTTCTTTTTCGGGATACACAAGCTGCAAAATCGTTTGAAGTTCGATACTGCAAGCCGTGATATAAAGTTTTACGGCTATCTGAGTACAGCCCTCTTTTCGTTCGGAATACTGATTTGTGCGGGATTGATGCTCGAGGCTGCATTTGTATGGGATGGATCAAGCGGCGCAATCCAGTCTTTGACTGTCCAGGACCTTCTGAGTACCTTCCTGTTCATTTGCTCTCTTTTGGGACTCGCCGGACTTTGTATTTTGCTTGGCGTCCAGTTTTTTGTGCTGAAACGCAACTGCAGCGACCACTACCAGCTCGAGAAAAGCCACCGTGAGCTAATGGAGATACTTCAAAAAATTGCACGATGTTAGATTATATGACCGGCAGGATGGGTCTGGAAACAGCAGACGTCAAACCGTGTCTCAAAAAATTTGCTGCCTGCCGGATGATTATCAGCGGCTAATCGAGGTAAATTGATTATACAGTTCGGGGAGTTCCGGTAAGCGGTTGTTCCAGCGCTAAAGGCTCAGAATCTCGTGTTTGATGTCCGGTTTCCTGCTGCGGCGGGTCAAAACTATCTGGGCCATGATACTGACTGCAATTTCTTCCGGTGTCTCTGCGCGGATATCGAGCCCGATCGGAGCGTGCACCCTTTCGAGCAGCTCAGGCTTGATCCCTTCTTTCTGCAAGCTTTCCCAGAGGATTTTCACCTTGCGCTTCGAGCCGATCATCCCGATATAGGCTGCCGGGCAGCGCACTGCAGCCTTGATAACTGTCCGGTCTTCGAGATGGCCCCGGGTCACCGAGACAAGGTAATGTCTGGGTCCGATCTCGAGCTTTTCAAAGGCCTTGGAAAAATCGCAGGCCATTATTTCCGAGGCTTCCGGGAAACGCTCCCTGTTGGCGAATTCCGGGCGGTCATCTACCACTGTGACCCGGAAACCGCACATCGACCCGATCCTGCACAGCGGCACTGCCAGGTGCCCGCCGCCGAAAATGACCAGACTCGGCGCTGTCTGCAGGAACTCGACCAGAAAGCCTTCGAGATGTGGATATTTTTTTAACCTGTTTTCCAGCTCAAGAAACAGCGGGTCCTCCTGACCGAGCAGGGGAGCTGACATTTCCCTGACCTTATCGTTCCATTCCGGCTCGGGCAGAGAACCCGCCAGAATGCCGCCTCTATCGAAAAGCATCCGGCTGCCTTGAGGCGGCTTTTCCGGACGACTCGAAAAA
>DATKXY010000055.1:0-16078 GCA_035528795.1 archaeon | reverse complement strand
AATGGCCGCTTATAAAAAGCGCCTGCCCTGGGGCAAGGTTCTGGCCATTTATTCGATCATCGCCTTGATTATCGGCGAGCTGACAGCCCTCGCCGGAATCATGGGGATTGTCACCGACCTAGTGCATGAATGGACACAGTTTGTTTTCGGCGGCCAGGGTGCGAACAAAGTCGTGGTGGCAATTGTGATCATTATCGGGTGTTTCATTCTCCTCTGGGTGGGTAAATACTCGCGGTTCGAGAAGTTTCTCGTGGTGCTGGTTATTATTATGGGCGTGAGTTTTATTCTCAGCATGATCTTAGTTATACCCCGGCCTGGAGAGCTGGTCAGGGGCCTGGTGCCGGGTATTCCGGATGAGCCGCAGGCTTTTCTCATTGTGGCGGGCATAGCGGGAACTACCTGTTCGGCCATGGTTTTTATCATGCGCAGCATTGTGGTGGCGGAAAAAGGGTGGGGTGATAAAGATCTCAAACAGAGCAAGGTGGATGCGCTTATTTCAAGCGGCATGATGCTTCTTCTTTCCGTTGCGGTGATGGCCTGCGCTGCCGGAACACTTTTCCGGATCGGACAGCCTGTGGAAGAAGCTGTGGACATGGTAAAAACCCTCGAGCCGCTTGCCGGCAGGTTCGCGATCAGCATTTTCGTGGTTGGAGTAATCGGAGCGGGAATCAGCACCATGTTCCCCATAATTCTGGTGGCTCCCTGGCTGATCTCGGACTATCGCGGCACGCCGCGTAATATCAGGAGCCCGATGTACCGGGTGCTTGGTGCAGTGGGACTTCTGATCGCTCTCTCAGTTCCGGTTTTCGGCGGCCGGCCGGTGTGGGTGATGGTCGGCTCCCAGGCTTTTCAGGCCATGCTGCTTCCGGTGATCACCCTGCCGATAATCGTCCTTCTCAACCGGAAAGAAATCATGGGCCAAAGAAAAGCCGGCCTCTGGCTCAATGCCGGGCTTTGGGCCACTTTTATCTTTGCGTTGATCACCACCTATGCGGCCATTCTTGGACTGCTGGAGACCTTGAAAGATCTGCTCGCTTGAGTGCCTTGAGCCCCAAACACGAGACCCGGTTTCCCGCACTCTTTCAATAAAGAACGGAGGATCGAATGAATGTATTTATCAATCGGGTGATCCGTGCCATGCGTCTTGAGGCCAATCTTTATGAGGAGGTCGAGGCGGACCGGGAGGCCATGAAACAGGCAGTGGCTGTAGTCATCCTGGCCAGTGTGGCTGGCGGTATCGGCGCAGAGGGAATGGGTGGGCTTCGTGGGATGGTTTTTGGTTCCCTGACAGCCCTGGCCGGCTGGGTGGTCTGGGCCTTCCTGATTTTCTTTGTCGGAACCAAGATTTTACCCGCCCCCGAGACCAGGTCGAATCCGGGTGAGCTGATGCGCACTCTGGGGTTCGCGTATTCCCCGGCGCTGCTCAATGTCTTCGGCATCATTCCGTTTCTAGGGTGGCTGGTCAGGCTGGCAGTTAATTTCTGGCTTCTTTTCGCCTGGGTTGTCGCTGTCCGTCAGGCTTTGGACTATAAAAGCACAGGGCGGGCGGTTGCTGTCTGTGTTATCGGCTGGCTGATTTCAGTAGTGTTCATGGGACTGATTTACATTCTTGTTAAGGGGATGCCTCATCTGCCAAAACCTCCCGTAATGTGATACACCGGTTATAACCAGTTTGATTTCAAAGCGTTATGCCCTGTCTTTTCATAGTTTTTCAGGTAATATAAAAAGCCGGTCGGCTTATCACTTAGCCGACCGGCTTTTTAACAGAATGGTTTAAAGCGGAAACCCGGGAAACAATGCTCGGTCTTTGTATATGGAGCGCGGCTTTAAAAGGATATTTTGGCTTAAACTAAAGATGATATAAACCGCCACCCAAACCCTTTGGATTCCTCCTGCCAAGACCATAGATGACCGGCGGTCTGGACACTACTAAAAGCCGAAAAACCTGATAGGAGAGAGGATTAATATTAAGAATCTCAGTTCAATATCTTGTTGAGCTCCTTGGAAACCTTGAACACCGCCTTTTTTCTTGCCGGTACGAACACCTCTACGTTGGTTCTCGGATTACGTGCTTTGCGCGATTTGTGGTGTTTTACCTTGAAAGTCCCGAAACCACGGATTTCCAAATGCTTGTTTTCAGTCAGGCAGCTCTTAATCTCATCCAGAAAATACTCGACCACAATCTTAACATCTTTGATAGTGAAACCGGTTTTTTCTGCGATAAGCTCGACAATGTCCGCTTTGGTCATAACTGCAAACTCCTCTTGGGAAATAAAACTTTATCTTGTAAATGAAAAATAAAATTGATTTATATACTGCAAATTAATTGTGAGGCAATAGTATAATAGAGAGAAGCGAGTTGGTCAAGATATTGTCAAAGTATATGAGGTTAAACATATCATTTAGATAAAAAACGGGATTGAACTTGCCATGCCGGGGGAGAGAATTCCCCGTGATGAAAATATCCAATAAGGCTGGTTAAAAAAGTTTTTCGTATTTGTCAAGAAAAAAATCGGCAGGATTTAACCAGATTCATTCATAAACTCTCATGCCGCTCTTTGCGGCCACAACGAAGCGTGAAAATCAAGAGGACAAATCCTGTCCGTTTCGCGTACACCCCTTTCAAGGGGGGATTTTCAGTTAAAAGATCTGGAAACTTTCAGCATTCCAGTTACACCGCCTTGAAATGATAGCCTCCTTTTATTTGCTTGCTGTAAACGGCAAAAAGAGTTAAAAATTCTTTAAGGAATAAACCTTGAATCTGCCTGGATTTTTTGACTGCAGTTGAAGTGTCAAACAGAGGCAGGGCTGAATTCCCGGGTTTCTGGAAATTATTTTATGGTCAACTTTTTCTCACCGTTCTGGAGAGGCGATCCGGATGAACCGGCTAACCGAGTGTCTGGCCCGCTTTTGCCGGGATAATATTTTACGGGAAAAATGGCTGATCGCCCCCTCGCTGCGTGTGGGCTACCAGTGGCTCGATAATGTGGCGCGCGGAGGTCAGCCGGTGGTTAATGTGCGGGTCAGGACCCTCCGGGCTTTGGCGTTCGAGCTTGCCCAGCCGGTCCTTCTGGAGCGAGGCCTGAGGTTCCTTTCCAACCGGGAGGGAGTATTATTGACCGGGATTATATTCAGCCGGCTGAGAGAGGGGGGCCGGGGCTACATCCTGTCGCTGGAGCCTGAAATCAGTTTGCTGCAAAAAATTTACAGTACCCTGAGCGATATGCGCCTGGCAGGGCTTGATCAGGAAAAATTGCCGCCGGAGCTTTTTGAAGTGGAGGCCAAGGGGCGGGAACTCTCAGTTATCCTGGGCGGGTATCTGGAAGAATTAAAAAAGCGGCGGCTGGCTGATTACACCGATATCCTGGAGCTGGGGGCTGGACAGGCAGCGAAAGGGCGGCTGGCTTCAGGCAGGGATTTCGTAGTGCTCCTGCCAGAAGATATGGAGTTCCGGGCAGTCGAAAAGGCGTTCCTTGATTCCCTCCCGGCCGACAGGGTGAAAGTCCTCGAGGTGGACAGGCCGGCGGTCGCTCAACCGGACACCTCAGGTGGACTCGATGACTCGAGGCTTCTCGCCTGGCTGCTTGAGCCTGGTAAAGCTCCAGCTCCGCGCGGCGACAGCACAGTACGAATTTTCCGCGCAGTGGGCGAGGCCAATGAAGTGCAGGAGGTTTTCCGCCGCTGCCTGGCTGAGAGCTACAGGCTGGATGAGGTGGAAATCCTGCACACTGATCAATCGACTTACGTGCCGCTGGTTTTCGAGACGGTCCAGGGCTTCCCCTCCCTGGTAGCGGAGCGGCCGGAGGGTCTGCCGGTGACTTTCGCCGAGGGTATCCCGGCCCGTTATTCGAGACCCGGAAGGGCGTTAAGCGGGTGGCTCGCCTGGGTCGGGCAGGGTTATCCACAGGCCGGACTCGCCAGGCTGATCCAGGATGGAGTCCTGACTGTTCCCGGGGCCGGGGCGCCGGGCACCGGTTTCTACGCCCTGGCCGGCCTGATGCGGCAGCCGGGAATAGTAAGCGGCAGGTCCCGTTACCTGGAGAAAATGGATCAGTGGATTTCGAGTCTGGAATTACGGCTTGCAAGACTCTCTGAATTGAGAGATGAGGAGGGGGAAGCCGGACCCGGGCAGGCAGAGAAACTGCGCGAGGACCTGGCCGGCGGCAGGCTCCTGCGCTCGATGGCAGAGGGCCTGCTCGATATCTCGCCCGGTGGGGAGGCAACGGATAAGGAAATCATTGACTGCGCGCAGAAATTTCTGGCCGGGTTTGCCCGGACAGTGAGCGAGCTTGATAATTTCGCTAAAAATGCCCTTTTGGAGCGCCTGGAAGAGTTGAAATCCTGGGTCACCGAACAAGCAGGCGGCTTGAGCTTTGATTTAAGGCGCTATCTTGCCCGGCTGCCAGTCGAGGTCCCGGTTTTGGGATCGGGTCCTCTTCCAGGGAAAATCCATGTGACGCACATCTCTTCCGGGGGGCATTCAGGCCGTCCGGTAAGCTTTATTATCGGGCTGGATGACAGGCGGTTCCCTGGAGGGCGGTTCGAGGACCCGATTCTTCTGGACAGCGAGCGAAAGAAGCTCTCGCCGGAACTTCCCACCTCCTCGCGGAGGATCGACCGGTCCCTGGAGGATTTCGCGCGCTGCCTGGCCAGGCTTCGCGGCACTGTGATCCTCGGTTTTTCCTGTTTCGACCCGCTGGATGAGCGGGAGATCTTTCCCAGCCCGGTGCTTCTTGCCGCCTGGCGCATCATTTCCGGAGAGCGGGATGCAGACCAGGGGCGGATGCTGGCAAGACTGCCTTCGGCTGTCTCTTTCGCGCCTGTCGATGAAAAAGGCGCCTGCGAGGAGAGCGACTGGTGGCTGTGGCGCCTTTGTGCCTGCAGGCAGCCTGAGGGCGCCCTGGAATCTGTAGGGCGCCGGTTCCCGCACCTGGCCCGAGGGGAGCAGGCCGAGATTTCGCGTGCCGGGGCGGACTTCACAGTTTACGATGGGCTGGTGCCTGAAGCCGGTGCCGACCTTGACCCAGCCAGGGCCCAGGGGCCGGTTATGTCTGTGAGCCGGCTTGAGACTTTAGGGCGCTGCCCGCTGGCCTACTTTTTCAGGTTTGGCCTGGAGCTCGAGCCCCCGGAGGAACCCATTGTCGACCCCTCTCTCTGGCTCGATCCTTTGACTGCAGGCTCGCTCCTGCACAAGGTGTTTCAGGAATTTATCGACGGGCTCCTGCGCAAACAACAACTCCCCGATAATTCACCAGGGCAGCATAAGCTGATCGCCGATCTACTAGACCGTGAGCTGGAACGCTGCAAAGATCTTTATCCACCAGCCAATGAAAGCTCTTATCGACGCAGGAGCGCTGAACTTCACCAGACCGCCGGGGTTTTCCTGGTCGAGGAAGCCCGGCACTGCCGCAGCAGCCGGCCTGCGTACCTGGAAGCAGCGATCGGTATTCCCCCCACAGGCGGGGGCACGCTACTCGACAGCCAATCAGCGGTCTCTTACTTTCTACCCGATGGAAGCGGGATAAAAGTCCGCGGCAGGATCGACCGGATCGACCGGCTTTCCGGCTCGGGCGAAGAGCGCTACGCAATCTGGGATTACAAGACCGGAAGCTCCAATCGATACAGCTTCTCCGACCCTTTCAAACAGGGCCGGGTTGTTCAGCATGAGATTTATCTCGCAATCGTAGCTGAGCGCCTGAAAGAAAAAGTGGGGCCGCATGCCCGATGCGTTAAATTCGGCTTTTTCTTTCCAGGCAGGCGCGACCGCGGCAGGCGCCTCTTTTGGAGTCCGGACAGGCTGACCGAGGGCGGCGGGATAATCTCCGGGCTCTGCCGGATCGCGGCTTCCGGGGCTTTCCCGGCCACTGATAAAGATACTGACTGCCAAATTTGCCAGTTTCAGGAGATTTGCGGCGATTTGAAAGCTGTCACCCAGCGAAGCAGGGAAAAGCTTGAAAATGCTGAAAACACTATTCTTGAGCCTTTTCGCAAGCTGAGATTAAATGGCTGATTCCCGATTAATAAGTCCTCCGGATTGGGAGGAGCGCAGGCTGATCGACAGCCTGCTTGAGACCAGCATGCTGGTCGAGGCTGCCGCCGGGACAGGTAAGACCACGAAAATGGTGGACCGCATGGTGGCCCTGGTGAGAAGCGGCAGGGCCAAGGTGGAGAACATGGCCGCTGTCACCTTTACCCGCAAGGCGGCATCAGAGCTGAGAGCCCGCTTCCAGGCCGGACTCGAGGCCGAGGCCCGCGTGAATCGCTCCGGTGTGGAGGGCCGGCACCTGGCCGAGGGGGTGGCCCAGCTCGACCGTTGTTTTATCGGTACGATTCATGCTTTTTGCGCCCGCATCTTGCGCGAAAGGCCGGTCGAGGCCGGGGTGAGCGTGGATTTCCAGGAAATAGACGAGGAGGCGGACAGCCGGATCAGGGAGCAGGCCTGGGAGGACTATGTGGCCGGGCTTTATGTCGATAGCGCCCCGATCCTCGATGAACTGAATGAATTGGGGATCGAGATCGGACCGATCAAGGCTGCATTCGATGTGCTTTGCAATTACCCGGATGTGGAAAACTGGCCGGCTCCGAAACTCGCCCCTCCGGATCCGGAACCCTTGAAAAGCGGGCTTCTCGGTTATGCGCATCACATGGAAGAGCTTGCCGAAAGCCTGCCCGCGGATCCGGGCAATGACAGGCTGATCCCTAAATACGAAATCATTCCGCGGATGGTGCGCCAGTCCGATCTGTCGAGCCTGCCCAGACTGGCCGAGGTGGCCCAGGCATTCAGGCCGCTGAAAGGAAGTGATCTGGTCCGGAGAAACTGGCCGGGCGGCAAAGACCAGGCCGAGGGGGAGTGGATGCGCTGGGAGACATTTTGTACAGAACGGGCCGGGCCGTTTCTGGCTGCGTGGCGGTCCTATTGTTACGAGCCGGTGATCCGCGCTTTGAGACCTGCTATGGAGGTGTACGACCGCCTGCGCGCTGGCTACGGCATGCTCAATTACCAGGACCTCCTGGTCAAAGCCAGGTTACTCCTTCAGCACCACCCCAATGTGAGGAGTTATTTCAGCCGCAGGGTAACCCATCTGCTGGTAGATGAATTCCAGGATACTGACCCGGTGCAGGCTGAGGTGATGCTCCTTTTGACCGCGGATGATCCCGGCCAACCCGATTGGACTAAATGCCGCCCGCGTCCTGGGGCGCTGTTCGTTGTCGGTGATCCCAAACAGTCGATCTATCGCTTCCGCCGCGCCGACATTGTCACCTACAACCAGGTCAAGGAGCTGATCCTCGCAGCCGGGGGCAGGGTTGTCAGGCTCTCGGCGAATTTCCGCGCGCAAAGCGGGCTTATCCAATGGGTCAACAACACATTCAGTGACAAGTTTCAAAATGACAGGTACTCTCCGGCCTACGTGGCCCTCGAGGCCGCAAGAACTGACTGCGGCCCGGTCGGGCCCGGCGGAGTCTACCGGCTGGATGTCCCGAAAGAGTATAAGAACAAGGACAATGTTGCAGAGTATGAGCCCGGTTTCGTGGCCTCCTGGATCAGGCAGGCGCTGGATGAGAAAACAAGGATCCCGCGACCGGCAGCCATAGAGCCTGCTGATCAATTGGAAAGAGAGCAGGCAGGCGCGGATGATTTCCTGATTATCACCTATAGAAAGAAAAATTTGGACCTTTACGCAGCGAAGCTCGAAGAACTGGGTATCCCGCACCAGGTAACCGGAAGCGGCGCCCTGGAAGGAGTGCGCGAGCTGCGGCTCCTTTATCTCTGGCTGGCGGCTGTTATCAGGCCTGATAACCCCCTTCCTCTGGTCGCCCTGTTGCGTAGCGCATCTTTCGGGGTGAGCGATATTGACCTCTACGCTTTCAAGAAGGCGGGCGGGACATTCTCCTACCGCTCCCCGGTTCCCCGGACTTTGAAACCCGGGCAGAAAAAGCTTTTTGAGGATGCTTTCAGCAGGCTCGCGGAATACTCGGCCTGGATCGCCAAGCTACCCCCGGTGACGGCAATTAGAAAAATAGCATCGGATGCAGGCCTTTTCGCTTCCGCTGCTGCAGGAAGCGGCGGCAACATGCGCGCAGGGACCCTGGCCAAGGCTCTCGAGCTGCTAAGGGCGTCACAATACGGGTCATTGACCATGTCGGATCTGGTGGATTATCTGGGCCGGCTGGCGTCCGGGGAAATCTCGAGTGACAGTTTGCCGGCTGCTCCAGGGCAGGGCCCGGCTGTGCGGCTGATGAACCTTCATAAGGTCAAGGGCCTCGAGGCTCCGGTCGTTTTCCTGGTGGACCCTTTCGGCAGGGGACGTCACGAGGTGAGACTTCACATAGACCGCTCGGGAGGGTGCACAGCCGGCTACCTGGCGATCTGCGCCGAGGGACCTGGCAGGTACAGCGAGCTGGTGGCGCACCATCCGGAGTGGCAGAAATGGGCCGGGGAAGAGGCGAAATTCCTGGAGGCGGAGGAGGTGCGGCTTTTCTATGTAGCCGCAACCCGCGCCGGAGCGCAGCTTGTGATTACCCAGCGGGAGACAGGCAAACAATATAACCCGTGGAATTTTTTCGAGGAGCACCTTAAAGAATGCCCAGCTCTCGAAAAACCTGTAAAGCGGGAGGTTCCCCTGAGCAGAGAAGAAACAGCGATACTGGAGAGCGAGCCGCAATCAGCGCTTGAGGCTGTTAGACAGAGATGGACCCGGGCGCTCGAGCCCGGTTACAGTATACTCAGGGCCAAAGAGGTTGCAGTCGGCGGAATCGGTCCGCAAGGCGCTACCGGTGAGCTCGGCCTGGAATGGGGAACCGTGATTCACAGGTTGCTCCAGGCTGCACTGGAGAGCACCGGCTCAGACCTCAAGGGGCTGGTCCGGGACGTTTTGAAAGAACAGGAGCTCGACCCGGAACTCGAAGCAGAAGCGCTGAAAGTGGTGGATGCTGTGACCCGGTCAGATATCTGGCGCCGGGCTTTATCGAGCGAAAAATATCTGACAGAGGTGCCATTCGAGCTGCTTGATCCCACCTCTTGCATCGAGAGCGGAAAAACGATCCTCCGCGGAGTGATAGACCTCGTGTTTCGCGAGCCTGGGGGCTGGGTGATAGTGGATTACAAGACAGACCGGCCCTCCGGGGATTTAACCCCGCTGGTCGGGCACTATGCGCCGCAGGTCCGCCTTTATGCTTCCGCCTGGGGAAAAGCCACCGGGGAGGCTGTCAAGGAGACCGGGCTTTATTTCACCGCTGCCGACCGGTATATTGAGGTGTGAGATACACTAAAAATATTGGATAACATACGAAAAGTTAATAATCGATCGGAAATGGCTGGTTAAAAATCTTCCCAGGCATAAAACCAATTTTGCTTTATTCCCCTAAGCTCGAATAGGCGCACAAAGGTTTCCTGAAAGCTGAGATCGGAATAGTGATATACAAATAAATACAAAACCTGATTTAATCAAAAATACTTGATTTTTAATTTGGGGAGGGCGATATTAAAAACCAGGGAGGAGAAAATGAGTCAGAAAAAGATAACTCAGGCGCAAAATAATAAAACTTCCTTGAAGGGATATTGCAAGACAAGGTCACAATCATCCGGCAAGCATTCCAAAAAATTAGTCAGCAATGCTAATCCGAAAGTTGTTGAAATTGTTAAAAAAAGCATGCGGGAAAATGAAACCGTATGGCGGGAGCTGGCAAAGTATTAAAAGCGACCTTAGGTCTAGATGACATAATAAAGATCCACCACGATATGGTTTTAGAATTTGGTGGTGGATTTTTTATTGCGAGTGAGAAAAATTTAATAAACCCTGGATCTTTGTATTATGTCTTAGAGGAGATTCAGGGTTTTGTTTTTGGTTATGACCGGTATCGGACTGTGATAGAAAAAGCTGCGATTTTGGCCTGGCGGATAATCCAAGAGCATGTGTTTTTCGATGGAAACAAACGAACTGGAATGGCGGCCTGCGAGGCCCTCCTCAAATTGAACCATTATGATATGCTGATTGATGAAGAGTTGATAACGATGGCCATAAGTATTGCAGAAAAAAAGGTTGAATATTCTGATTTTGTAAAGTGGCTTAGGGAAAAAACGACAAAAGCATAGCTTCTTTAGGCTTAAACGAGTAACCATCATGCTTGATAAATTTTTTTCGTTTTTTGTACTTCTAGAAATTCCAAGGAAGGCTTAGATGAGAGACATTTCGAGAAAAATCAACACTTTGAGGACTGCTCAAGCCGCAGCGACACTGGTTCTTAAACCTTCCACCCTGGAGCTTGTTCGCCAGGAGAAAATCCCGAAAGGCGATCCGCTCGAGGTGGCCCGGGTGGCCGCAATCCAGGCCGCAAAAGAGACCAGCCGCATAATTCCTTACTGCCACCCGGTTCCGGTCGATTTTGTCGGGGTCCACTTTGCTTTATCGGAGGACCGGATCGAGGTCAGGGTGGAGGTCAAGGCCCTTTACAGGACCGGGGTCGAGATGGAAGCCCTCACCGGGGTCTCAGTGGCGGCCCTGACCCTGTACGATATGCTGAAAATGCTCGATGACTCCATGGAGATAAAGGGAATACGCCTGCTGGAGAAAAAAGGGGGCAAATCCGATTTCGCGCAGGAGCTGGGCTGGGTTCCCAGGGCCGGGGTGCTCGTGACAAGCGATTCGGTTTCCCGGGGCGCTGCAGAGGACAGATCGGGCCGGCTGATCCAGGGGCGGCTAACAGAGGAAGGTTTCGAGGTGGCAGACCTCCGGGTTGTTCCTGATAATATCGAAGAGATAAAAAAGTGTCTCATCGACTACGCCGACCTCTCGGGACTGGACCTGGTGGTCACTAGCGGCGGGACCGGGCTCGGGCCCCGCGATGTCACCCCGGAGGCCACGCTCGAGGTCTGCGACCGTGAAGTCCCGGGAATCGAGGAAGCCGCCCGCTCTTTCGGCACGCTGCGCACTCCTTTCGCGGTGCTCTCCCGCGGCAGGGCCGGAATCAGGGGCAAGACCCTGATAATCAATCTCCCGGGCTCGACCAGAGGAGTGGAAGAGTCTCTGGATGCGCTTTCAGCCAGCCTCAAGCACGCTTTGAAAATAATCCGCGGCGGCGGACATTAGACCGCGCGCAAGGTTATCTTGTCCTCTCAATCCAGGAACAGGGGTGTATTTTTCGGGGAAACTTGCCGGAACACCGTAAAAATTATATCTTTACTCCCCAACCCGTTGTAGTTAAAAAAATCGAGTATTCCTAAAAAAGAGTTACCACACTTGATCAAATTATGCAGGAGGAATCGAATTGAACACTGTCAAAGTAAGGTCCACTGAAAGCTGCAAATACGATATTGTTTCCTGTGGCGAGATTATGCTCCGCCTGGACCCGGGCGATATACGGATCAGGACCACCAGGAGTTTCCGGGTCTGGGAAGGCGGGGGCGAGTATAACGTGGCGCGGGGCTTGCGCCGCTGTTTCGGCATGCGCGCCGGGGTGGTCACCGCAATCGTGGACAACGAGGTGGGACACCTGCTGGAAGACTTTATCCTGCAGGGCGGGGTGGACATGAGCTATGTCAGGTGGGTGCCATTCGACGGGATCGGGAGGAGCTCCAGGGTCGGACTCAACTTCACCGAGCGCGGTTTCGGCGTGCGCGCGGCTCTGGGCTGCTCGGACCGTGCCAACAGTGCGGCCTCACAGATGAAAGCCGGGATTGTCGACTGGGAGAAGCTGTTCGGACAGGATGGCGTGCGCTGGTTCCACACCGGCGGGATATTCGCGGCCCTCTCCCCCACCACGGGCGATGTGATAATCGAGGCCCTGGAATGCGCCAAGAAGCACGGCACCATGACCTCTTTCGACCTGAATTTCCGTCCCAGCCTCTGGAAGAGCTCGGGCGGCACCGAAAAAGCCCAGGCAGTCAACCGCAGGATAGCCCCCCTCCTTGATATAATGATCGGCAACGAGGAAGATTTCACCGCTGCTTTCGGCTACGAGGTGCCGGGGGTGGATAAGAGCCTGTCCAAGCTCGACCCTGAGGGTTTCAAGCAGATGATCACAGAGGTGGTCAAGGATTTCCCCAATTTCAAGGGCGTGGCTACCACCCTGCGTAATGCCAAAACCGCCTCGACCAATGACTGGGGTGCGATCCTCTGGATGGACGGCGAGTTCCACGAGGCGATCCTCAGGCCGGACCTCGAGATCTTCGACCGGGTGGGCGGCGGCGACAGTTTCGCCAGCGGCCTGATCTACGGCCTGATGACAGGCAAGACCCCTGAAGAAGCGGTAAACTACGGCGCAGCCCACGGCGCCCTAGCCATGACCACTCCGGGCGATACCACCATGGCCACCCTGAAAGAAGTGGAAAAAGTGATGAAAGGCGGAGGCGCACGCGTGGCCCGCTAGGCAAAAATGTAGTTTATTGAATTACAGTGGGGGCGGTTTGCAAACCGCCCCCACATGTTTGCGGCATTTTTCCAGCTTATTGGAACTGGACAGGCGCGCTTTAAAACAAGGGTCAGGGTCGCCCTCGTAAAAATACGATTTCCGGGAGGCTTTATGTTTTACGCACTGGGCAAAACTCTGCGGCTTGCCGCTGTGGGGCTCCTGTTTTCAGTGGCGGCGCTATTTGCAGCGGAACATCCAAGCCTTTATTTCACCAGGAATGAGCTGTCCGCCTTGCGCGAGCAGGCCTCGAAAGAAAAAAATTTTCAGTTCGAGCGCCTGAAACACTGGGCCGATTCGCATCTCGAAAAAATACCGTCCGGAAATATCGGCACAAGCGAGAAGCTGCACGAGACCTGCTTTTCGACAATCACGAGCTACGGCTTACTCTATCAGCTCACCGGCGAACGGGCATACCTCGGTGCCGGTAAAAAGTGGATCGAGGCTCTGCTGGCTACCCCGACAGCCAGCGAGGGGAATTACCATATCGGCATATTCGCCGCTTCCCTGGCCCACGGCTACGACCTTTTTTACAGGGGGCTCGAGCCGGGTTTCAGGAAAAAACTGACCGTCAAGCTTATCCAGGTGCTGGAAGAGGCACGCTACGGCGCTCTCCACTACTGGTGGGGCGGCATTTACACGCACCATGATTTCTGGATCCCGGTTGCCGGGATGGGCCTGGCCGGGCTCTGTCTGGCCGGGGAATACCCCGGGGCTGACTCCATAGTCGGCTTTGCTGTGGGAGAGCTTTCCCGCGCTATGGAGTTATTGGGTGAGCGGGGCTACTGGCCCGAGGGCGCAGCGGATTGGGTTTATGGCATGGCCCCTGCTTTCATGTTTTTCGATGCCCTGAAGCGTGCCGGCGGCCCGGATTTCTACGAGCGCCCCTGGGTGAAAGCTACCGCCCGCTTCCGACTCTATCACTGGCTCCCGGATGACACCTACATGTATATCGGGGACAGCTACCGCTCGGGACGCTATGGAGAGCTCGGCTCTGTGAGCGCCCATGTGCTGATGCGCCTGGCTTCCCGCTACCGGGACAGCCACGCCCAGTGGCTCGCCCTGCGCGATGCCTGCATTGATTCAGGGGGCGCACCCGATCCGGCGCTCGAAGCCCCTCGCTCTTACAGGGTGAGCAGCTTCCGGCCGGAGAGCGAGGTTCACGGGCTGGCCTGGCAGTTCCTCTGGTACGATCCGGGCGTGGAGCCTGTCCCGCCTGATACATTACCCATGGATATGCTGTACCCGAACTGGGACAGCGCCATAATGCGCGCCGGATGGGGCCCCCACGATCCGGTGCTTTTCTTTGCCGGGGGCCACATGCTCGGACGTCTTGGGACCGCGGCCTGGAAGGCAGGTAACAGTAAGCTCCCGGGAGGACTCGCCCACACGCATCAGAACGCAGGCTCGATATACCTCTGGGCGGATGGCCGCTTTCCCCTGGACCCGCCAGGGTACGGCGGGCGCGACGGCAGGTTCCACAGCACGGTGATGGTGGATGGCCACGGCCAGTTGTACGAGCCGGGCCACAGGCCGGGACCCCTGGCCTTTGAGTCAGGAGACGCCTGGGCTTTCGCCTCCATGGACCTGACCGGCGCCTACCCGGAAGAGGTCGGGCTGGACAGTTTCAGGCGCACGCTGGTCTTTCTCAAACCGCGAACTGTGCTCATGCTGGACCGCCTGGTGACCAGCGACGGGGACAAGAATTATATCCGCCGCTACGAATGGCTCCTTCACACTGACCCAAAGGAAGCCCAGTGGCAGGCCGGAGGCGACTCGATTGCCGCGGTCCTCGATGAGAGCGGCCAGCCGATCCTTGCGGCCCGGGTTTTCCCCTCGACACGCTATTTCTTCGAGCGCCAGTCCATGGACCGGCCGGACGGCACCCCGATGACCCGGGCACTCAGCGTGACCATGATCGGCAGGCTGCCGGTCGAGGTCGGAATCGCCGCTGTGCTGTATGTGCCACAAGAGGGCGAAAACACGGGCTGGCTCAAAGAGGCCGCTTGTGTGAGAAATGAGACCGCGACTTTTTTGTGCATCCCGGCCACGGGTTTACCGGATAAAGGTCAAAAGAGCCGCCGGGCTGTGGCTTTTGCAGCGGCTGACACTGTAAGCCTGCCGCCTGAGCTTGCGGAGTGCGGTTTCGTGCTCGTGACCGGGCTTGAGCCCGGGCAGAGATACCGGTGGGGAAAAGCGCCTGAGAGAAAATTATTAAAAGACGGTTCCGGCGATTTCACTGCCAGCGAATACGGAAATATTATTCTATCTGGAATCGAGTAACCAGGGAGGGAAGATGAACTCCAAAGAGCGGGTGATGACAGCCTTGAGGCGCGAGGTGCCGGACCGGGTGCCGTTCGACCTGAGCTACGGTTTTGTGGGCGCGGCATACGATAATTTTGTCAGGCGTAGCGGCACGACCAGCCATTTCGATTATTTCGGCCTCGATGTAGAGTATTACGAGTTTCTCGAGCGCCGCGCGGATTTCGATTATGCCGGAGCGTACTATGCAGGCAGGCTGCCGCAAAATAAAGGATACGAGTTCGACCGCTACGGTGTGCTGCACGAAAAGACCGAGGGCTTTCATTTCACCAAGTGGGTTCCCCCGCTCAAGGAGCATTCGATAGAGGCGGTGCGGTCTTTCCCCTTTTGCAATTACAGGGACCTGGATCTCTACCTTGAGGCTGCCCGGAGGATCGCGGACATAGATTCCCGCGGAAGGGCGAGCGCCCTGGCCATGGGCGGCGAGACAATTTTCGAGGTCTCCTGGCCGCTTTACGGCCTTGAGGAGTTCCTGGTGATGATGCTCTCGGAGCCAGAGATCTGCGAGGCGGCTTTCGACCGCTGGACGGATGTCCGGCTCTGGCAGCTTGAGACCTACGCCAAATATGGCCGCTACGATATACTCTGGCTGGGGGATGATATCGCCAACCAGCACGGCATGCTGATCCCACCCAAGCTCTGGCGCAGGACACTCAAGCCCAGGATGAAAACGATCATCGAATGCGCAAAGCATTACCAGCCCGAGGGTCTCGTTTTCTACCACACGGACGGCAACCCCACGGAGGTGGTCGAGGACCTGATCGGGATCGGCGTGGATATCCTGAATCCCGTGCAGCCTGAATGCGTGGACCCTGCGGAGTATAAAAAATTCTACGGTGACAGGATCTCTTTCTGGGGCACGGTCGGCATCCAGCACACCCTGCCTTTCGGCACGGTGCAGGAAGTAAAAGAAGAAGTGAGATTGAGGATCGAGACAGTGGGCCGGGGAGGGGGACTGCTGATCGGGCCGTCGCACGTGATCGAGCCTGAGGTGCCCTGGGAGAATGTTGTGGCTTTTGTCGAGGCGGTAAGGGAGTATGGGAGGTATTGAGGGTGTAGACAGAAATTCTGCCAAACATCCCGATAATCAATAAGCATGGGAGGTTCTCGAACCGCCATTGCCTGATTTTTCACATTGTTATTATGCTGTTAACGTCGCGCAGTGCTTCTTGATAACCCGGATCAAGCAGGGTGCTCCCAAAACTAAGTGCTAGCCAAAAATATTTGAAATTTATTTTATCTAACCACAAAGACACAAAGAGGAATGTATATTTATTTTTGTACTTTGTTGCTATCATTGGTTGAATTATGAAAAACCAAGATTCAATAAAGCCAATAAAACCGATTCCCC
>DATKXY010000054.1:0-20877 GCA_035528795.1 archaeon | reverse complement strand
GCCCGGCTTATCCTGTTCCGGAAAGATAATCCCGATCTGGATTTTATTTTCAAAATCAAGCGGAGCCAGAAACTTATCCAGTCATTCAGCAAAGAAATAACTTCGAATATGATCCGGATATTTAAGAGGAATCAGAGTATTAAGGAATACCGCGAGCTGTTTAAGGGAGTCAACATAAACATTGAAGACTTTATTCAAGATCTTCTTTCAGAAGAAAAAGTGGCCCTGACCGTTTATTATCTATATTTCCTTTGCGAATCTTCAACCGCGAAAAGGTCGTTATTATTTTTCGACCATTCCATTAATGTGGTCCTCTTTTGTCTGGCAATGGCGTCATCAGTGCGCTATTCAAACGTTTTTCAAGGCAATAGAGCCAAGCTTATCGATCTGGCCAAGGTCGGGTTGTTTCATAATTTCGGCTCCTTGAGCCAAATGGAGCGTGTGCTGGATTTTCCGCAAGAGGAACAATCGAGGAGATACTGGGAAGCTAACCATAAGGGCTACTTTACCTTGGGAAGTATTGATATCGGTTTTGACATCCTCGATGCCATCCGCCTGCTCTGTGAATATTATCTCGGAAGAAAGGACTTTATCAACGGCACCAGGTGGCCGGATACCATGGCCAATATCGTGATGGTGGCCGATGCTTTTCTCCAGAGGCAAAGCGGCCTGTTTCGCGAGCTTCAATTGATCCGTCAAACCGTGGATGAATTGAATGTCCGGGCAATGGACAAAGAGCTTAATGAAGCAGCGGTCAAATGCCTGACTATCGGGCTCAACCTCAAAGATATTTTTGACTTTTACCATGAGATGGATTACTTAGTCAAGGAATGCCCCTATAACTCCGCCTGCCCTTATCCCTTTACCGGATTCAAAAGTCCCACAATTATTGTCTGCAAGAATACGGTACACGAATGCAAACACCTGGAATCTACGAGAACAGCAGTCAGTCTGGTCAGGCGCATCGGGGAGCTCGAAGCCGGACAATATCGCCGCTGCAGTCTGCTTACTCCAAAACTGATGGCTTTCTACGACCGGCACTATGATGAAATCAAGGAAACGACCCTTGAGGAAAAGACCACTCCAAAAGAATAAATCCAGAGAGATTATTTCAGATAATATCTGGCTTAAGAGAGATCTCTTTAGCCAAGCTTTTCTTCATTACTTTTTTAATGAGGTTGGAAATGAAGCTTAAATATACCTCTTTCAAGCCTCTTGCATTAATCAGCGGATTCGCCGTGCCGGCGGCGTTTTTTTTCGCAGGACTCGCTGCCTGGGGCAGGGAAGCACAAAGTGATTATCTTTACCTGGGTGAGAACCCTGTGATCGCAGCGGATGTTCTTCATCCGGCTCCGGCGGACGGCGACACGGTGCTCAATGATGCGCCGGGGTTTAACTGGCTCCCGGAAGAAGGCGCGCAAGGCTTTATCCTGGAGCTTTCCCGCGATCCCGATTTCCCGGAAGGCGACATTCTTTTGGAAAAAGCGAAAACACAAGGGCCCTTGATCCAGTCTTCGTTTTCCTCCACCCCGCAAGTGGTCCAGGGCCGGGAGAGCTGGCTGGTCTCGGGTCTTCCCCTCTGCCTCTATCACCCGTCATTCAAGCTCGGCAGCGGCCGCTGGGCCTGGCGCTGGCGCTGCGTGTTCGAAGGGAACGAGCTATCGCCTCCGAGCGCCGCCAGGCAGTTTGTCGTTTCCAGGGACGCAGTGGAATATGTAGTGCCCCCGGTCGCCAAACTCCTCTCCAGGATCCCCACCCGCCACCCGAGATTGTTTCTGCAGCCTGAGGAGCTGGATGATTTCAGGAGCCTGATAGACATCTCAGAGCCGCACAGGAGATTGTGGGAGAGGATCGAGGCTTGCGCGGACACGCTCCTTGAGCTGCCGATCATGCAGGAGCCGCCTCCTGATCCGGAAGGCCCGTTTGATTACTCATTCTGGCGCAACTATTACGACCAGGCGCGAAAGATGGGCCAGGTGCTCGATTTTCTAAGTTTTTGCTACCTGGTCTCAGGCGATACTAAATGGTCCGACAGGGCGCGCGAGTGGCTCCTTGCGCTCACGAAGTGGGATCCCGAGGGCAGGAGCTCAATGAAAAATTTCGATGAGGTGGCAATGCCTGTCCTGCTTAACGGGGCCAGAGCTTACGACTGGATTTACGATGCGCTCTCCGAAGAGGAAAGAACCGTTATCCGCCAGATGCTTATTGTCAGGGGTGAGCAGGCTTATGACAGGTGGTGGGAGGGTCTCTATCATATCAAGCCTTTCTCCAGCCACGCCACCCGGCTGGTGAACTACATGAGCCAGGTAGCCTGCGTGCTCTACGGGGAAGCTGAGGAGCCCGAGAAGTGGCTGGGTTATATACTGCCCATGGTTACTACCTTTTACCCGGCCTGGGGCGGAAGAGACGGCGGCTACTCGGAAGGACCGAGTTACTGGATGATGTATTTCAACTACATGCTGCAGTCCGCTTTCTGTATCGAAAAGGCAATGGGCCTGGATATCATGAAAAAGCCGTTTTACCGCAACAACGGTTATTACAAGATTTACGCCTACCCTTACTTCGCCAGGCAGCTCCCGTTCGGAGATACCGGGATCGGTGACTACTGGCCGGCCGACAAAATTAACCTGTACCACCTGGCCACGGTTTACCGGAACCCTTATTTCCGCTGGCGCGCCGAAAACTCGAAGCCCGCTGAATTGCCGGTCAATGAGACAGTGATCCCTACCGGGGTGATAAGCTTTTTCTGGCTGGATGAGGGCCCGGGACATGTCGAAGCCCGCCCGCCCGATGACTTGCCCAGGGCTTATGTTTTCCGCGATGTCGGTCTGGCGGCTTTACACCAGGATCTCACTGATCCCGATGAAACTTTCATGCTGTTGAAGAGTTCTCCTTACGGCGCCTGGAGCCACATATACGCCGATCAGAACTCTTTCTATATCCAGGGTTTCGGCGAAGCCCTGGCGATCCAGTCCGGCTATTATCCGCACTACGGGCATCCGCATCATGTATCCTGGACCTGGAACACTCACGCCCACAATTCCGTGCTGGTCGATGGCCAAGGGCAGAAAATCCGGGACCGGGCCTCCAGGGGCAGGATTATTGCCTTCTCAGTCGGCAGCGGACTGCCGGGATCGATGGATTATGCGGCCGGAGATGCGACTGAAGCTTATGAGGGGCGGCTTGAGAGGTTCGTCCGCCGGGTTTTTTACCAGCGGCCCCATGATTTCCTGATTGTCGATGAGCTCGAAGCCCCCAAGCCGGTAACTTACGACTGGCTCCTTCATGCGCTTGAACAAATGGATATTGACCAGGCGGCTAAAACCGTTACCATCCGCAAGGGAAAAGCCCGGCTCACCGTGGAGTTCCTCTCGCCGGATGAGCTTGTTTTCTCTCAGAACAACAAATTTACCGATCCTCCAGGGGAAATCTACGGACAACCCGGGAATTTCTACCCAGACCAGTGGCACCTGACTGTCTCCACTGCGAAAAAGGCGAAAGCTGCGGTTTTCATGGTTAAAATGAAAGTCTGGCAGGTGGAATAATTCAAGCCCTGCCTGCCGTTCTGCATATTTAAAAGCCCCGGCTCATAGGCCGGGGCTTAACTATTCTTTACAGAGGAAATATTAAAGGGAACCTAAGTACTGTAACTCGAAAATACGGTGACATATTTTTTCCAGCAACGCTGTGCGAACTCGTAGGGGCGACCGGCGGTCGCCCGAACAGGGCGAGGCATGCCTCGCCACTACGTTTACTAAATTTGTAAGTTGGTTTAAAACAATACGCTACACTATTTATGAATTCATGTACTAAGCCGGATAAAGTCATGCAGAAAACAGTCATCTCTTTCGGTGAAATACTGTGGGATATCTTTCCAGGCCAGATGATCCTCGGGGGCGCGCCGTTTAATCTGGCTTACAGGGTGGCCTCCCTGGGGGAGAGAGCAATTATCGCCAGCCGTCTGGGCCGTGACGAACTGGGAGAAAAGGCGTATGCAAGCGTATTGTCACTCGGCCTTGACCCCTCTTACCTTCAATGGGACAGCACTCACCCCACCGGTACGGTGCGGGTCACCATAGACGAGAGAAAAAATCCGGACTTCTTTATCGTTCCGGGAGTGGCCTACGATTATATGGAGCTTACAGATTCTCTGTTGGAAATTGCGGCGGCTGCAGATTATTTCTGTTTCGGCACCCTGGTGCAGCGCTCAGCCAAAACCAGACAGACCGTGGAAAAACTGCTCGAGGCAGGGAGCGGAGGTGTCAAGCTGCTTGATATCAACCTGAGGAAAGATTGCTACAGCCCGGATACGGTTAAAAGCTCGCTTGAAAACGCGGATATTCTCAAGCTGAATGAGGATGAGGCGCGTGAGCTCTCCGGCCTGCTCTTTGACAAGCCATATTCCGTACCCGGTTTCTGTGAGGCGGTGGTGGAAAAATGGACCCTTGAGAGTTGCCTGGTCACTCTGGGTGAGAAAGGCGTTTTTGCATACTCAGGGCAGGGTGAAGGTATTTATGTCCCGGGATACATAGTTCAGCTCGCAGATACTGTGGGCGCGGGTGATGCTTTTACAGCCGGAGTTGTCTACTGTCTTGTCCGCAACCTGCCATTAAGGGAAGCTGTCGAGTTCGGCAACCTTCTGGGTGCGCTGGCTTCGACCAAAAAAGGGGGCACCGCGCTCATTACGCCTGAAGAAATAAAAATGTTCAGGGAAAAAGAGACTGAGCGCATTTATGATCCGGGTCTGGAAAAATTTGTGAGCGATTGAATTGCTGGCTTCCCATTCGCTGTAAAGCGTAATATCAGGATTCACATTATTTTTCTCTGCCATTTTATGCAGCAACGTTAAAGCGTCTGCTGTTTCTTGTTTTCCTGGGGTAAAGCCGCGGGCCAGCATTCTTTTTGCTTTAGTTCAGCGCTACAAGGAATTTTTCCCATGTTGGTAGCGCAAAAAGAATGCCGGCCCGCTCGGCTTTCACCTTTACAACCAGATTGATTATACTAGAAGATATTCCCACCTTTCACTCAAGACTGAGCGCTCCATAGCCTCAAGCACGGCGACGGTTCTAAGAATGCTCTCGTGCGTCCGGGGCTCCTCGCCGGTCTGGAACATCCGCACAATAGCGGAGTACATATACATCTCGTCCCTGACTTCAAAGCGCGCTTTTAGTTCCTGCATTCCCTTGTCGCTGGCGTAAAAAATTTGCCACTCGCGGGAGAGGATTACCGTGACCAGGTTTCCGGACTCGAACTCGATCTGGAATGTAGTCAGCGGGCCGTGACGGGTTGCGCGAACGGCTGTGGCGTCATCTCCGAAAACTTTGAACAGACGCTCCACTATGTGGACTCCATAAAAGAAAATCCCGCCGTACTTACTGTTAATATCCGCAGGGCCGGTGATCACAATTGAAAGCTTCTGGCCCAGCTCTTTCGCCTGCGCCGCCATGTCATTCACGCCTGGCCCGTACCCGACTGAGCTGAGGCAGGTAACCGGGGTTTTGTGTTTTTCGGCCAGCTCCAGCAGATCCCGTCCCTCGTCAATCCTGTAGGAAAAAGGTTTGTCCACGAAAGTCGGGATGCCCGCCTGGATAAAGGGGATGGCAGCCTGCATGTGGTATTTCGGATGGCGGTGATCGATAATTACGGCATCGGCCATCCCCAGCAGCTCCTCCTGCTTCTTGACAATTTTGGGGATGCTGCCCTCTTTGGCCGAGCGTTGGGCGAACTCATCGGTCTCACCCCAGATTGCCACTACCTCCACGCCCGGAAACTTCTTGTCCACGTTGAACATCTTGCCGAAACCCACACTGTGGCTGTTTTCTGCTCCGATAATGCCTACCCGGACACGCTTGCCTGTGCCAAAGTCAGGAGCCGGCGGAGCGCTGCCCTCGCCCCGGGCCGCTGAAACGAGTGCTGCGCTCGAGAGAGCTCCGAGACCCAAATCCCTGATAAACTGGCGCCGTTTTTTCATTTGACCCTCCGGATGAATGGATTGTTGAGACCGGAAATATTGTTGGGATTTGACGATTAAGGGAAGTAACAACTTCATGTTTAAAATATACTTGACCCTGATGTCCGATAGTTAAGAATTTTACATGAAAATCCCCTCTAGAGAGGGGTGGGGCGCGAAGCGGAAGGGGTGTGTATTCTTGATTTTCACGCTTCGTTGTGGCCGCAAAGCGGGCATGAGAGTTTAAGAGCAATAAAAGAGATTCTTAATTAGGATATTAGGTGAACCCCTGTTACCAAAAGTGTTACTATCAGGCCGGAAAAACAAGTTTTTTATCCTGAAAAATGAAGCAGGCACAACAATATTTGAAATAAAAAGGGCTTGGACATGAGTCCAACCCCTTTTCTTTTCGACAGGATTCCGGAGAGGTCTAAGACATTGTCTCCAGACCGTGCAGAAACCATCAGTTCTTTTTTGCCCGGGTGAGAAACCGGTCATTCAACCTTTTGGCTATTCTTTTACAACCGGCACTTCTTTCAAGGCCTCCTCGATTTTTTCCCGCGGGTACTCGTAGTCCTCGAGCGCCTTTTCGTAGAATTTATCGTACGCGGACAGATCGAGATGCCCGTGGCCGCTGAAATTGAAAGCGATACATTTCTCCTCGCCTGTTTCCTTGCATTTGAGAGCTTCAATAACTACAGCACGGATGGCGTGGTTTGTCTCGGGCGCGGGGATAGTTCCCTCTGTCTGGGCGAACAGAATTCCAGCCTCGAAGCATTCGATCTGGTGGAAAGCAGCGGCCTCGATTATGTCCAGATTCTTCAGATGGCTGACTAGCGGCGCCATGCCGTGGTAGCGTAAACCACCGGCGTGGATGCCGGGCGGCACAAAAACATGGCCCAGGGTGTACATCTTGAGCAGCGGAGTCATCTTTCCGGTATCGCCGAAATCATAGCGGAAAGGTCCCTTGGTCAGGCTGGGGCAGGAATGGGGCTCGGTAGCCATTATCCGGATGTTGCGGCCGGCGAGCTTGTCCGGGACGAATGGAAAGACAAAGCCTGCAAAGTTGCTTCCCCCGCCGGCGCAGCCGATAAGCAGGTCCGGATAATCTCCGGCGATTTTGAATTGTTTTTTGGCCTCCAGACCGATCACAGTCTGGTGGAGTAACACGTGATTGAGCACACTTCCCAGGGAGTAATTGGTGTCATCATGGGTCGCCGCATCCTCGACCGCCTCTGAGATAGCCATCCCCAGGCTGCCGGTGGTCCCGGGAAAACGCTGGTTGAATGCCTGTCCTGATTTCGTTCTATCGGTCGGGCTGGAGTAGACCTCGGCGTTCCAGATGTGCATGAGACTCTTCCGGTGGGGTTTCTGCTCGTAACTTACCCGCACCATGTATACCGTGCATTTGAGACCGAACTTGTCGCAGGCGAACGCCAGAGCGCTGCCCCACTGGCCGGCTCCAGTCTCGGTTGTTATCCGCTTGATACCCGCCTGTTTGTTGTAATAGGTCTGGGCCACGGCGGTATTCGGCTTGTGGCTGCCTGGAGGGCTCAGACTTTCGTTCTTGTAATAGATTCGCGCAGGGGTCCCCAAAGCTTTCTCCAGATTGTAGGCCCGGACTAAGGGTGAGGGACGCCACGAACAGAGTACCTCCTTTACCGGGTCGGGGATCTCTATCCAGCGCGCGCCGGAGACTTCCTGCTCGATAAGCGCCATGGGGAAGATCGGCCTTAGGGCATCCGGAGTCAGCGGTTTCCCGGTACCAGGATTAAGTGGTGGTGCACAGGGTTTGGGCAGGTCAGCCAGTATGTTGTACCATTGCTGAGGGAGTTCCTTCTCCGACAAATATATTCTCCGATTGTCCATTGCATCCTTCCTGGTTCAGTTACCGAGAATAAGTGTTAAAAGTGATTAGTTTCAGTTAAGCCTCAAAA
The DNA here is from genome assembly GCA_035528795.1 of archaeon. Lineage (GTDB taxonomy): Bacteria > Gemmatimonadota > Glassbacteria > GWA2-58-10 > GWA2-58-10 > DATKXY01. Next base: position 12,990 of record DATKXY010000054.1, on the reverse strand, counting down.
ATGCATTCATTGTTCGAGAATGCATTCATTATTAACATAGCTGACAGGCATTGTCAATTTTTTTGAAAATTTATGCGATTTTTTTATTCATCTATGAAATTTAATGTTTTAAGAACATTGTTGACAAGAAACAAAAAAAATGTAGAATTTGTTTTTTCCCCGCATAGTCTCGGTCAGAGAGTTTCAACAGCTAATATCCGATAGCCGGGATGCATTTTTTTTATTCTAATGTATTTTTTTAATTCTTCAGACTCAAGACCCGGATAATCAGGAAATAAACTCTCAACAGCATATTTTGCAGCCTGTTTTCCTTTTAGCCCGTATTATTCATGAAAACGGTATTTGTCCGGTTTTGTGTAGGGGCGCATCCGTGTGTGCGCCCGAGGATCAAAAAAATTGTCCTAAGAGCGGGCAGACACATGGGTCTGCGCCTACAGGTTTTGCGGTAATTTGTGAATAATGTGAGTTAGAAAAATACTGATGGCAACCCTTCCCCAAAAAGAACTGATAAGTGGGCGGAAAGTTCTCTTAAGCGGCAATGAGGCTGTGGCCCAGGCTGCTTGGGAGGCAGGAGTCTGCCTTGCCTCAGGTTATCCCGGCACCCCGAGCACCGAAATCCTGGAAACACTCGCCTCCTATCCGGAGGTGCACAGCGAATGGGCTCCGAATGAGAAGGTGGCCCTTGAGACTGCGGCCGGCGCTTCCCTGGCCGGAATGAGAACGCTTGTCACCATGAAGCATGTCGGGCTCAATGTGGCCGCGGATCCCCTGATGACACTCGCCTATACTGGAGTCCGCGGAGGATTAGTGATAGTCACTGCGGATGATCCAGGCATGCATTCCTCCCAGAACGAGCAGGACAATCGCAATTACGCCCGCTTTGCCAAGATCCCGATGTTCGAGCCTGCCGACAGCCGCGAGGCTACCGAGTATCTCAAGGAAGCCTATGCTCTAAGTGAGCGCTACGGGCTGCCGGTGCTTTTCCGCATGACCACCCGCATCTGCCACAGCAAGTCCGTATGTTTCACCGGGGAACGCGTGGATATGGTTCAAACAGGCTACCGTAAGGATTTCTTGAAAAATGTGATGGTTCCGGCAAATGCCATTCTGATGCGCGCCCGGCTGGAAGAGAAGATCCAGGAATTGACTGAAGAGGTGGAAAGTTCCCGTTTCAACCGTACCGAGCAGAATGGAGCTCTGGGGGTAATTACTGCAGGCAACGTTTACAACTATGTTCGCGAGACGCTGCCTGAGGCTTCCGTACTCAAGCTCGGGCTGACTTTCCCGCTCCCCAGGCGCAAGATAGCCGCGTTTGCTTCTTCTGTTGACCGCGTGTTCGTGGTGGAAGAGCTTGATCCTTTTCTGGAAACTGAAATCCGCGCTATGGGAGTCGCACTCGGCGATTTTTCGCCTCCACGTTCCCGGGTAGGCGAACTGAGCCCGGAAAAGGTCTCTTTATTGTTCAGTAAAAATCCTGCCGCTAGTACGCAATCGAAAGAGGCCGGACCAGCCGAGATTGCCAAAGCCGTGCCCCGTCCCCCTGTACTTTGCGCGGGCTGTCCCCATCGCGGAGTGTTCATGGTGCTCAAAAAGATGCGGCTTGTCGTAACCGGCGACATCGGCTGCTACACTCTCTCGGCGCTCCCGCCGCTTGAGTCTATGGACACCTGTCTCTGCATGGGAGCTTCGGTAGGCATGGCCTATGGGCTTGAGCGCGGGCTCGGCCCGGAAAGCAAAAAAAGGGTTGTGGCGGTTATCGGAGACAGTACTTTCCTGCATTCCGGCATCACTTCCTTATTGAATATAGTTTACAACGGTGGTCATACGGTCACGGTGGTTCTTGACAACCGCACCACGGCCATGACCGGCCACAACGATCACCCGGGCAGCGGCCGGACCCTTATGGGAGAGGAGGCTCCAAGTGTGGGTTACGAAGCCCTGGTCCGGGCTCTGGGGGTGAAATTCGTGGCCACTGTCGACCCTTATGATGTTGGCAGGTTGAGGAATACGATCCAGAAAGCTCTCGATTTTAACGGGCCGGCAGTAGTTATTGCAAGCCGCGCCTGCTGCCTGCTTCCAGAAGTGAGACGGCAAAAGACGCCCAAAGTCAACCTGGATCAGGAAGCCTGCACCGCCTGCGGAGCTTGTCTGCGTATCGGTTGCCCCGCTATCACACTGGATGGTGAAAGCGGAAAACCCCGCATCAACCTTGCATTCTGTACTGGCTGCGGTCTGTGCACCACAGTGTGTGCCTGCGGAGCTCTGAGCTTATAATGAGTGATGGATCAACTACTAATGTCTTGATTGTGGGTGTAGGCGGGCAGGGTATTTTACTAGCCTCCGAGGTCTTAAGCAAGGCTGCGCTTCTTGCGGGTTTTGATGTCAAAAAGAGCGAGGTGCACGGGATGAGCCAGCGTGGTGGCGAGGTCAACAGTCACGTGCGTTTCGGACACAAAGTTTTTTCACCTCTGATTCCGACCGGCCAGGCGCATTTCCTGGTGGCCATGGAAAAGCTGGAAGCCCTGCGCTGGTCTTTTTATTTGGCTCCCGCAGGGATCATGATTGTCAATGATTTCCGTCTCGACCCGGCATCTGTGGCCAGCGGCAAGACAACCTATCCCGAGGATGCTATCCAACGCCTGGCCCGCAGCTATAACAGAAGGCTCGTGGTGATCGACGGGCCGGAGAAATCTGTTCAGGCCGGGGATCTGCGCACGATGAATACGGTGGTCCTCGGCGCTTTAAGCCGATTTGTCGATTTACCCGAAGAGTATTGGCTCGAAGGTCTGAAAGAGCATGTCAGGAAAGATCTGATCGAAGTTAACCGCCGCGCCTTCGATCTCGGCCGGCAAGCCGTTCTATACAAACCCTCCGATTAAAATTTCGAGTCTGACACCATAGTGCGGGTAGGCAAGGATGGACCGCTTTCGATCTTTTAGCAGGCCGGAATTACTATTGGGAGCATTAACTGGTTTTCATTTATACTGTTGCTTATATGCCTTTGCCTTGGTTATTCCTAAAAGTCAAGTTAGAAGGAATGATTTACCGGGTTTATTTTTTCACATTTAATGAGCAGGCGACCGCTGGCGAAGCGGAGCCAGTAGGGGTGGGCTCATGTGTCAGCCCGATGGTTGATATATTTTGATAATGTCAGGGCGCACACTTTGATGCCAAGTTTAGTTGGAAAAAATATCGAACCAGTGCTAGGAAAGAGATTCTTTTAATTCGACTCCCTTAAACAGCCGGAAATCTGTCCGCTCCGAGCCGGCCGTGGATGCTTTTCTGAAACTTCCAGTCATAATTTCCGGCTTTTATGCCAGGGAGAAGTCCCCGGCATTTAAGCTCAAACATGCGGAGGAGCCGTGATCTGGAATAAAAAGTTTGAAACCATGCCCCTGGAGGAGCGCCGTAAGCTCCAGGCGGAGCGCCTGGCGGCCACCTGCCAGAGAGTCTATGAGCGCGTTCCGTTCTACCGCCGTGTTTTTGATGCCAGGAAGATCAAACCCAAAGATATCAAGAGTGTGGATGATCTCAAGCACCTCCCTTTTACAATCAAGCAGGACCTGAGGGATAACTATCCTTTCGGCATGTTCACAGTGCCGATGGAAGAGGTGATCAGGGTGCATTCATCGAGCGGAACCACCGGCAAACCGACAGTGGTCGGCTATACCAGAGCGGATATCACTATCTGGTCCGAGGTCATGGCGCGCTGTTTCGGTGGTGCGGAGGTCGGCCCGAATGATATTGTCCAGAACGCTTACGGCTATGGCCTTTTCACAGGTGGGCTTGGAATCCATTACGGCGCCGAGTATATAGGAGCGACCGTAGTACCCATCTCAGGCGGCAACACCAAGCGGCAGATCATGCTTCTGGAGGATTTCGGCTCCACAGTGATTACCTGCACGCCTTCCTATTCGCTTTATATCGCCGAGGTGGCGAACGAGATGGGTGTTGATATCAGAAAACTCCCTCTGCGGGTGGGTGTTCTGGGCGCTGAACCCTGGAGCGATGCCATGCGCAAGTCTATCGAGGAAAACCTCGGCATAGACGCCCTGGATATTTACGGGCTCTCGGAAATTATCGGCCCCGGAGTTGCGCAGGAGTGCATGGCGAAAAACGGGTTGCACGTTTTCGACGACCATTTCATCCCGGAAATAATTGACCCGGATACCGGAAAGGTGCTCGACTGGGGAGCCAAAGGCGAGCTTGTGATTACCACGATCACCAAGGAGGCTTTCCCCCTGATCCGTTACCGGACACGCGATGTAACGAGCCTCAATCCTGAGAAATGTCCCTGTGGCAGAACCCATGTGCGCATGTCGCGTGTCTCAGGCCGCACCGATGACATGCTTATTATCCGCGGCGTTAATGTCTTCCCCTCCCAGATCGAAAGCGTCCTGGTGGGCATAGAAGAGGCCGAGCCCCATTACCAGATTATTGTTCACCGCGAGGGAGCCCTTGATGCCCTCGAGGTGCAAGTCGAGGTGCACGAGCGCTTTTTCTCGGATGAGATCAGGATGCTTGAAAGCCTACAGGGCAGGATCAAAAGCGAGATCGAATCCGTACTCGGCATTTCAACCAAGGTTAAACTGGTCGAGCCGCGCACCATAGCCCGCAGCGAGGGCAAAGCCAAGCGGGTGATCGACCAGCGGCCGAAAGAGTGAGGAAGGTCATTTTGCGGATTATAGACTTCCATACGCATTTTTTCCCGGACAAGGTGGCCGCCGCTGCGATACCCAAAATGGAAGCCACTTCGGACCACAAGGCATACACCGACGGTACAGCCGCCGGGCTTCTCGCCTCGATGGATTCCGCTGGTATCGAGTGTAGTGTGGCCTTGCCTGTGGCAACCAACCCGGACAAGGTAAGCTCGATCAACCGTTTCAGCGCCTCGGCTGGTAATCGACGCCTTTACATGATGGGGGCCCTCTATCCGGGAACTCCTCTCTGGCGGGAGCATCTGGATGAATTCCTCGAGCTCGGCTTTGCCGGAGTGAAGCTGCACCCGGATTATCAGGAATTTCTGCCGGATGATCCTGATCTTCTCCCTTTTTTCGCCGCTTTGCGCGACAGCGGGAGACTGGTTATTTTCCACGCCGGCGAGGATCTCTCCTATAAGCCCCCTTACGGCGGCACTCCGGCAAGATTGGCCGCTCTGCTCGAACAGCTTCCCGGAATTAATATCTTTGCCACCCACATGGGCGGCTACCGGATGTGGGATGAAGTGGAGCGCTGTCTGGTCGGCAAGCCGGTTTACATGGATACTTCGTTCAGTTTCGGCGAGATAAGCGATCAGCGCATCCGCTCCCTGATCGGAAGACACGGCGCCGATTATGTTTTATTCGGCACTGACAGTCCATGGCTTGACCAGCAGACTGAGGTGAATAATGTACTTCGTCTGAGGCTGGGTACTGCGGTCGAGGAAAAGATTTTTTACGGCAATGCCGTCCGGCTGGTACCTCAGCTTGCCGTATAAAGTGTGCGGCGGACAGTGAACACCTTAAAAAGAGAGGTTTTTCCCATGCGTGTCAAACAAGTGAGTGTTTTTCTCGAGAACCGTGCCGGTCGCCTGGACGAGGTGACCGAAATCATGGGAGCCAAAAAAATCAATATCAGGGCTCTTTCACTTGCCGATACCAGCGATTTCGGCATCTTGCGCCTGATTGTCAACAAGCCGGAGGAAGCCTACAAAGCTTTGCACGATGCTGGATTCACCACCCGGTTTACCGAGGTCATTGCGGTCGAGGTGCCTGATGAGCCGGGAGGATTGGCTTCTGTACTGAAAATATTTTCGGCTGCCAATCTCAATGTAGAGTACCTGTATGCTTTCGTGGAAAAACGCGGCAAAGGCGCGGTAGTGATTTTCCGAGTCGAGGAGATTGACCGTGCAATCGGTATCCTGCAGCAGAAGGGTGTCAAACTCTTGACAGGAGAGGAGGTGTACAAGCTCTGAAAACCACTGTTTTAACTTGCGGCTTCGAGCAGAGGGAAGCCCCGATCGAGGCCATCATTTCTATACCCCCCAATCTCAGGAAGGAGTAAAGGAGATGAAACATTTCAGTTTCATTTTGCTTGCTGCACTGCTCGCTTTGAGCTCAACGCAAGTTTACGGTTGGTCGTTAAAGGATGAGAGCGGAGAGCTTCTCAAGGTCAACGGGCATATGCAGTACCGCGGAAGATACTATGACCTCGATTTTATTCGGGGAGGCGATCAGGACCAAAAAGGCCATCTCAACCGCCATAACTACTATGGCGACCTTTCCCTTTCATTCGGTATCACGCCCCATGAAAATATCACTGCCTTTTTCGAGTTCAACAAGCTGATCTTCCTGGGCCAGGAATTCCGCTACAATACGATCCAGACCGGTGAAGAAGTGATGCCGGAGGATGTACCCTTCACAATAACAGACGCGCAGGGTAAAACTATATCTGTGAAGCTTCCTCTGCGGCGCAACACGGATGAGGCCTGGGAGCCGCACCTGCGCCAGGCCTGGATGGATGTCAAGTTCCCGGGAATGAAGCTGAAACTCAAGTTCGGCCGCCAGCCATTCCAACTGGGTAACGGCATTTACACCAACACCAATATCGCCTCTGTCTTCGGCTACCAGTTCCATACCGATCTCGGTCCGGGCAAACCTGAGTTTCGTGCCGGATCTATGAAATATTATGAGGGTTTACGCGAAAATTATAATTATGATTATAACGTGAATGATGTCGATGATGTTGATCTTTTCTTCGGTGACCTTTCGATTCCCATACAAAAATCCAAGCTGGGTCTCTTTCTGACCTATTTCCGGGATAACAGCCAGGATCTGAACTTACTTTCCCATATCAATCTGGGCATGACCCTGGATCTGGCTACCCAGTCGGGCTGGTCTCTGAAGAGCGAGTTTGACTATCAGAACGGGAAAAAAGAATATTCCACCGGCTCGGATATCGATTGGACCGGCTACGCGTTCATGGCTAGTGTGGGCTTCCCGCCGCTGGCGAATAAAAAGCTGCGCCTTTCAGCCGAATTCGGCATAGGCAGCGGCGATGACCCGGCCACCCCAAATAAATTCGAGGGCTATGTAGCTGTTGGTCCTTTTTACCCTTACGCCTGGGCCTACGAGTACCGCTTTATCCACCTGGTGCATAATGCCAGCAATTTCTTCGCCCTGCACTCCCGGGGCATGGCCACGAACCTGGCTCCGGGCATGGAGAACACCACCTACTTCAAGACTACCTGGGCGTTCAGCCTGCCCCATAAATGCGCCTTCATTTTCAGCCCGATCTGGCTGGGACTTACCCAGCAGGGCGAAACTTTCGGCTGGGAGTTCGACAATATCTTTATCGCTCCGGTCTGGAAGAATTTCAGCTACATGTTTGTTTTTGCCTATGTACAGCCTGCCGACTGGATGAAAAACCGCGGTTTTGATGACCCGGCTTTCGGAATCCGGTCGCAGCTTGAATTTACATTTTAATTTTAGGCCTGCGAAAAAGGCGAAGGAGGAGTTATGTTCGGCATCGCAGACCCCTGGATAGCGATAGCTTACCTTTTGTGCATTTTGAGCAGTCTGCTTTGCGTAATTTACGGTTTGATCAACTGGAACAAAGGCGGAGAAAAAATCGAGGAAAAGACAGTCAAGTGGGCTAAGGAAGAGGATGAAATAAGCGAGACACTCTAAGGCCCTAAGGCATTATTTGCTCTGATGGGATCATTTTATTTCAAATTTTTATCTCCTGGGGAGTTACAACCGACTTCAGCGGGGGATTATAAAATAATCCACGGAACAGCCGGGAGAATAAGTCTATGTTTACAACAGCCTTAGCGGTGGTCATCTATCTGCTTGTTATCGGATACCTCGGTTTTCTGGGGTATAAGAAAACTGCCACTGCTACAGATTACCTGATAGCCGGCCGCCAGATTCACCCCTACGTTATGGCGATTTCCTACGGGGCCACTTTTATTTCCACTTCGGCCATTGTAGGATTTGGCGGTGTGGCGGGACTTTTCGGCATGGGCCTGTTGTGGCTCACATTCCTCAACATATTTGTCGGGATCTTCATTGCATTCGTGTTTTTCGGCAACCGGACCAGGGTTATGGGTTACCACCTGGATGCCCATACCTTTCCCGAATTTTTAGGCAAGCGATACGGAAGCAAGTTCATCCAGGTTTTCGCAGGCGCGGTGATCTTTATCGCCATGCCCCTTTACGCGGGAGTGGTGCTGATCGGCGGGGCCCGCTTTATCGAGACCAATATGGGAATCCCCTATCTGGCAGCCCTGCTTATTTTCACCGTGATTATCGCCGCTTATGTGATCGCCGGGGGGCTTAAAGGCGTGATGTACACCGATGCCCTTCAGGGTTCGATAATGTTTGTCGGCATGCTGATCCTTTTCATTTTCACTTATGTTTCACTCGGCGGTTTCACCGGCGCCCACCAGGCGCTCACCGACCTGGCGGACAAAGTGCCCGAGAGTCTGGCCAAAGCCGGTCATGTGGGCTGGACCGCCATGCCTACCTCATTTTCCGGGTGGTGGTGGACACTGGTCAGTACTATTGTCCTGGGAGTGGGCATCGGTGTTCTGGCCCAGCCGCAGCTCGTGGTGCGATTCATGACTGTGAAAAGCCGCAAGGAATTAAGCCGCGCGGTCTTGGTGGGCGGCATCTTCATTTTTATGATGACCGGGGTGGCTTTTATAGTGGGGAGCCTGACCAATGTCTTCTTTTTCAAGACCAAGGGCGTGATTTCAGTGGCCGCAGCGGGCGGCAATGTGGATACGATTATCCCGCTCTATATCACTGAAGCCCTGCCTAAATGGTTCGGCCTTGTTTTTATGCTCACCCTCCTGGCCGCTGCAATGAGCACTCTCTCGAGCCAGTTCCACGTCATGGGCACGGCGATAAGCCGCGATATATATCAGCAGGTTACTAAAAAGACAGAAAAGGATAGGACGATTATGCTTACCAGGCTCGGGATCATGGTGGGCATTGTCATAGTGATGTGGCTTGGCTGGGTGCTTCCGGAGAGTATAATTGCACCGGGTACGGCTATCTTTTTCGGCCTGTGCGCTTCCTCTTTCCTGCCCATGTACGCTTTAGGCCTTTATTGGAAACGGGTAACCCCGGCTGCGGCAATTTCAGGGCTTGTATTCGGATTTGTGGGCAGCGTGCTTTACCTCCTTTTTATCCACTCCAAGGAGTCCGCAGCCCTGGGAATCTGCAATTTCATGTTCGGCAAGCCCACACTCGCCTCTTTCCCCTGGGTGGTGGTCGATCCCATAGCGGTTATCTTCCCGCTGACAGCGATCATTACCCTGGTGGTAAGCCTCTTTACCAAGCCCTGCGATGAGGAAATCATCAAATCCTGCTTCCGTAAGTAGGTTAGAGGCGATTTTTGAATAATCCACTTCCGCGAGGATATGACGAGGCCTGCCTGCAAAGCTATTGCAGGCAGGCCTCGCTGCTTATCTTTTTCTGTTTTGCAAAAGTATTAAAATTTTAATATTATTGTTCAATCGTTATTTGTTTCTATGCCATAACCCGGAAACACCGAATAAAGCGAAGAACTCACCACGATATGATGACAGCATTCTTTACGTATTGCCTCCTTGTTTTATAAATAATCCTTGAAATTTAGACTTGTATTTGAAATCGATAGACAGCTCTACCGCCGCCAGCTTATTTTTTATTAAATGAGCATTGAGAAAAGTTTTATTTCCAAGATATAAATAGCAGAGCAAAATATTGTCATCATCATATCTGGTGCTGTCGAATTTCATGAAAACTTTCTGCCCGCGCGTTTTCTCTTCAAGGAATTTCACGGCCTCAGAGCGTTTTTCCGGGATTTCCTTAACCCCTAAGAGCCTGATTTTAGTGCCGCCGTTGTCCAGAATCAGCACCTCCGGCGACAAGACTTTTTTAACCCTGTAGTATTCCTCTCTGGCGCAGGATTCGCCGTCTATTTTCGAGCCGAATCTCTTTTTTTTCGGATCCACTTTTTTGTCGAACTGAACCGGGTCCTTGAAAATGTATGGCAGCTTTTTGATTTCTTTTTTGAAATCTATCGCGGCGTCTTTCTGTTTTATGATCTCGAATTTCTGCTCTTCAAAAATGTTTTGCTGCGCCAGGCTGATTTTCCCCTCAATCAAAGGTAAAAAATATTTATTAATTTCATAGCCGATAGAGTTTCTATTAAGATTTCTGGCCGCCAGTATGGTAGTGCCGCTGCCCAAGAAAGGATCGAGCACCGTGTCACTAACAAAGGTAAACATTTTGATCAGCCTTTTAGGCAGCTCTTCTGGAAACATCGCCAGGTGTTTTTTTTGCTTTTCGCCCGGGAAATTCCAATGACCTGCGAAATAGCGGTTCCATTCCTCTGTAGTAAGCTTTGAGCGCTCTTTGATCTCCATGCTTACCGGAGGGGCTTTACCCGGCTTCTTGAAAATGAGGATAAATTCATAATCGAGCTTCAGGATGCCGTTGCGCGGCAAGGGAAAAGAACCCATCACTGTGGCTCCGCCGGTGGTGTTGGTGGTCGTGACTTTCTGCCAGATAATCGCTCCCATGTAGTCGGCCCCGGCGCTCTCGCAGAACTTTATTATTTCAGTCCGTATGGGAATGACTTTATACCTGCCGTAGTAAACAGATCGCGCAAACTGGTCCCCGATATCGATACACAAGCGGCATCCCGGGTGCAGGACCCTGATACACTCGCTCCAGACTAAATTCAGGTTGTTGATATAATCTTCGTAACTATCGTTGAAGCCGATCTGGTCCCCGCTGCCGTAGTCTTTGAGCTGCCAGTAAGGAGGGGAGGTGACCACGAGGTGGACTGACTCATCCGGGACCTCTTTCATCCTGCGGGAATCCCCGATTATTATTTTGTGTATGTTTTTCATTGTCGGTCCAGTGGGTTCAGGCAGGATTGCAACCTAAGGTCATTTTCAGGCCCGGAGAAACTGTTTGCAAGAGCAAGTCCCGTATTGGTATATAAATTAAAATATAATAATATGAATAAATCAATAGATTGTCATAATCAAGAAATCCGGACTCGAAAGACCGTAAGCGCCAGATCTGCCTTGTCAGGTATTTCAGTCAAACTCTCCTCCGGAAGCGTTCGAGAGTTGCGGCTAACTCTTTGGAGGTGGCGAACAGAAAAAGAGGATACAGCCTCAGGAAAGCCTCCTCGATTTTATGGATAATTCCGGCACCCAAGGCCACTGATTCCCCAGGCGGGACAAACAGACCCATGTAATAATATTTACGCCTGGCCCATTGGTCGGCCAGCGGGGGAAGACCCGCCACCTTGGCCTTCTTGTAACTTTCACTGTAAATGGAAAAATCGCTGAAATTATCATTTTCTTCCAGGTATTTTTCAAAGACCTGAGGGTGCGCGGCAATGTTGGCCGCAAAACGCTCGCGCCATGAGTTCATCGAAGAGCCGAGCCAGGTGCCGATATAGCAATGCTCAGGGTCAAGACCCACTGCGAACCCGGGCACTTTGGTACGGCCGTAATCTTTTGGGAAAAAGAGAACATCGATCGATTCCCGGTACGGGTGTTTATCTGCTGTGAAACGTATGTCGCGGTTTATCCGGCCAAGGCAGCGGCCGGTCTTGGGATCTGTCTCGAGCTCAGAGTCCAGATCAGTAAGAAAAGGCGTAAGAGCTCCGCAAACGGCTTTCAGCTCGGCTTTCAAACCTTCCCAGGATTCCCGGTGGGCATCGAACCAGGCCTTGTAGTTGTTGGCTTTGAGCTCCTGCATAAAAGCGAAAGATTCCGCGCTGAATCCTTTAAACTCTTTCACTTACTACTCCTTCCAGCTTTGGAAAAAGCTTTTTTTACTTTAATTTAGTTTTTTTATCCAGGAAAAAGACCGAACGCCCGCGAATATATCATGTATTTAGCAAAAATTTCTTTTTTTATCCATCAATTTTTATTGAAACCCGGTAAAATAGTAAAAATGAGATCCTCGTTTATTCGGCTGGTCAATGCAGGCGGTCCGCTGTCCGGACCGTCGGGCTGCACAAGCCGCTCCCGATAATTAGTCCAGCTTTGCATACTTTACAGGCATCCGCGCTGAGGAATTTGCTACAGCTTAGACTGGCAGGTCAAGGAGTGCTGAACCGGAACCGCATTCGCACCTGTTTCGCTTTCCAGCCTGAAATTAGGGTCGAATCGTGGCCCTTATTGATAGAACGAGACAGACATTGGACAATATGTTGTCTGCTGCGCTGATGACGGTTATATTGATAACACAAATTTTATTTTAGTGACATTATAGTTTTACTCGATCACAGGTGAGTTATTAAACAAAAGGAAATTTTCATGGGCACCGATATCCTGGCCCTGTCCACTGCTGCGGTTACAATCGGAGTGACCCATACCGTGCTCGGGCCGGACCATTATCTCCCTTTTGTGGTGCTGGCTCGCTCAAGGGGCTGGAGCGTTTCCCGCACGAGCCTGATTACTTTTTTCTGCGGCTTGGGACATGTATTTAGCTCGGTTATTATCGGGATCATAGGGATAGCCGCCGGGGTAATGGTCAGCAAGCTTGAATCGGTCGAGTCTGTGCGGGGGGATATCGCCGCCTACCTGCTATTGATTTTCGGCACGCTATATGCGCTCTGGGGGCTCTGGCGCTTCTTTTATCCCAGGAAACACAAACACGTCCATCTTCACGGAAATGGAACGGTACACAAACACGCGCATCCCCACTCAAGCCCGCATGCCGGCGCCGAGCTCAATCATACAAATTTGCATACTCATGAATCTGCCGGCCCTGCAGTGAAAGGAGACAGCACGCCCTGGGTGCTGTTCCTTATTTTTGTATTCGGGCCCTGTGAGCCGCTGATTCCGCTTTTAATGTACCCGGCCGCTCGAAGCGATTTTGCCGGATCGGTCCTGGTTGCGGTTGTTTTCAGCATAGCTACTGTGGGTACGATGCTCGCTGTTGTCCTGACACTTTATGCCGGAGCCAGGAAAGCGAGGCTCGGGTGGCTGGA
>DATKXY010000053.1:0-21696 GCA_035528795.1 archaeon | reverse complement strand
AACACGGATTTCAGCGGCCCTTTCATCCAGACCGTGCCATTCATTTTGTATTCGGCCTGTGCGCTCGTCTTTTTTATCTATGCCATAGTAAAGCTCTTTTCCACGGAATAAAACGACCGGCGCAAGTAAGTATTTGGACTCAATAAAAGGGAATTGTTTCTATTGTCCATCCGACAGCACAAAGCTTCCACCTGTCAGTCCCGAATAACCCTCCCAGACACCCGTCACTTGCTGCGGCCTGATAAAAGCCTTAATTTATGGAACAACCGGAGCCGGGCAGCCGGGGACTGAACCCTTTAAGCCACGGCCCGTGCAAACAGGGATATTTCGAGTCTTCCGAATCAGAGCAATCCGCTTTTTTAAATCAAAAGTCAGGTTTTTACCAGCCATGTCCGAGTTGAAACTGCTGATACGCTGCCCGGCCTGCGGCGCCGCAAACCGGGTTCGTCTGGTGACAGGGAAAAAGGTGCGCGTGCGCTGCGGCTCCTGCGGCGGCCTCCTGCCTGTGGGCAGGAGGCGGATCTTTCTGCTTCTCCTGTGGCAGGCGGCTAAATCTTTTCTTGGGACTCAGCTTCCCCTGCTCTTGATCGCCGCAGTGGACAAGACCGCCCTCATCCTGGGAGCGATCTTGAGACCCCTGCGGAGCCTCTGGTACCTCGTTCCGCTAAAAGCGCGCAGGCGGCTTTTCTGGGGGGTTGTTATCCTTCTGCTTTTGGCCTACGCGGCGCTCGAGGGCACCCTGAAACTCACTTCCATGCTGATATTGATCGTAATCCTGGCCCTGGCCATGGCCGTATTGATTATCGCCACGCAAGGGTGGTCAGCCCTGATACAGATAATACATCATTTGACAGGGAGGATTTTTCGCACCTGCCCGTCCTGCGGCCATCGCTATTTCGGTTGGGTCAAGAGGTGCCCCAGGTGCGGGGGGTGAGCAAATAGTAAACTTAGAGTCCCAGGGGCACGGTGAGCTTGACAAAGAAGGCGCGCTCGTCTTTACGGGAGACAGGCTCAAAGAGCTCGCCGAGCTGGTCGAAGCGGTCTGCGGTGCAGGCCAGGTAGAGCGCTCCGAAAGGCGGGGCGAAGCGCCAGCCGAACAGGCCGTAGAGGTAGAAACGGTCGTTGCGGCTGTTGTACTGGGTAAAAACGCGCAGCCAGAGGTCAGGAGTGAAATTGTAGTCTGTGGTCAGGACATGCAGCATCGTGTTTTGCTTTTGCGGATCGGGTGAAAGACTGTAACGATAGAAACTATAGGCCATTGCAATATTGTCCCGCGGTTTCAGGCTCACACGGAGACGGCACATCTGTAAATTCGAATCGAAATTGCGGCCCCGCTGATACAGAAACGACAAATTGTTCCATGACTGCAGGTTATAGCCCATCTCCGCCGAAATCCGGTGGTTGTGGTAGCGCTTTTCGAAAAGCTCGGTGTGGTAGTTGTTGGCAAAACCGACCAGCCATTTTTTAAGGAAAGTGACTCCCACCCACTCGGTGTTCATCACATTCCGCAAGCTCCCGCTGTGGCTCCAGTACACATTGCTGCTCGAGTGAAAATTGATCTTCTCGAGATTGTGTTTTCTGATCCACCATTCGTAGCCGATTCTGTTGTCAAGCTCGCAGCGGTCATCATCTGGTATAAAGCCCACAGCATTGACATTTTTCCGGAAACCGGGATCGATATCGGTAAAGCTCAGATGATAGTGGTACTTGTCGGTTTCCCGGGTCGCATTCACGAAACAGGCCTTGGTAAACTGGTCCTCGCCTGAGGGGAAGCTGCCCACGAACTGGGAGGTAACTTTAAAATGCGAGGGAAGGTAAATAGTGGCATCAGTGCTCAGGACCCGGTTGTAACCGCCTGAGAAGCCTTTGTCAACAAACAAGATCCCGATATTCGAGGAGCCGAAAATATCCCGCTGCAGCCTCACGACCGAGGTCTGCGAGGAGGGCTCCCCGCCTGCGGCGCGCTCATGCGCCGAGAGAACCGCAAAATTGAATTTTTCCGCCCTGCCGCTCGTTTTGATCCCGTAGTCGATATCCCCGATGCGCCTGGAATGGAAAACATTGATAGTGTTGCTGAACAGCTCGGCACCCTCGAGAAAGTAAAGCCTTTTCTCAGGGAAAAAAGTCTCGTAACGGGTCAGGTTAATCACCTCCTGATCCGCCTCGACAGTGGCGAAATCCGGGTTGTAGGTCAGGTTGCCTGTGGCAGTGGCCCCGATATTAAACCGCAGGTCCGCACCGGCAATCACCTCGGTGCCGCCGGATGAGTAAATGGTCTTGCGCTCCCCGGTTGAAGGGGTGTTCGCATCCAGAGCTACAACGTAGGGGTAAAGCGAAGCGGAAAACCTCTTCCTGAAGCCCGCAAGGCCAACCATGTCCCCTGACTGGGAGATCTTCCAGGCTACATCCCTTTTGCTCCAGAAGCTCGTCTCAAAAAACTCGGGATAATTCCGGCGGAAGTTGATGCCCCAGGGACTGTCCGAGCTCTCCGGAAAGCGGATCTCGCTCACCGGGATAGCCATCTCCGCACTCCAGCCGAGAGAGTCTTCGCGCGAGGCCACACTCCAGATGCAGTCCCAGCGTTTATCGTTCGAGCCACCGTCCTCCCCGATCCTGCCATCCACCTGCGTGCCGAGAGAGTTGGTGGAAAAATAGTAGCAGTCGCGCCGGGTATGAAAGGTATCGAAATAAACGGTTACCGCATTGTCCAGGTCCATATTGTCATCGCGGCGGGTGATTTTTGAATTGGCGGATTCCCCGGTGGGGTTCAGGCAGCGGAAAGCCACATAGACATGCTCTTCATCATAAGCCACGGCCACCCGGGTTGCGGCCCTGGCTCGCTCGCCTAAAGCGGGCTTAAGCTGGATAAAATTCTCCTGCCAGTCCGCAGAGAGCCAGAAAGGCTCATCCGGTATTCCATCCACAACCGGAGCGCTCATGGCTCTGACTGCCCGGATAGTGCGCAAGGCTTCTGCTTTCTGTTCCTCCTGCCCGGCAAATGAAAGCGCATGCTCGATCATCCAAATAAACAATGTCAGCGCCGGAATTGGAAGCCGCAAAGCCGATCTCCCAGCATAAAAGGAGCATTGAAAAGCAGACAGTATAAAAACAAGCTGATAAAGTTATTCCCGGGCAGTGGCTTTGTCAACGCCGCCGGTAGGATCGTTCAAAACATTGACATAAAGCAAAATATGTCAATATATTAAAAAGAAATGAATATCCTTTTTTAAAAACGATATTTTAGAAACAATATAAATATATTTCTTGTATCATAGTTAAATACCAAAGCCTTGGATGATTTCATCATTTAATATGGTTTAAAAATGGAAAAACAAAAACAATTGCAATACCCTTCATTTAAAAATCTTAATCCAGCTACTCAGGCAAGCTCGAAATCAAAAAGAGCGAATCAGTCAAGAAATACTCGGCATGAAATCATTTTGAGAAGCGCATTACACCGAATGGGACTTCGATTTAGAAAGAATTTAAAATCTCTACCAGGAAACCCTGATATTGTATTTCCAAAAGCGAAAACTGTAATTTTTTGTGATGGTGATTTTTGGCATGGTCGAGATTGGAATGCTCGAAAGTCAAAAATTTCTAAAGGAACAAATCCAAAGTATTGGATAGAGAAAATTGAAGCTAATGTAAGAAGAGACCGCGAAGTGAATGAGTTACTAATCAAGGCGGGGTGGGATGTTGTCCGAATTTGGGAAACAGATATTCATTCTAATTTAGAGACTGTAGCAAAGAAAATTGAAAAGCTCGTGAAAACTAAAACTAAAAATCAAATAGAGAATGGCTCCCTAAGGAGGTTTAAATTTTGAGATTTATCGATTTATTTGCGGGTCTTGGGGGATTTCATATTGCCCTTAGAGAGCTTGGACATAATTGTGTGTTTGCTTGTGAGATAGAGGAATATTTATGTGATGTTTATGAAAAGAATTTCGGCTTAAAGCCTGAGACAAATATCCGGTCAGTTGATATTAAAAAAATACCAGATCATGATATACTTTGTGCAGGCTTTCCTTGTCAGCCTTTCTCAAAAGCTGGTGAGCAAGATGGCTTAAATTGCCCTAAAAGTGGTGATCTATTTTCTTATGTTCTTGATATTCTCAAACATCATCTTCCAAATTACTTTATTTTAGAGAATGTTCCCAATCTTCTTCGTCATGGAGGTGGCAAGACTTGGTGTCTTATGCGAAAAGATTTGGAAAAACTTGAATATAAGGTTGATGAAAATCGCCTATCTCCACATCAGTTTGGGATTCCTCAGATTCGAGACCGAGTCTATATTGTCGGAAGCTTAAATGGTCTTGATCATTTTTCCTGGCCCGATGTTGGAGAAAGCGTCAAAACATCCATAATATCTATTTTAGATAAAAAGCCTAAGGATGCCAAGCCTCTTTCTAAACAGGTTGTCGATTGCCTAAATGTCTGGCAGGAATTTATCCAAAAATTTCCCTTAGACGCTGAGTTGCCATCTTTTCCAATATGGTCAATGGAGTTTGGAGCTGATTATCCTTTTGAAGATACTACCCCATACGCACTTGGTCTAAGAAAGCTATGTCGATATAAAGGAAATCATGGGCAGCCACTACGCGCTATCTCTAAAACACAGCGATGGTATGGACTTCCTGCATATGCCCGAACTAAAGAGATGGAATTCCCGTCTTGGAAAAAGAATTTTATAAGACAAAATCGAATGTTATACGAGAAAAACAAAAAGTGGATAGATAGATGGATGACCTCTATCCTTCAATTTCCTCAAAGCCTTCAAAAATTGGAATGGAACTGCAAGGGAGAAATAAGAGATATATGGCGCTACGTGATACAGTTCAGAGCCTCTGGTGTCAGAGTTAAGCGTCCTACTACGGCACCATCACTAGTAGCTATGACGACTACTCAAGTCCCTATTATAGCTTGGGAGAGAAGATACATGACCCCAAGAGAATGTGCAAATCTCCAAAGCTTGGGAACTTTAAAATATCTTCCAAATTCTTCAACAAATGCCTTCAAAGCTTTAGGTAATGCAGTAAATGCAGATATAGTAAAAATTATAGCCACTGCACTATTGAAATATAATAAATGTTAATTTTCAAGAGAAATTAACCATGTAAGAAGCTTTGATAACTTTATCTTACTCAATGAGTACAAAAATGACTCATAAAACTCAAAGAACAGTAAATATTAGGCCTGGTATTACCATTCTATCAGTATTGCCGCATCTTAATTATCGTCCATGGTTTGCCCTTTCAGAATTTGTGGATAATTCAATTCAAAGCTTTCTAGATTATCGCTCGCAAATTGCTCAAATAGATGGCAAAGATTCAAAATTATCTGTCAGTATTGAGATAAATACATCGGATACTGGAAGTATAACAGTAAGAGATAACGCTGCGGGTATTCACGATGATGATTATGCCCGTGCATTTCGCCCAGCAGCGCTGCCTCCAGATACAAGTGGATTGTGCGAATTTGGGATGGGAATGAAAAGTGCTGCATGTTGGTTTTCCCCCTCTTGGCTTGTGCGTACATCAGCATTTGGGGAGCCAGTAGAAAGGACTGTGCGGTTTGACATAGATAAGATTGTTAAAGACAAGATAGAGGAGTTGAAAGTTTTAGAGATTGATACAGATGCTTCTGTGCATTTTACTGAGATAATACTTACTAATCTATACCGCATTCCTCGAGGGCTTACTAATGCAAAAATTAAAGATCATCTAAGAGATATATATCGTGTCTTTACACGAGAAGGATTGATGGCGCTAACTTTTAACGGAGAGATTCTTGAGTATGATTCACCGACTATTTTAGTAGCACCATTCTATCGAACACCTGAGGCCTCACCAATCTTATGGCGCAAAGAATTCGAGTTCGATTTTGGATTGAATCTCAAAGCCAAAGGCTTTGCTGCTATCCGGAAGACTGGAAGCACATCAAGGGCAGGTTTTTCGCTATTCAGAAGGAATCGTCTTATCGTAGGAAGTGGCGAGGAGTGTTACAGACCGCATTTCATTTTTGGAGCATCAACTACTCATGTATATCAGCGTCTATTCGGAGAGATTCATCTTGAAGGTTTTGGGGTAAGCCATACTAAAGATGGCTTTCAGTGGGATGAGAATGAGCAGCCTTTTTTAGAAATTTTGAAGGGGGAGCTTTCTAAGGATGAAATTCCCCTGCTTCAGCAAGCACGCGAATATAGAATAGAGCGCAGACCCCAAGATTATCAACAAGGGGCGAATGAGGCAACAACAAGCACAGCTCAGACAATACATAATCACGTGCCTCCAGTAATGGAAGCAATCTCTTCCGAGCAGCCCTCAAGCGAGTATCCTTCCAATGAGCTAAGCGATGTAAAGTCCATAACAAGGCGGTGCATAGATGCTGAGTTTCATGGAAGGAAATGGAGAATAATTATTGAGCTTACATATGATCAGGCTGTTGGAGATTGGCTAGAAATAAGCGACCAAATCGCTGAGCGTGAGCAAGCTCAATTAGACGATGAGAGTTACAGGGTCGTTGGTCTGCGAATGTCAATGGCTCATCCTTTTATGGAGAGGTTTTCTGGAGTTGATTGTGATCAGATTGAGCCATTATTAAGGATTGCGGCTGCTCTTGGCCTCGCAGAGATTGCTGCTCGTGACAGCGGGGTTAAGCTTGCAGGGACAATTCGTCGAAACGTTAACGAGCTTCTTAGAGATGCGCTGTGGAAGACATAAGGAGTTCGGAAATGAACAATATACCTGAAGATCAGGAAAGAATTGATGTGATTCCTGCACAAGACAGGAGATGGACTCCTGTAATCGGAGAAGAAATTACGAGCTTATTGAATCATCTGCCACTTGATGATTCAAGCAAAAGAAGCCTTAAAGAAGAATCTGTATCCATTCTTTCTGAGTGTATATCGCCAGTGGAGGCTACAGGTCAGCGGACAGGCTTAGTCGTTGGACATGTGCAAAGCGGAAAAACTATGTCTTTTACTGCTGTTACTACGCTTGCAAGAGATAACTGCTACCCTTTAATAATTGTGATAGCAGGCACTTCAATTGCTCTAAATGATCAATCTAAAAGAAGACTAAGGTATGATCTTAGATTAGACTATAGAAATGACCACAATTGGTTACATATACATAATCCAACCATTCATAACGATGATTATTCTAAAATATCTAATTATTTAAGAGATTGGCAAAATGATGCTATTTCTTTATCTCAGAGAACTTGTACATTAATTACAGTTATGAAGCATCATGTACACCTTCAAAATCTAATAAATGTTCTTGCAAGAGTTGATTTAAAGGGCATACCTGTATTAATTATTGATGATGAAGCTGATCAAGCGGGATTAAATAATTTAATAAGAGATGGAGATGAAAGCACAACTTACAGGAGACTTTTAGAATTGAAGAATGCAATACCACACCATACGTTCTTACAATATACTGCCACTCCACAAGGTCCTCTTCTTATAAATTTAATTGATGTTTTGTCACCTAAATTTGCAAAGACTTTATCCCCTGGAAATGAATATACTGGAGGAAAAGATTTTTTTAAAGATAATACAAATCTTATTAGAGAAATCCCTCAAGAAGATATCCCTACTCGTGATAATCATTTAGAAGCGCCGCCTGATAGCTTGTTAGAAGCATTACGCTTATTTTTCCTTGGTGTAGCTTCGGGTTTTATCAGAGATAAAGGTAAAGGAAACCGATCAATGATGGTTCATCCATCCTATAGAGTTGTAGGTCATCAAATATATTATAATTGGATATATGCAATCAAAAATAGTTGGACTAGACTTTTACAGAATCCTTTGGATCCAGATTATAGTGTCTTTATGGAAGATTTTTTACCATCCTATAATGATCTTAGAAGTACAGTTAGAAATATAGAATCATTTGAACAATTAAAATTACAGCTTGAATGTTCGTTAAGAAAGACAGTTTTACATCCTCCCATTAATACCAGTAGGGGAAAAACGCCACAAATTGATTGGGGGGGAGCATATTCTCATATTCTAGTTGGTGGACAAGTGCTAGATCGAGGTTTTACAGTTGAAGGCTTAACGGTTACCTATATGCCTCGAGGAGTTGGCGCTCGACAGGCTGATACTATTCAGCAGCGCGCTCGATTTTTTGGCTACAAGAAGTTTTATCTGGAATACTGTCGAATTTTTCTTGAGCCAGAATTATCCACAGCGTATACTCGTTATGTGGATCACGAGAGAGATGTGCTGCATCGACTTCAAGAATATGAGGGAAGGTCTCTTAGGGAACTCCGTAGAGCTTTTTTAGTTCCACAAGGCTTTAAGCCAACTCGTGATTCAATTATAGATATAGATTATGTCCGTGTTCGTGTCAATGAGGATTGGTTTTATCCGCGCTGTCCCCATGATTGTTTAGATGCAATAATTGAGAATAGAAAACAGATAGCTAATTTCTTATCTTCATTAAAGATGACTGAAGATGATGGACATCCAAAAAGAACAAAAATTGAGCGTCATCAAGTTGCAAAAAACTTAAGCTTAGGTGATGTTTATGAAAACCTACTACTGAATCTTAGATTCACTAGCTTATCAGATGCACAGAATTTATTAGGTGTGTTAATAATAATAAGGCAGGCTATTATTTCAGACCCAAATATTAAATGTGCATTATATATTATGAGTCATGGTATGCCCAGAGTTAGAAGACTAAACCAACATGGCGAGATTCCGAATTTATTTCAAGGTGCAAATCCAGTATATCCGCTTAAACAAAGAGGTGATATATACCCTGGGGATAGACATATTAGAGAAGATGACCAAATCACTATCCAGATTCATATGCTTGATTTAAGAGAGCCTACAGTTACTGGAATAGTGCCCAATATAGCTATTTATATACCAGAGGGGCTTACTGGCGATGTAATTATTCAAGATCAGGGTGATGCTGAGGAGTATAACGATGAGTGATTTGCTCGAATTATTTACAAAAATAAATAAGATAGCTAGCGATGGCAAAGATATAATGTCATTCTCAGCTATGGCTGTTCCTGGATTCAAGGATCGTCATTTAGGACGAGATGCAAATGACAGTCCAGTAATTTTGCTAAAAACTGAAATGCCAAAGAAAATCCCGGCAAATTATGCTTTGGAGAACTTGCGTGTTGAGTATTGTGCTGAGTGCAGAATTATTGATTCAAAAGGTAATGAGTCCAGAGGAGTATTTACTATAATATGTTGCTTAAGTGATGATGATGGATTAAAAGCTTATTTCCTGCGTGTAATGGATTCAATAATTAATGCCTTGCCTTCTGATATTAAAAATGAGGATATTTCTTACGCTATCGATCGCTTGGCTGCTTTGTTTTTGGCTTTAAAAAAGCCAAGATCAAAACCAGTGAGAGGATTATGGGCAGAGCTATTTTTAATAAATTCAGCAAAAAATCCTTACCAGATGTTGGAAGCCTGGCATAATGATCTATCGGAACATTTTGATTTTAGTCAAAGAGCTTCCCGAATTGAGGTAAAAAGCACAGGAGACCGAATAAGAGATCATTACTTCTCACTGGAGCAAGTATATCCCGCTGCTGGAGTGAGTGTTGTGATTGCCTCTCTATTTGTTGAGGAATGCACGAATGGCTGTTCCTTAAGTGAGCTTTGGGATAAAGCGAGACAGGCCGCAAAAAATAATCTGGATTTACGACTAAAAGTAGATAAAATATGTGTTGAGACTCTTGGCTCGGATTGGGAGCAAGCTCGCAGCTTGTCTTATGATATGAGACTTGCCAAGCAGTCTTTGAAATTTTATAGAGTTGAGGATATCCCTAAGGTCTCAGATAATCTTCCCAGTGGTGTCTCAGAGGTGCGCTTTCGCTCTGATTTGTCTGGTGTTACAGCGCTTGATATTGATAGCTCGAGCAATGGGTATATTTATATATATTATGGTAAAGAATAACAGCTAAAGCTTTTTAACGCATCGTCTAGCAGTAAGTAAGCATATCTAATATAAATCCAAAATGGAAGAGGGATGAGCTAATTCTCACTTTAGAACTTTACTACATATATTAGTTTGAGATTTTAAAAAAAAATCCCCCCGCCCTCCAATAATAGGGGCGGGGGGATTCAGGTTATGCTATGCTACTCCAATTGTCACTTCTTGTCCTTGCCCTTGTTTTTGTCCTGGTCGTCATCCACCACTTCGTAGTCCGCATCCACCACTTCGCCTTCACCTGAGGCAGAGGAAGCGCGGCCTGAGGCGCCTGCGCCTGAAGCCTCCTGCTGGGTGCCGGCCTCGTGCCGGTCTTGTGTCTGGGTCTGGTAGAGCTTCTGGGCTGCCTCGTTCCAGATCGCGGTCAGGGCATCGCTGGCTGACTTGACTTCGTTCATATCCGCGCCTTTGAGGGCTGATTTGACCCGGTCAACCGCGGCCTGGAGCCTG
The DNA here is from genome assembly GCA_035528795.1 of archaeon. Taxonomy (GTDB): domain Bacteria; phylum Gemmatimonadota; class Glassbacteria; order GWA2-58-10; family GWA2-58-10; genus DATKXY01. Next base: position 11,272 of record DATKXY010000053.1, on the reverse strand, counting down.
GCGGTGGTATCGGAGTCCAGCTTATCGCCGAGCTCTTTCAGGTTCTTCTCGGTCTCGAAAGCCATCTGGTCCGCCCTGTTGCGGACTTCCGCGTCTTCCCTTTTCTTCTTATCCTCGGCTGCGTGCGTCTGGGCATCCTTGACCATTTTATCGATTTCCTGCTCGTTCAGGCCGCTGGAAGCCTCGATTCTGATCTTCTGCTCTTTGCTGGTGGCCTTGTCCTTGGCCGTGACATGCAGGATACCATTGGCGTCGATATCGAAAGTGACCTCGATCTGCGGTATGCCGCGCGGGGCAGGCGGCAGGCCGGTGAGCTGGAAGCGGCCGATTGTGCGGTTGTCAATGGCCATCGGGCGCTCACCCTGGAGCACATGGATCTCGACAGTGGTCTGGCTGTTCTCGGCTGTGGAGAACACCTCGCTCTTCTTTGTCGGAATGGTGGTGTTGCGCTCGATCAGCCTGGTGAACACGCCGCCCAGGGTCTCGATACCGAGCGAGAGCGGGGTGACATCGAGCAGCAGGACATCCTTGACATCGCCGGCGAGCACTCCACCCTGGATTGCGGCGCCCACGGCCACGACCTCATCCGGATTGACCCCCTTATGAGGGTCCTTGCCGAAAAAGTTTTTTACCACTTCCTGGACCTTGGGAATGCGGGTCGAGCCGCCGACCAGAATCACCTCGTCGATCTGGTCCGGAGTCACTTTCGCATCTTTCAGGGCCTGTGTGCAGGGGCCGACAGTGCGCTGAATAAGGTCGTCGACCAGCTGCTCTAATTTGGCCCGGGTGAGATTAACGTTCATATGCTTGGGTCCCGAGCTGTCAGCAGTGATAAACGGCAGATTGATATCGGTCTTCATGGTTGTGGACAGCTCGCACTTGGCTTTTTCTGCGGCTTCTTTGAGCCTCTGCAGGGCCATCGGGTCCTTGCTCAGGTCTATCCCGTTATCCTTTTTAAACTCTGCCACCAGCCATTCGATAACTCGCTGGTCGAAATCATCACCTCCCAGATGTGTATCGCCATTGGTGGACTTGACCTCGAAGACCCCCTCCCCGAGCTCCAGGATAGAAATATCGAATGTTCCGCCGCCCAGATCATAGACTGCGATGCGCTCATCCTTTTTCTTGTCCAGACCGTAGGCCAGGCTGGCCGCTGTGGGCTCGTTAATGATCCGCAGCACATCGAGTCCGGCGATCCGTCCGGCGTCCTTAGTGGCCTGGCGCTGGCTGTCGTTGAAATAAGCGGGCACGGTAACGACCGCCTTTTCCACTTTAGCGCCCAGGTAATCCTCAGCGGTCTGCCTCATTTTCTGCAGAATCATGGCGCTTATTTCAGGAGGATTGTATTCCTTGTTCTGGACATGCACCATGGCGCTGTCATTCCGGCCAGAGATCACCTCATAGGGCACTTTGGAAATCTCATCCTGCACCTCGCCCACTTTCCGGCCCATAAAACGCTTGATCGAGTAAACCGTGTTCTTCGGATTTGTAACGGCCTGCCGCTTGGCGACCTGTCCCACCAGACGCTCGCCGTCCTTGGTGAAAGCCACAATCGAGGGGGTGGTCCGGCTGCCCTCGGCATTGGGAATTACCACCGGGTCGCCGCCTTCCATCACAGCCACACAAGAATTGGTAGTTCCCAGATCAATTCCAATTACCTTGCTCATTTTATACTCCCTTTACATTTTAAAGAAGATAAGATTTTTTCAAATATTTTTCTCCACCCTATAATTTGGCAATTACCGTGCCACTATTTTCAGGCCATTATGGCATACTTTGTGTCATAATGGCTGCAATATTAATCCTTTGACTTCGATTTACGCTTTTAATAAATTATTTCAATGTCTCAGAAAAAACCATTCTCAAAGGATAAAGATGAAATACCTGAAACATGCCGTGGCTCTCTTAATCACCACTGTCTGCCTGTATATTGCTTTTCGTGGGGTGAATCTGGAAGAAGCATTACAGATCTTTGATAAAAACCGGATCAGGATCCTGCCTCTATCCGTTTTCACTATTCTCTGTCTGGGAGTAATGTGGGTCCGTGCCTGGCGCTGGAAATACTTTTACCAGAAGCAGCACAAGGCCGGGATTGGGGGACTGACTGTCTCGAACCTGATCGGTTTCGCCTCCAACAACATCCTGCCATTGAGAATCGGAGAAATGGTGCGGGCTTTGATGGCCAGGCGCAAAGTGGCTGCGCCTTTGAGTTACACGCTGGCCACCCTTTTCGTCGAGCGCTTTTTCGACACCCTCTGCGTTCTGTTATGCCTGATAATCCCGCTGCTTTTCAGCAGACAGTTCCCGCCGTTTGTGGTCAAAGTAGGCCTGATCGTGGCTTTTGTATTTAGCGGGGGAATCATCGTTCTGCTTATTTTGCGCGGCAAGCCCAACCTGGCGATGAAGATGGCGCTGCCTGTAGGGCGCAAGATATTTCCGGAACACCTCTTCGAGAGATTCGAACATTTTCTGGTCACTTTTACCGAGGGCATAAAGATCCTGCGGAACGGATCGGCAATGTGGAAGATTACAATTATAAGCTTTATCCACTGGTGGCTGGTGGTTTTCAGCTACGATTGCGCTTTCAGGGGTTTCTCATTCGATTCACTGCCCTGGTCCGCTCCTTACCTCACTCTGGGATTTGTGGCCCTGGGCGTGGCGCTGCCGAGCGCACCTGCCTTTGTCGGGCCGATCCATGCGGCGATCATCTATACCCTGAGCGAAGCTTACGGTATAGACAAGAGCGTGGCCACAGGTTTTGCCGTCATTATGCACCTTTTGATGATGGGTCCAATAACATTTGTCGGCCTGGCGATGATGTGGAGAGAAGGGCTCACTCTCAGCCAGATTCGTCAGAAAACGGACCATCTTGAGGAAGAAGGGGCCTCTGAACCCGTTTTACAGGATGGGACGGGAAGCCTGAAGTGAGAAGTTATTCAGATACAATTCAAGTTCCCTCTTTTAACGGAGCTTTCAAATGTCTCAAACAAAAGATACAATCTTGAAAATACGGGTGTTTGCAAAGATCAACCTCAGCTTACGGATCCTGGGCCGTCTTGAAGGCGGCTATCATTCCCTGGAGACCATATTCCAGAACATTTCACTTTCCGATCATCTGACCCTCCGGACAACTCCGGGAGCGGTCGATGTGCATAGTGACGATCCATCCGTACCGAACGGGCCGGAGAACATCGCCTATCGTGTCGCCGTAGCCTGCCTTCAAATGCTGGACATCCGGGACAGGGGATTGGAAATAAATATTGAAAAGGGTATTCCGGTAGGCAGCGGCCTGGGAGGCGGCAGTGCAGATGCCGCAGGGACGATAATAGCCTGTGAGCGTCTTTTCGGACCGCTGCCGGGCGGCGATACCGCCCTTTATGCCTTAGCCGCCTCGATTGGCGCCGATGTGCCCTTTCTGCTCTCCGGAGGAAGAGCCCTGGCCTGGGGAATAGGCGAGCGGATGCTCAGGCTGCCGGTCAGTAAGCCAACCTCGCTCCTGCTGGTTCTCCCCAATTTGTCTGTCTCGACTCTGTGGGCCTACCGCGCGCTTGATAACTCCCAGGCCGAGGGTATCAGCACTGAAACCATGGATGTTAACAGCGGTCCCCTTAAATGGGAGGAGCTTATCGGACCTTTGGGACCTGTGGAAGGGATAGTAAACGATTTCGAGCCCGTGATATTTGCCCATCATCCGGAATTGCGCGACATTAAACACCGGCTGATCGAGGCCGGCGCTAAAGTGGCGCTCCTCTCCGGAAGCGGAAGCGGTATTTTCGGGTTGTTTGAGGACAAAAAAAAGCGGGATGCTGCCAAAACTGCGCTTGAATCCCCAGAGGATTACCGTCTGATATCCGCAAATTTCCTGGACCGCGCATTCGACATCCTGGAGTGATAGGCGCTTAGTTTATCCACATCGACAACAAATTGTGGATGTAGCCTGGTTCCATCATAACTGATTCGTATCTGTGCATACAGGCACAGAGGGACAAAGGCACACAGGCACAAAGTAAAAAGAAAACATTTCTCCACCGGTATTACCGCAAAAACTCTCTCCCGGATTCAGGGTTAAGACACACCTGTATCCGTGCTCTGTACAGGTAATAATGTTTCAATCATAGACTGGCACATTGGTCTAGCCTTTATGAGATTTATGGCAAATGTTGTTCACAGTAAATTTCAGCATGAAAGCTCCGGGATAAAATGTCTTTAAAACTTTGTGCCTTTGCCACTTTGTGCCTGAAAGCTTAAATTTTGCGAATGACTTGTTTTATCTAGGACATACCTAAATATTTCAAATATTTTTAGCTAGTCTTCACTTGACTTTTTCTGCGGCAGGATTTTGCGCGGTCAGCTCCCGCAGACGGTTGCGGGCGCTGTGGGCCCAATCGCTGCGCTCTCCGGCACGGATTTCGAGCGTTTTGTAAGTAATTACAGCCCCCTCGCGGTCTCCGGACGCCTCCTGGATCAGTCCTGTCTGATAGAGGGCGCGCAAGGCGATCTCCGACCTGCCGGAAAAAAGATTACTTACCACTTCCATAGTCTTTAAGGCCTGTTCAAGCTTGCCCTCTGTCTGGTACTGCAATCCGAGCATGAACCTGGCCTGGGCTGTCAGCTCAGAATCCGGACTCCAGAGGCTGGTGAGCAGCTCCATCGCTATTTTGGGTCTGCCGACTTTCATTGCAGCCTCTGCCCATCCCAGAAGGGCCTCGGCTGTGGACTCTGTGATCCGGGCTAAGGACCACTGGAGCCTGCGCTGTTCCAGCGCTTCATTCCATTTGCCCCTGGCCCCCAGCACTGCGGCCCTGAGCCCTGCTTCCGCAAAAGGCGTAACCACCTCGGCGGACAACTTATCCAGCAATGCCTGGGCCTGATCGATCCTGCCTGCGCCCAGATACAGACGGGCCAGCATTATCTTGGCCCGCATACCATAAGGGCTGTACGAGAACCTTCCCGCCAGAGTCTCCAGGGCTTCACCGGCTTTGGCAGCTTCGCCCCTGGCCACGGCCAGACGGTAACCGACCCAAAGTGTATGGTCCTCCGGGTAGACATCCCGGAAAAGAAGGCTCAAGTCATCATAAAGAGTGGCTGCTGATTCCAGATTGCCAAGCGAGGTCAGGTAGTCTATTTCATCCAGAATCAGCTCCGCCAGGGCGGCACGCCGCTCGGGATAGGTCTTGCGGAACTCGTTGCGGGTCTCGGTAACTTTGTCCCTCCTTTTTTCGGCCATGTAACAGGCCATGATTCCCCGATATGCTTCAAAGGCGGTATCTACGCGTAAAAAGGAGTTCCAAGGGGAACGCTTGAACCTCTCAAACTCCCTGCGCAATTTATCAGTATCCTCGCCACGGGCGAGCTGGCCCTGAAGGGACATGATTTTCGCTATGGGGTAGGCCTCGCTGGAAACAGACAGACGGGCCAAATACAGATCTGACATTTGAGGGCTCCCGGCTGCCGAATAAAGCTCGACAGCTATGGCCGCTGCGGAACTTTGCGAAACTTCATCCGTGTAACTTTTCTGGAATTCGAGAAGCAGTTTTGAGGCCGCGGAAAACTTGCCCAGCCTGGTGAGCGCTCTCAGGGAATAACAACTGAAAATTCGCTGCCTGCGGGTATCGAGCACTGAACGGTCGATAATCTGTAAAAGATGCAGAGCTCTCTCATATCTTCCGGTTAAAAACGAGGCTTCAGCCAGGGCTGCAGCGACTTCCGGATCGTTCGCCGCATACCGGTGGCGGTGAGTCCAGTCCTCGATAGTCCGATAAGCCAGCGAATAACGGTCCTGGCGCAGATGGATAATGCCGAGGCGCAGTCCGGCAAGGCTGGACCAGCGGGAATTCGGGAAACGGTCCAACAGCAAGCCGTATAGATTGGCCGCGCTGTCCTGAGCTCCGGCGAAGACGGCATCTTCGAGCGAGGAAGCCAGACTCAAAATGGCTTTGCCGGTTACATTCATGTCCCCGCCCGATACGATAGCCTGACTCCACATGGTCCGCGCCGAGTCTGCAAGAGAGAAAGCCGCCAGGCTGGAATCAACCCTGGCCTGAGACATATAGCGTTCAGCCAGCCAGCTAAGCGCCGTGGAGCGCACAGTTCCAGGCCCGAGACCAGCAAGCTCACTTCTAAGCGTATTGTCCGCTTCCCGGATATCCGTCTTGGATAACGAGTTAAAAAGGAACTTATATATTTTAAGGAAGAGGGCGACGGCTTTCTCTCTGTCCGGAAACTTCTCGCTATGAGCAAGCAGATATCTGATCTCCCGCCAGGCCTGGGAAATTCTCTCTCTGGCCGTTACCGACCCTTTTCGCTCCAGTTTGAGACCGGCGAGATAACGGTAGGTGATAAGCTTGAGCCGCCCTTCAGGCTCCTGTGGGGGGGATTGCTGAAGGATAGCCAGGGCGCGCTCGTAGTCACCCAGCTCATTCGCCACCAGATCGGCCAGACGCAAGGGAGGTATCTGGCCGCTCTGTTGCTCCAGAATCTCCAGAAGCTCGTTGGCGGCCCGGGCGGGATCAGCCAACTCGAACAGATTAATCTCTTCCAGACGCTCGCTGGCCCGCTCCCAGAACCGGCTGGCCGGGTAATTTCCGATAAGCCTGTCCAAAATCGCCGCTTCCTCCCGAACTTTTTCCTGGTTTCTTTTAATCCGGCCGTAGACCCATAAGATGCTGTCTTTATTCTGAAGGAGATCACCCGGGCTATCCAGATAATCAAGAAGCTCCGCTTCCGTGCGCAGCGTATCGCCGAGGTTCAGGTAAAGGTTGCCCCTGACAAGCCTTATCCGCGCCTTCAGCACCGAATCGATCCCGGCCTCTGTCAGATCGCCCAGAAGTTTGAGCGCCCTGTCCAGTTGGCCCATATAAGCTGAAACTTGAGCCTGGATCAGAAGGGCTTCGTTTCTTTGCGGTCCTGAGCTAAAACGGTTGAAAAACAACTCCAGGCCCTTTGTCGCCGGAATGAGGTTGCCTGTCTTGATGCCGATACGCTCCATCATCCGTAATATTTCAAGGCCTCTGTCCGCATTGTCAGCCAACCTGATCCCTTCGATTGCATAATTGGAAAAATCCTCGTATTTGCCACTTTTGAGTTTTATGTCTATTAAGAGATGAAAGAGTGAATCAACCTCAATGCCTTCCGCAGAAAGCCTGTCTGATGAAGCCAAGGAAGTGAACGCGGAATCGGCTAGATCCAGATGCCCGAGGGCAAGGTGCGCATGGCCGAGAAGAAAGAGCAGCTTTGGCAAATTCATCAGCTTATCCCCTGATCTTCTTCTCAGCTCCTCGGCAAGACGGAGGGAGGAGTCCGCCCTGCCCAAACCGGTCAGACAGCCGATAGCAAGCAATTGTGTTGGCAGATCAAGCTCGAAGAGATCTTTATTGGCTGCAGTCTTGGTACTCTGCAACAGGGCATAGGCTTCCTCCACCCTTCCAGCCTCATAAAGCAGTCCGGCGCAGCGTTTAAGCGCAGAAACCAGATAGGCCTCATCAATAGGCCCAGCAAGATACTGCAGATAGGCCTGGAGTGCTTTGTGATCGAGCCTGCTCCTTTCTGCTGCGCGGGCCAAGGTGAGCAAGGCTGGCGGGGTAAAAGCAGAATCCGGGAAATCGGCGGAGACTGACTCAAGGCATCTCACGGCGACACTATCCCTGCCCAGGCGGTAACTCAGCAGGCCCAACTGGGTGAGCGCCGCTCCGATTCTGTCCGATTCCGGATATTCGACAATCAAGCGGCGCAAGCTCAGCTCAGCGGAATCTGTCATCCCCTTGGCGGCTTCAAGAACGCCTTTTAAGTAAAGCGCGATCGCTTTGGCGTCATCACGACCCGGCTGAGCGAGAAAGCGTTCAATAACCAGCAGGGCGGTTGCCGTATCGCCCCTGGCAGCCTGTCTCGCTGCGCCCGCCATAAGACGGGAACCCTCGCGAGAGGCTTCAAGCGCTGACACACAGCACAGGCCGATCAACAGTACCGCTCTTATCAGGCGAAAAAAATTTGACACCGGGATTCTCCCAACTTAAATCCGATAACTCTGGACCAGAGAAGCTCTCACATAAAAACGAGGCTTCCCGGGGTCTTATTCAAACGCTATCCGCATTTTTGCAAACTAGATATTTATTAGTGACAAAACAATGCATGAAGAGTATAATAATACTACACCATGTTGTTCTAAAAAGGGCAGATTTTCCTTACAAACAGGCAAGTTAATCCTGGTCTATTCACAAAATTTTATAAAAAGGAACAGGCTTTCGGTCTTTCAAGCATTTGTTCCATACCGGACAAGAAGTCAGAAGCCAGAAGGCAGAAGTCAGAAGGTTAAAAGACTCCGGTGATCATTAAAAAAATATTCTGAATTCTGACTCCTGGATTCTGAATTCCGAAAGTTTATTATAAAAAATCCCGGTTGCCGTTTGTTAATAATGGCCTGGGGTATCGACAAGTTTTATGAATAAACCGAGTTAAAGCTTATATTTTACGTAAAAATATTCGAATCGCTTACATGAGCTAACGGCTGGAAAAAAGATAAACTTTAATTCTTCGCGCCGGCCAGGCATTCGATTCACCCGGCGCTTACAGGAATGAGAGAGCAAACGCCGGGTGAGACCTGGATTCTGAGCTTGATTATACCATTTATCTGCGATCTTGCCAATCATTAAATTATACCCGACATCCCATGAATTGGCAAGCAAACATATATGAATAGGGAAAAGAAGCCGATCTGGAGGATTCAGCCGATGAAAGTGATCGTTCTCTCCGGCGGTACGAGCACTGAACGCGTGGTGTCCATGGCCAGCGCATCCTGTGTCCTGGCGGCCTTGAAAAAAGCCGGCCACCAGGTAACAACTGTAGATCCCGGAGCTGAATGGACCGCGATTGATCCAGCCCAAGCCCCTGCCGAGCCGCCCCGGAAATATTGCGGCCTGCCGGATAAAAAAGGCATAAAGCTGCTGAGTTCGGTGGACATTATTTTCAATATGCTGCACGGAGGCCAGGGGGAAGACGGCACTCTGAACGCCGTGCTCGAACTGCTTAATTTACCCTATGTAGGCAGCAGGCCCGGACCGAGCGCCGCCGCCATGAACAAGGTGGTCTCAAAAAGGCTGTTTTCTTCGGTAGGTGTGCCGACACCCCGCTATCAAGTGTTAGAAAGCAGCGACCGCGGCAGCTGGCGGCCGCAACTCGAACCGTGGATACAGGAAATCGGGCTGCCGGCGATTGTCAAGCCCTCGGACCAGGGATCGACCGTGGGCCTGAGCAGGGCCGCCACGAATGGGGAGGTTTTCGAGGCTGTGCGGCAGGCGGCGGAATTAAGCCCGCAGATACTGGTGGAAAAGTATATCGAGGGAAGGGAGCTCACTGTGGGCATTGTCACCGATATCGCCCTCCCTGTGCTTGAGGTGGTTGTTCCCGGCGGCTTTTACGACTACAAGGCCAAGTATCTCAGCCACGACAATAAGTATATAGTACCGGCGCAAATCCCGGAACCGATCGCCAAAGAGGCCCAGCGCCTGGCGCTTGAAGCCTTCAAAGTGCTGGGTCTGAACGACTATGCCCGAATTGACTTCCGCCTTGACTCGGCAGGCGCTCTCTGGTGTCTGGAAGCCAACAACCAGCCGGGAATGACCGACAGCTCTCTGCTGCCCAAGGCTGCCGGAGTGATCGGCCTTGACCTTCCGGCTCTTCTTGAGCGGATTATGAAACACGCACTGGCTCGTCACCTGCACGCCGGTTAAGCTTTATTGAGAGCAAGGAGATTCTAGTGAACGAGATCCAGCTTCGTGATCTTCAAAGCGAGATCGATCACAGGAACCTCGAGATACAAAAGGTGGGTGTCAAGGGATTGAGCTATCCAATCACAGTGCAGGACCGCGCCAAAGGGACCCAGCATACTGTGGCCCGTGTACAGATGTCGGTTCTCCTGCCCCACCACTTCCGGGGCACCCACATGAGCCGGTTCATTGAAATCCTCAACCGGCATCGTGGAAATATCGCCGCAAACAATCTCAAAGAAATCCTGGCCGAAACCAGGGAGCGCCTGAACGCCGAGGTGGCCCATATAGAGCTTGAGTTTCCTTATTTCATTGAAAAAAAAGCGCCGGTGTCAAAAGCCGAGGCACTACAGGAATATATCTGCCGGTTCATAGCCTCACTGGGAACTGATGAGGAGAAGACGGATTTTATCCTGGGGGTCGATGTGCCGGTAACTACAGTTTGTCCCTGTTCCAGGGAAATAGCGGATTATGGAGCGCACAACCAGCGCTCGATCCTTTCGATAAACATTCGCTTCAAGGATTTTGTCTGGATCGAGGATCTTGTCGAGCTGGCCGAAAATTCAGCCAGCTGCGCGCTTTATCCGCTGCTCAAGCGCAAAGATGAAAAGTACGTTACCGAGTACGCTTATAGAAATCCACGCTTTGTGGAGGATGTAGTGCGCGAGTGCGCACTGGGTCTGGAAAAAAACGATCAGATTACCTGGTATCAGGTGGAAGCCGAAAACTATGAGTCCATCCATAACCACAATGCTTATGCCTTGATCCAGAACAGCAAAAAACCTGAAAAGTTGCAAAACGCCTGAAAGATTAAGAATTTCTCCCACGAAAGCAGTATAACGGCAAGGGTGTCAACAAGTATATAACCTTGTTTTCGCCGGTTACATTTCATCGCTCATACTGAACAAACCCATATCACTCAGCCACCTGAGCAGGCAGGTTGAATTTTCACCGTACCCTGTCAAGCAGCTTTATCGAATTGCGTTCTAAAAATGGTACAACTTTTGCTGTTTTAACCGATATACTAGAAGCGTTATGATTATTAACCATTCCGATTGGATCGAAATAAAAAGACGCCTGAAGGATACTGTTAACTCTTAGTATATCAATAACTTGCATGGGCGGTTCGCGAACCGCCCCTACGAGTTTTGTGGTAATTTGTGAATAATACGGGCCAGATAGAGATTCTTCAATCAAAAATTAATATTGAAATTCTTTACGGGACTGAAAAAATTTATTATTTTTTTTGCACTTTTTTTAAATAACCGTATTCTGGGTTCGATATTCTTTTCGACCGGATGGGAAAAAAAAATTTAAAATTTTTTTTTAAAGCCGCGAAAAATATTGAAAGCTTGCTCTTTTTATATTATTTTCTTTCGTTGTTTTCAAATAAATGTCTTGACATTTTAAAATTTCCAATTTAAGATTTAAAAAATTCTGGTCAAAGATAGAGGTAAATAGTGTAAACCGATCTTCCCTCGTGTGACTCCCCCCCCCCTTGCACGGAGAAA
>DATKXY010000052.1:0-19264 GCA_035528795.1 archaeon | reverse complement strand
AGCAGGTAGTGGCTCACCAGAAGCGGAGTGATCAAAAACGGTAAAAGCCTGCCCGCATGTTCTCTGGCGATGGATTTAGGGATTATTTCCCCGAAAAACAATGCCGGCGGGGTGACTATGGCCGGAATGACTATCGCCGAGACCAGGATCGAGAGGGCCGCCTTGGTCGGGAACAACTGGAAAATCAAATCAGCGATAAGCACTGTGGCGATAATGTTCATCAGGTTGTTGCCCACAAGCAAGGTGGAAAGCAAATCGCTCGGCTGGTTCAAAAATCTATGGGCCAGCCAGGAGAGCCGATTGTCTTTTTCCAGCCAGCTTTGCAACTTGATCCTGTTGACCGAAATCAAAGCGGTTTCCGCTCCGTTGTAAAAAGCGCTGCCGAGTAAAGCCAGCAGGATCAGCCATATATGATTAATGTCCACACCTTTCCCCATGGTTTGGATTTTGAATCAGGAATCTGCAAGTTCATTTTCTTGTGCCGGCCCGTCTTCAGAATCAGGCAGCCGCGTGATCCGCACCTTCCATATTCGACGTTTGGAAAGTTTGTTAATCAGAAACCGGTAACCTTCCGTATCCACATATTCACCGGGGTGCGGCAGGCGTCCGAACTTTGCCAGGATATAACCGCCAAGCGTTTCGTACCCCTCACCGCTCAAATCCACTTTCAGGGAGTCGGAAAGGTCCTCGATATTCATTTTGCCGTCGACCAGATAAGTCCCCTCCTCCTGCTCAACGAAAACAGGCTCCTCGACATCGTGCTCGTCCTGGATTTCGCCGATTATCTCCTCCATAATGTCTTCAACTGTCACCAGGCCTTCGGTTCCGCCATACTCATCCACCACAATACCCATGTAGTGATGCCTCTTCTGAAACTCCCGCAAAGTCTCCCCGCAGCGCTTGGTCTCAGGAACGTAGTACACATCCCGGATCAATTCTTCAACCGACAGCGGTTTCTTTAAATCATAAAGATAGCCCAAAATATCCTTGGCGTATAATACCCCGATGATACTGTCCAGATCTCCTCTGTACACGGGAAATCTCGAGTGACCGGTTTCCCGGATGGTTTTGATTATCTCTTCCTGCGGGGTATCAATAGAAATACCGTAGATATCTGTCCTGGGGACCATGATTTCCTTGACCATTGTCTCTGAAAGCTCGAATATATTATGGATCAGGTTCTTTTCTTCCAGCTCGAGATCGCCTTTCTCGGCCGTTATGTCCACCATCATTTTCAATTCTTCTTCCAGAATTTGTCTGTCCTCTACGCTTCTGGCGAATAACCTCTTAAACCAGGAATTGAATTTAACTAGCAACCCGATAATGGGGCTGGTAAGCAGAATCCAGCCGCGAATAAACAATCTCATCCGCAAGGCGATTTTTTTGGCGTGTGAAATAGCATACACTTTCGGGCTGATTTCCCCAAATACGAGCAGGACGAAAGTCATTCCGATAACATCGACCAGGTAAATCGCCTTCTCGGACCAGCCCAAGCGCACGCCGTAACCGTGCAAAAGGATTGTCGCCACAGCAGTGGCGCAGATATTGACAACCAGATTACCCAGCAGGACTCCGCTCAGCAGTATGTCGGAATTTTCCAGCAGGCTGCGAACCTGTTTGCCGCGCGTGGGAAACTCCTCTTCGAGCTGGGAAATCTCGAAATGGGAAAGGCTGAAAAAGGCGGTCTCAGAGCTGCTAAATAACGCAGAAAAAACAATCAGTACAGGGAAAGCTATCAGAAGGTAAAGTTCCATTTATTTATCGAGTCATAAGGTTCAATTTTTTTAACAACACGAAACTTTTGAAAAATGTTATCATTTTACCCAAAGAGTATTTTTTGCTTTTTATAAGGCTTTGAAAATAAATAAGTTATTCTAGAGGCGGTTCGCGAACCGCCTCTACAGATCACATATTATTCTTTTACCTGGGATTTTTTCAAAGGTCTTGACACCTAAGATATTTAAAAAAACAATTCGCCCGAAAGCGGCAGATGAGAACAAAAGTTAAAGAGCTCTTACTGGCAGAGGGCATTTTTTAACCGCTTCTTCCTGCAGGGCGGTCATCCGCAGAGCTCTTTCAGCGTTTTCGTGATCATAACCCAAAAGGTGGAGCACTCCATGGGCGGCAAGTCTCGCTATTTCCTCCTGGGTCGGGACACCGTAACGCTCTGCCTGCTCCAGGGCGCGCGGGCAGCAGATATAAATATCGCCGAGAAGAGGTGCCCGGGCCGCTTGCCGGGAATCCAGCCTTGAACTGTCCGAGAGGTCGAAGGCCAGAACATCGGTTACCCTGCTCCGGCCCAGGTAGTTCCGATTAAGTGAGCGTATTTTATCCCTGCCGACAAAGGTCAGCGAAATATCCGCCTTCTTCACCCGGTGGGAGCTAAGTATTTCGGCTATCATTTTCCTGAGAGGAGTATATAACTTTTCCAGCGGCATCTGCACTGTCTTGCCCAGATGAAGCTCGATTCCTGTCGCCTCCTTTTTTGGCATCCTGCTGTTTCTCCCCTGCGGAAGAATAGTCTATCCGGTGGTGATGTACACCGATGAGAATGGTGAGAAACTCTTGTCCGATGCTGGTCAGGTCTTTAAGAGTCAGGTCGGTCTCATCAAGCTGGCCCTCGTGCAGTTTCTTATCGATCAGCCCCTTGATCAACCCCTTGATCCGGCTGGGGGTAGGTTCATTCAGGGTGCGGGAGGCGGATTCCGTTACATCCGCCAGCATTATAATCGCCGCCTCTCTTGTCTTAGGCCTGGGACCCGGATAGCAGAAATCCTCCTTGATCAGGGTAGTCTCGGGATTCTGCTCCTTTTCTTTAGAGAAGAAAAATGAAATAGGAGCATTGCCGTGGTGCTGACGGACCACATCGACAATACATTCCGGCAGCTTGGCTTTCCTGGCCAGTTCGATCCCTTCCTTGACATGATTTGCGATTATCAGGCTGCTCATTTTCGGGCTGAGCTTATCGTGGGGGTTCCCTTTCCCTCCCTGATTTTCGATAAAATATTGAGGTTTTTTCAGTTTGCCGATATCGTGATAATAGCCAGCCACGCGAGCGTAAATCGGATTGGCCCCGATACCTGCAGCAGCGGCCTCGGCAAGACTCCCGATGATTATGGAGTGATGGTAAGTTCCGGGCGCCTCGATAGCCAGGCGCTTCAGCAGCGGACGGTTCAGGTCGCTGAGTTCCAGCAGGGTAAAATTGCTCGTTATCCTGAAAAAGTATTCAAATAAAGGAAAAAGCCCGACAGTGACAAGCGTGGCCACAAAAGCGTTAAGCGCGCACCAGCCCGAGGCTGCCAGAATGGTGCTGAGGTTATCTCCACGGTAACCGTAATCAATGGCCAGGATTACCAGAATGTAAGCCCCGGCGATATACAAAATTGAAATATACTGGCCGCTGCGGCTTGTAATGCGGCGCACGCTGATCGCTCCTGCGATACCGCCCGCCAGGGAGAGCAGGACAATATAGATCGAAAAATTGGCCTGGATTCCCAGTATCAGAGCCAGGGCTACTGTACTGGCAACTGCCACCTGGTCGTCTATTAAATAGGCGATCAACATCGAGGAAATCGCCACCGGGATCAGATTGCTCGAGAGACGCTGGTTTCCAAGAATAAGCCACGCTGTCAGCATCACCAGGAGAAAGGATATGGCGATAATCAGCAGCCGGGACATGCGGTTGTAAATGTCCCGTCTGTGGAAAAAAAAGAACAGGCCCAATGAAAGAATCAAGGCCAGATAAACCAGCGAGATTCCCAGATCACGTCTCAGTTGGCCTGCCTCGCCGGAGAGCATATTCCTTAATTTGAGCTGCTGCTTGAGGTTTTCCAGAAGTTCTATCTGCTGGGGGGTTACCCTCTCGCCCCTGCCGATTATTTTCTCCTCCTTGAGAACCATTTGGTCCTTGACCGGCTTTACCTGCTCTGCGGCCAGGCGGCGCAGGCTTTCTGTTTCGGCCCAGTTGCAAATGACGTTAGGTCTGATAAAACGCCGCAATGTCTCTATAAACAGGCTCTTTGAAACTTCCGGATACTCCGGGTCGACAACAACGCTCCTGGACAAGTCAAAAACCCGGGAAATCGGTATAAGCTCGTTTTTGTCGATCACTCCCTCGGTTCCATCCCGGCGCAGCTTGACCTCCTCGTTCTCGATCCTGGTAAATTCTTCAGTGCTTATTATGCCGTCCCGCATCCGGCTGACCAGAAAATCCTTAAGCCGGTTGCGCAGGATCCTCGAGCGCTGCGGGTCAAAAAGGTAAATAATCTCCTCATCCGACAAAGAAAGAAGCGAATCCACTGAATAGAGAAAATTAAGCATCCCGGGACTAATCGTGTATTGGCTGTCACCTTTGTTCTTCAATGCCGCATATGCATCCCAGCGGATAAGTGCAGCCGCCAAGGCGCTGTCTTTCTTTACTTCTTTCAAGCGGTCGAAAAAGTCAAACACGCTCTGAAGGACCTGGTCTTTGGCTCCCGGAAGAAATTCCAGCACAGGCTGGACTCTGGCTGCCGCCTCCAGCCGCTCCTCTTCGAGTTCAGTCTCGCTCTTGTAAATCGGAAAATCGAAAGGAGCCGTCACCTCTTGTTCGGCGATAGTTCCCACCTGGATGTCAAAAAAAGGATCAATACTGTGCCTGCCGGGCGTGAGGATCAAGCCCAGATAAACGAGAGCCAGCATCAGGAACAATCGAGCCCCGTTAAACAAATAAAGGCTTTTCGAGAATGACTCGAACCAATTCGGCTTCTTGAAAACCTTCTCCGGTTTTACAAACTTAAGTTTAAATATTTTCCTGATTTTTTTCATTCCAATCCTGCCTGGGCTTGGATCTCAATTTCCCCGGCGCCGGAATTTTCGATCCTGACTGATACAGGATTTCCCGCTTGCGGCGCCGGATAAGACGATTCCCCCTGTTTCAGCCTTCCTCCTTGTCCGTTTTTTTCCCGGTTTCCGCTCCATCGAGCCGTTCTTCGTTCTCGCCGGCATCCTGATAGGCCAGGATAATCTTCTTGACCAGCTGATGACGGACCACGTCCTCATCCGTAAAATAAACAAAGGCGATCCCTTCAATACCCTTGAGGATCCCTTCGATTTCCAGCAATCCGCTCATGTCCTGATGTGGGAGATCGATCTGGGTCTTATCCCCTGTAACCACTGCTTCCGAGTTTACCCCCAGACGGGTGAGAAACATTTTCATCTGCATCCGGCTCGCATTTTGCGCCTCATCCAGAATGGCAAAGGCATCATGCAAAGTCCTGCCTCTCATATAGGCAATGGGAGCAATTTCGATTGTCCCGTTACTCAAATAGCGCTGCAGAGTCTCGGGCATGAGCATATCTTCCAGCGCGTCGTAAAGAGGCCGAAGGTAAGGGTCCACCTTCTCCTGCATATCTCCAGGCAAAAATCCCAGCCTCTCCCCGGCCTCGACAGCGGGACGGGCCAGTATGATCCGTTTCACCCTCTTTTTGTTCAGTGCATCGATTGCCGCGGCTACGGCCAGATAAGTCTTTCCTGTGCCGGCGGGACCTATGCCCACGACTATGTCATTCTCCTTTATCATCTGCAAGTAAAAGCTTTGCCCGCTGCCCCGGGCCTTTATCACTTTCTTCCTGCCGGTAACATAAATGTGCCTCTGCTCGAACAGATCGCCATTTTCTACTCTCCCTGTTCTCACAGCCCGGGCTATCTCCCCTATCTCACCGACCTGCAAAGAGCGCCCGGTCTGCACCAGCGCGATCAACCGGCGCATCGTTTTCTCAAGATCCAGAACCTCGGGCTCCTCACCAATCACTATCAGCTCGTTGCCCCGCAGATACGCCTCGCAGTCGAACATCGTCTCAAGAAGACGCAGGTTCTGATCGTTCGGTCCCAGCAGGCAAAGCATATCCACGCCCTCAACTGGAATCCGCCTTGTGGCCTGACTACCGTCAGCAGTCTTCACCATTTCCCTTGTTGACCTCCTTCGAATAGGGATAAACGGGCTTGACGGGTTGCAGCCGATAATTGCCGGCCTTCAAAAAATAAGAGGGAAAAAAACGGCCCCGGTTATAAATTAATCTGGCACTTTTTCGGGCTGAATTCAAGCCGCCGCCCATTTGGAGCAACTCTCTCTTAAAAGCCTCCCCAGATTGCCGGCAACACCGGCGCGGCACCTCTCACGCGCACGAGGCTCAAAACTGACAATCCACTTTTTTCCGGACATTCAACTCCACAGCCCATGGAAATTCGCAGACTCTTGTTTAAATATAACAAATCGATCAACAAAGTGTTACCAAAGGCAAATGATAATTACTAATTCTGCCCGGGCCAGTCAGCTTTTCACAATCCTTCTGATATTCAACTCCAGCAGCTCGCGCTCATCGACTATGGAAGGTGCATCCTCCATCAGGGCGCTGGCCTTGGCTGTTTTTGGGAAGGCAATAACATCCCTGATCGATTCAGTTCCTGTAAGCAGCATGGCTATCCGGTCCATTCCGAGGGCTATTCCGCCGTGTGGAGGAGCTCCGTACTGGAAGGCTTTGAGCAGGAAGCCGAACTTGTACTCTGCATCTTCATCCGAGATGCCGAGCGCTGTGAAAACCTGTTTCTGGATGTCCCGGCGGTGAATACGGATACTCCCGCCGCCTATCTCGGTGCCGTTGAGCACCACATCGTAGGCGCGGCTGCGCACGAGCTCCGGATTGGTCACGAGCTTATCCAGGTCTTCTGGACGCGGGCTGGTAAATGGGTGGTGGGCCGGGCTCAGGGCTCCGGTCGAGGGGTCCCGCTCAAACAATGGGAAACTGGTCACCCAGAGAAAATCGTACTTCTGGCTGTCAATCAGCCCCTCTTTTTCACCGAGAAACTGGCGCAGGCGGGCCAGGGCTTTCGAAGTTACCGCATCCGGGCCGCCGACCAGCACTATCAGGTCTCCCTTGGCTGCCCTGGCCAGATCGGAGGCGGCATCGAAAAACTCCTGGGCCACAATATTCTTGATTGAGCTGTCGTGCTGGCCGCTGTCGCCGACTCTCTGCCAGACAACGCCTTTAGCTCCCATCTCGATAGCTATAGCGTTCAGATCGTCAAGCTCTTTGCGGCTGTAACGGGCCCCGCCGGGAACCACGATCCCTCTTATCCGCTGGCCCGCGGCGAGAAGAGACTCAAAAACCCTGAACCCGCAGCCGGGGAACGCTTTCGAGAAGTCCTTTATCTCCAGGCCGAACCGGATGTCCGGCCTGTCGATACCATAGCGCTCCATGACATCGTCATACTCATGCCGCGGGAAAGGAGTTTTCACCTCTACACCCAGGGTTTCGGCGAATATTTCCTGCAAGAGTCCCTCGATTACCCGCATGATGTCCTCCTCTGAAATAAAGGACATCTCTACATCAATCTGGGTGAATTCAGGCTGACGGTCGGCGCGCAGGTCCTCATCGCGGAAACAGCGCGCAATCTGATAGTAGCGGTCGAAACCGCTGACCATAAGCAGCTGCTTGTAAAGCTGGGGACTCTGCGGCAGGGCGTAAAACTTGCCTGGATGCAGACGGGCCGGTACCAGGAAATCCCGTGCCCCTTCCGGTGTGGGCTTGCATAGTATCGGGGTCTCCAGATCCAGGAAACCGTTTCTATCGAAAAATCTCCTGGTCGCAGCGATTGCCTTGTGGCGAACAATGAGATAACGCTGGAGTTCTTCCCGGCGAAGATCGAGATAGCGATAAGACAAGCGCAGATCTTCGCTTGCAGTGGCTTTGTCGTCCAGCCTGAAAGGCGGGTTCTCGCTTTCAGCTAAAACTTCCAGATAATAGACGCTTACCTCTATCTCTCCGGTAGGCAGCGCAGAATTCACCGTACCTTCAGGCCGGGGCCGCACCTTGCCTTTAATCTGGATTACGTACTCGGAGCGCAAACGGTGGGCCTGAGCGTCGATATCCTGCTCAGCCGATTTTCTGTCGAAAACGACCTGAGTCACTCCGTAGCGGTCCCGCATATCTATAAATACTATACCCCCGTGATCGCGCCAGCGAAATACCCAGCCTACCAGAGTCACATCCTTGCCGCAGTCGGCCAGGGAAAGATTTCCACACGTATGATTCCTGTAATGGGTCCGTAACAATTCATTCTCCATAGAAATTTTTATTCCTCCTGCGCTTGTTAAAAAGGGCAAAACCTTGGTCAGTTATTCAAGACAATCCAGCAAAATATTTTTTGAGGCTTATTGCACCGCGGTATTTTTAATCCGGGTGTTGATATAGTCTTCAATTTCTGAGAGCCGAATCTTTTCCTGAGAGCCTGTGGCCATCTCCTTAATCTGCACCTGTTGTTCAGCCAGCTCCTGCTCCCCCAGGATCATCACATGGCTGATACCAAGTTTATCGGCCTGGCGGAGCTGCGCCTTAAGGCTGCGGTTTTCAGGGTCCATCTCAACAGTAATAAGGCGCCTGAGGGAATTGGCCAGTTTGAAAGCTGTCTCGAGCGCTCCCTCCCCCAGCCAAACCAGGTAGATCCCGCTTTCTTTCCGACCGGAGCTGATTCCGGCGCCCCGATCCTGTGAGGCGGCCAGAAGCACCCGCTCGGTTCCCAGGGAAAAACCGATCGCCGGCGTATCCGGACCACCGCATTCTTCGACCAGAAGGTCGTAGCGGCCCCCCCCGCCCAAAGCTACCGAGCTGCCCAGCTCCCCGTGATGATACTCGAAAGTTGTCCGCGTATAGTAATCAAGCCCGCGCACCAGGTTCTTGTCCTTTTCGTAGGCCACCTCGAGGACTTCCAGCCAGTGTCGCACCTGTTCGTAATGCGTGCGGCTGGCCTCATTCAGATACCCCTCCATGGGAGGGATGTCCCGGCTTAGCTCTCCACAGGAAGGAACCTTGCAGTCCAGGATTCTCAAAGGATTGGTGTCGAGCCTTCTGCGGCAGTCAGGGCAGAGAGCTTTCTCCCGGAGAGCAAAATATTCTTTCAAAGCCACTGCATAAAGATTCCGGCTTTCCCTGTCGCCCAGGCTGTTGAGCTTAAGGATCGTGCGTTTCACCCCGGCGGCACGCAATGTCTCCCCCATCAAAGCGATCACCTCGGCATCCACCAGCGGGCTCAGGCTGCCTATCGCCTCGGCCCCCACCTGGTGAAACTGGCGGTAGCGGCCCTTTTGCGGGCGGTCGTAACGGAACATGGGGCCGATGTAATAGAGTTTCTGGAACTGGCGCTCCTTCCAGAGTGCGTTTTCGATATAAGAGCGGATCACCGGGGCGGTTCCCTCCGGGCGAAGAGCGAATTCCCGCTCCTTCCGGTCCTTGAAACAGTACATCTCTTTCTGGACGATGTCGGTTTCCTGGCCCACCGTGCGCTGGAAAAGCTCTTTCTGCTCGAAAACAGGGGTCCGGATCTCCCGGTAGCCGTAGCGAGTGAGTATTGTGCCTGCGGCAGCCTCGAAGGCCTGCCACTCTCCTACGTTCCCGGGCAGGATATCCTGCGTGCCGCGCGGCGCTTGATACCTCATCGGCTCCTCAAACCAAACATGATATTTTATCGACAGGCGATAATTGTTTGGGCGAGGCATGCCTCGCCCTTAGGACAAACGATCACAAACTCTCATGCCCGCTTTGCTCCCCCAACGAAGCATGAAAATCAAGAAGACACACTTCGTCCGCTTCGCGCCCACCCCTCTCAAGAGGGATTTTCATGTAAATTAAAAATGATCCCGAATGATTTTGTGACATTCCAGGAACCATAACCAGACTAATGGGAAAAGCGCTTTCTTTTATAAGTCGATAATCTGCGCTGACTGACCCTGAGTATTCAAGGCCGGGTATCTCCGGTTGTGGATTTGACCTCTGGTCCGCGCCGGGTAAAAAGGTCTTCTCCCTTAAAGGCCAGCCAGGCCCAGGCGAAGATGAAAGCTCCGAAAGCATCCGCTGCAAAATCGCTCCACTGAACCGACCTGCCTGGAACAAAGAACTGGTGCAGCTCGTCAAACCCGCCGTAGAGCGCCGCCCCGATTATGCAGGCCCAGTAATGTGCGCGGCTGCCTGGAAAATCGAGGTGAGCGGCTCTGGCGAGCAGGAACCCGAGCACCCCGAATTCGAAGAGGTGTGCCAGCTTGTCCTGGAATCTGAATATCCCGCTCGGCGGAAAACGGAGTTGGAAGCTGCTTGCCGTAAAGATCAGTCCCATCCAGACTATAACCGGCAGCCAGTGCGCCGCTCTAAGCTTTTTCTCCGGTGGTCTATTCTCTCTTTCGGTCATCCCCCACCCAGGACCCGTCTCGCCATTCGGATTTGAGATGTTTGCCGGCAAACTCCTCGAGAGCCTCGCGCCAGGGCCTCAAAGGCGGTATGCCTTCCGGACCGAGACGCTCCGAGGCCAGGGCGCTGTTGGCCGGACGAACGGCCAGTGTTGGAAAGCTCTCCCGCACTGTGGGCTTAAGCTCGCAAGTATCAATTTCCAGCAGGGAGAAAAGCTCGGCAGCCAACTCATAGCGGCTGCAGGTTCCGCTCCCTGCCAGATGATAAAGCGGTCCCGCAGCGCCAAGCTCGATCATGCGCCTGAGGACCGCGGACAAATCTACGGTGCAGGTCGGGCTTCCCACCTCATCGGTGACCACCGCAAGCCTGGGCTGCCGCGCTGCCGCTTTCAAGATCTTGGTCAGGAAATTATTGCTCGCCGCCCCATAGAGCCAGGCTGTGCGGACCACGGTAACTGAGGGCAAGGCGGCCCGGGAGAGTCTTTCACCCTCCAGCTTGCTTCGACCGTAAACATTGATCGGATTGGGTTCATCCGACTCAAGATAAGGCTCCCGCTTTGTGCCGTCAAAAACATAATCCGTACTGATCAACAGCATCCGGGCCCCTACCACCCGGCAGGCTTGCGCAACATTTTCCGCCCCGTACGCATTGACCTCGATTGCTCTTTCAGGCTCACGCTCGGCACCCTCGACATCAGTGAAAGCCGCGGTGTGGATCACCAGTTCCGGTCTTTCCTGCCGGAGTAGATCCAGCACCGCCTCTTTTTCGGTAATATCGCAGCGGTCAAGATCCACCCCTGTAACCTCGTGCCCGGAAGATAATTCAGCCGTCAGGTCTGTACCAAGCATCCCTGCGGCTCCGGTGACCAGAATCTTCATAGGTATTTCCCATACTTTTTTTCGTAATAATGCCGATATTCCCCGGACTTGATCCGCTGCCACCACCCCTGGTGATCCCGGTACCAGGCAATCGTCTTCTCAATCCCGGCGGAAAAGTCCACAAGCGGCTTCCAGCCCAATTCTTTCCGGAGCTTGGAGCTGTCAATCGCATACCTCCGATCGTGCCCCGGCCGGTCAGGGATAAAACGGATCAATGACTCATCGGCACCCATTGTAGAGAGGATCGCCCGCACTGTTTCCAGGTTGGTTCTCTGCTCCACTCCTCCGATATTATAAATCTCTCCAGCTTTGCCATGGGCGAGAACCAAATCCAGAGCCCGGCAGTGGTCAGTGACATAAATCCAGTCCCGCACGTGCAACCCGTCACCGTAAACCGGCAGCGGAAGGCCCTCCATGGCATTGGTCATCATCAGGGGTATCAGCTTCTCGGGAAACTGGTATGGTCCGTAATTATTGGAACAGCGGGTAATCCGCGTATCCATCCCGTAAGTCTTGTGATAGGCCCTTACGAGGTGATCGGCTCCGGCTTTGCTGGCCGCATAGGGGCTGTTGGGACAGATAGAGCTCGATTCGGTGAAAAAGCCAGTTGCCCCGAGCGTTCCATAAACCTCATCCGTCGAGATCTGCAGAAATACTCTCACACCCGCTTTGCGGCTCCCTTCAAGAAGGGAGAGCGTACCGGACACATTAGTCCTGACAAAAACATCAGGCCCTTCAATACTTCGATCGACATGGCTTTCAGCAGCGAAATTCACCAGGGCATCCGGGCGCTCCGCCGCCAGGAGCTCCTCCACACCAGCGCTGTCGCAAATATCCAGCCTGATAAATCTGTGACGCTCACTGCCTTCCAATTCAGCCAGATTCTCCAGGTTGCCGGCATAGGTAAGCTTGTCGACATTAACGAGCCGGAGCTCGGGATAAGTCTCATGCATGTAAAGGACGAAATTTGCGCCGATAAACCCTGCGCCCCCGGTGACAAGTATCTTCATGAATGCGACCTCAGGCGTAAAAAACTATTGCCAAAAATAAACGCCCCCATGCAGCATGGAGGATCGTAAAAATGTCGCCCGAATGCTCTGACGAGTCAAGAAAGCGGGGATATCTAATGAAACTTAATGCTCCAATCGTATCCCACCTCGAGGCTGTCGTAAGGCAAGCGCAGTTCGTCCGGTTTATCGTATTCGTAGTGCCTGTTCGGGATATTTACCACAATGGATTCTTTCTCTCCCATGCCTTTCCAGCCGTGCAGCACCATAGGAGGGATTTGCACGAGCAGCGGGTTGTGCTCGCCCATAAAAATTTCCATAATTTGACGGCAGGTTTTGCTTTCCTTTCTCCAGTCACAGAGAACCAGCTTGATCATCCCGTGGATACAGACCACATTATCTGTCTGCTGCTCATGATAATGCCAGGCCTTGACTACTCCGGGGTAGACGGTGGTCGTATAAACCTGTCCGAAGCGTTCAAAGAACCCATCGTCGTCCCGCAGAATCTCCATCAACCTTCCGCGCTCGTCCGGAATTACCTTGAGCTCTTTTTTCTTTACACCTTCAATCATCAGCGCCCCCAAATGTTATCCAGCATTTTCAGGCTTCTTCACAGCGGAGCTTCCCTGGAACTCACGGTTCACAGGAGATTAGCCCCGGTCTTAGCCACCAGATTGTTCGCCCGCAGCAGAGATTCAAAAGTGCCGGCATCTGTCCACCACCCGTCAAGAATCCCAAAAGTCAGTTCGCCGCGCTCAAGATAGGCGTTGTTGACATCGGTTATTTCCAGCTCCCCGCGATCCGAAGGCACCAGCGTGTCGATAATCTCGAAAACACGGCTATCATAAAAATAAATCCCTACCACAGCCAGGTTTGAAACAGGTTCTTTGGGCTTTTCCACAATCCTGATTATCCTGCCTTTTTCCAGAACGGCAACACCGAAACGCTCAGGATCAGGCACTTCTTTGAGCAGGATTTTTGCTCCCCGCGGCTGACTTTCGAAATCACGCACTGCCTCAACAATATTTTTCTCGATTATGTTGTCGCCGAGAATCACCGCTATCTTTTCATCTTCGCTGAAATGCCGCGCCAGGCCCAGGGCTTCCGCAATCCCGCCCTCTCCCTCCTGGTAGGTATAGTTCACATGCTGAAGGCCGAAATCACGACCGTTGCCGATCAGTTTGAGAAACTCACCGGCATTATTACCCCCGGTGACAATCAGGATATCCCGGATCCCGGCATTGATCAGGGCCTGAATCGGATAGAAAATCATCGGCTTGTCATAAACCGGGAGAAGATGCTTATTAGTTACCTTGGTCAGCGGAAACAGACGGGTTCCCATGCCGCCGGCAAGAATCACACCTTTCATGGCTGCTCCGTATTAAATAGCGCAGGAAGCTGAAAAGCCTCTCACAAAGAGAGATAATATAAGATCCCGTATCGCGGATAAAAAGCAGGGAGAATGTTCTCTCCCGGTCCTTAACCATTTGCAAATCAAGGCATTTCAAATAATTGTATAATATAGATACCATCCCAAGTCGTGTCAATCCTTTTAGGGATCTATACCCGTTGCAACTCGGGGATGCCGCAGCAGCGAAAGCCCGGGATCTTTCTTGACAGACTCATGAGGGAGTGCCTATGTTTGGGCCGTATTTTTTCCTGACAATTCAGCGAGGTTGTCTGAATGGCTGACCGGTTTTTCAGATATACTCTGTCTGTCACAGCACTTTTTCTGCTGCCTCATATTCTGACCGCTGCGGAAAAAGCCGACACGCTGCGTCTAAAATTATTGAAAGCTGTTTTCCTTGAAGGGGCCGGAGTTTACAATCTCTCCGGGATGGCCCTCTCGGCAGACGGATGGCTCTACCTGTCGGATGACAACGGTCCAGCCCCGCCCGGCTGGGAGGTGGAAAATCCTGTCCTGCTGCGCCTGAAGGTCGATTCGCTTATCGACCCGAAAATCGCTGTTCCCCATATCGAAGCGCTGGAAATCGGGCAAGACGCTTTCGCACGATTAGCAAAGCAGACCGGCAAAATGTTTAAGTACGATCTCGAGGGCGTAGCTGTGGCGGATAAAAATCGCCTTTGGGCGATAGATGAACGGGACCGTCTGCTCCTTGAATACGACCTTTCCACAGGTTCGCTGACCTGCCTGGCCGGACCTGAGGAACTGCTCAAGGGGCAGGACGATTTGGCTTCAGGCAGGATCAACAACGGCTTTGAGGGAATCACAGTTATCGGGAAGCGGCTTTTTCTGGCCCATGAAATGTTTCCAAATCTGATAGCAAGCTACCGGCTGAATGGGAAATTGGAGCCGGGACCAAGGATCACCCTCGAGGGCAGTTCCGATATCAACGGCCTGGACTCGGACAGGGGATTTCTTTACGCTCTGGCGCGTACCGGCAGCATGATTTACAAAATTAATCCGGAAAACGGACAGACATCGACTGTGGCCGAGTTCAGGGAAACTGCCGACAGCAGCGCCTATCGCTATCAGAACCCCAGAGAATATTACCGTAACAGCGAAGGCCTGGCGGTAAAAGGAGGTTATATCTTTGTAGTGTGTGACGGGAATGGTAAGTTTATCCTGGGGAACCCGGATCAACGAGCTCCGCTGGTGTTGATCTTCAAACGTCCGGAAACTTTTTGACCTTTGCTTTACATCGATCGAGCGGATTTGTTCTGTTTGAAAGCACCTGGAGGGAAAACACAAATACTGCAAGCTATTTGAATATCAGGCAGATATTGAATTCGAAGAACTCTCCATCAGGATCCGGAGGACTGATCAGAAAAAACTCCGCGCAGGTGGTTGAACTCGCTTTCCGCCGCCGGTCAAAGAAAACCTTGCGGCTGATTCTCGACGGCCTTACTTTAAGCTCGAGCTTCTTACCCTCTTTCTCCTGCTTATAAGCGAAAATTTCCGCAGCGCTGGAAATAAAGCTTTTAACTGCACGCTCTTGTCTTAATTTGCCCCTGGCTGTTCCTATCCGCCCGTTATAAACCTCGATCGATTTCCCCATGACAGGAAATAAACTCCCAGGCAGCAGCAAAACAGCTTCCAGATCAATATCCCCCTCCGCTCTCTGGCTGAAAGCGTAATCGAACGAAGGCACAGCTATCGTGGGATAAAATCCCCCGGCCAGAAACACGCCCCCTGTGATGCGCGGCAATAATTTCGTAGCCAGACCAAAAAAAACAGCCGCCGGATTATCCTTAATAGACTGCTCCGCAAGCTCTTTAACCTTCACTTCACTTATCTTAACGTGTTCAAAACTCTCAAGCGCTACCTTCAGATTCCCCCGTTCCATAATTCCCAATTCCACAAGCGCATCGCCCAGATAAACATGTTTCTCCTGTTGCAAATGGAGCAGCCTGTCACGGTCCTCCCTGCTTAAAAAACCCATCTCCACGGCAATATCACCGCAATCCTTGTCATCGTAAAGCTGACGGGCCACAATCCCTAAAACGGTTTTCCTGTCAAGCAATCCACACTCCACAGCCAGCTCGCCGAAAACTTTATTGTTTTTTTTCTGAAATTCCAAACCATCCATCAGCTGTTCGGCATCAATCAAACCCTGCTCAAGTAAAAACTGGCCGAATAAGATTGAACGCATTTTCACCCCCGTAAGACTTTTGAACATCTCGTTATTTCCATATTTTATTTAACCACTTTTTCCCTTCACTGTCAATATGATTTATCCTGTTTCCGAGGAAAGAAATTTAACTCTGGCCGGAAAATTTGAGTCCGGATACCCGGATTTACGCCTTAAGCACCCTTGTTGAATATGTCTGACCACCTTATACTAAAAATCCGCATAAAAAAAATTGAGTACAATTTTCCTCCCCTTTTTGCGTAACAGGCCGCTCTATTCCCCCGGACTCCAGGCGAAAATTTCTCTGGAGCTTCAGGGCGACTTAAAGTATGTTTTTCAAGGCTGCGATATACCTTGCTGTCTTCAGCTATCCACTCTCTTAAGGATCTACGCCTCATCCGGGATTGGTACCCGTAAGAGGTGGCCCCCAAAGGGTCAGTCAATATTCAACAATTTGTTCCAGTCAAGAAGTCAGGAGTCAGAATAAAAACGGATAAATCCCCGCTAAACCCTTTTTCAAAGAGAGACAGGTAGTTCCCTGATCGCATATCAGACTGGTAAATGATGAAGAAAATGAAAAAAGACTTAAAACTCTTTTCTCCAGGCAGTAGCGGTTCTTTTTTTACCAAAAGCGTAATCCCTACACCTTCTGACTTCTCATCGACAAAACTTTTGTCGATGTCAGATCCAGCACTCTTTAGCCTCGCTATGTCGACAGGCCCGCTCTCGGCAGTCAAGCGCACGACGCATATCGAAACCGATCTGGAAGAAGCCTCTTATGACGGCAATCGACTCAGAGGGGCGCTTGCTCCGCAACAAATGCAGACTTTCCGGCTATTCCCTTAATTTTTTTAAATAACAGCTTGCCGATGTCATGGATGGTTTAAAACGGCCAAGGATCAAATGACTGTAACTTTGACCGCTGAATAATCTGTTTAAGAATTGTTGATTTTTCCAACTGGACTGTTTCTTTTTTTATCGGCCGAGTGGAGAACTGCCGGTTCACCTTGAAAAACCCGGCCTTTTCAAGCTCCACCTTTTTGCCTCCCCTTTCTGGCGGACCTTTTTGCAAGATTCTTCAGCCCGGTGGCTAAGATGAGCGGTCTCCGGCAACCAGCTCCGGTTTTTTTAGCTCTACACGGCCACAAAATGGTATCGATTAAAAATATCCGGCGTATGGAGGAGACTCAGGAACACTTTTATCTGGAATTTTTCAGCGAATTCTGATATAATTATTTTTAGATTGAATTCATTGTTTCTCATAAGTATAAAGTTGGGGTATGCTTGGTGAGAATCGAGGAGGATTGACCCGATAAATCGTGATTCTCCAAAAAACGGCTTATTTCAGTATCATACAATCCTTGACAGTAGAAGAACGCAACCTGCTCCCAGAAGGAGGCGAAAAGGTTATAGCGGTCAGTGATAGCAAGGTGACACGGAATGTTTTGGTAAACAAAACAACGCTATTCAAGGATAACCCTGCTGTCCAGGCAAAAAGACCGAGAGTTCCGAAAGGGAAAAATAAACTGGCGGAAGCTGCTTTCCGGCCCCGGTAATTAATACATGGAGCATTAAATAGTTTCCATTTATATTGTTTTTATATGCCTTAGCCTTGGTCATTCATAAAAATCAAGTAAGCAGGAATGATTTACCAAGTATCCATTTTATCATTTAAGGCGCCAGCGGCTTACTTTACCTGACAACGATTGAAATACCCCGAGATAAAAGCTTCTACAACTGCCAAAAAAAGTTTGAGTGCAACTGCGATGGATGATAAATCGTCTCAGTTGAAACAAGGCCATAAAAAGCCCTGAAGTCCGAGGGCCCTGTTTCTGGAGCGTGTAGAAGACAAGTAATTTCCATCATCGCCATACTAGATGTACAACGCCCAGGCAGGCCTTTGCGCAGCTTTACCGCGCCAGGCGAGCTTGGCGAAGCGGAGTAAAAGACTAATGTGCCAGGATTAACTTTTGTTTCTTTTTGTTTAAAAAGAAATGGTTTTGCTTCTTTTGCCATCAAAAGAAGAAAAAAATCCCTTTACGGATAGATGTAAACAATTTTATAACCTGGGTAGTAACAACTTCTCGAACGAGGCAAACTTTGGTGAGTAAAATAATCCACATCACGTCACTCGTTGAAAACACAGTTACGAGTTCCGGACTTCTGGCTGAATCAGGGCTCGCATTCTGGATTGAAACAGGTTCGCTCTCTGTGCTTTTCGATACCGGACAGGGAGCGGTATTACTGGCTAACGCAACTCATCTGGGCCTGGGTTTGGAAAAAGCCGGGGCAATCGTTCTCAGTCACGGACATTACGACCATACCGGAGGTCTGAGCATCGCTTTGAAAAAGAGCCCCCGGGCCAAAATCTACGCCCACCCCGAAGCATTCCAGGAAAAGTATGTACGCGAGCCTGATGGTCCGGTACGCAGTATAGGAATCTCTTCCTTTAATAAGCATAAACTTACAGAAAGCGAGAATGAACAAGTCCTGTCAAAGGCCGTAACTGAAATAGGCAGCGGCCTGTTTGTCACTGGTGAAATTCCACGCACAACCGAGTTCGAAGACACAGGCGGACCATTTTTCACAGACCGCGCCTGTCTTAAACCGGATCCGCTGACTGACGACCAGGCACTGTTTTTCCAATCCGACCGGGGCACGGTCGTGTTGCTCGGCTGCGCTCATGCCGGCGTAATCAACACACTGCGTTACATCCGCCAGATAACGGGAGGAAAGCCCTTGCATGCAGTGGCAGGCGGAATGCATCTTGTTAAAGCAAGCGAGAAGCGCATTGAGCGGACTATCGAAAATATTAAGGAGCTCGAGATCGAGCGCTTATATCCAGTCCATTGTACCGGCATTTCAGCCACAGCGAGAATCTGGTGTTCTTTGCCTGGAAAATGCTTCGCCTGCCCGGTAGGCACAAAGATCGAGTTTATGCCCGGATAATTTCTATTATTGCCTCCTTACTCCGAGTTCAATGCTCAAACAGAGCTCTAAAAACATTTTTCCTGGCAAAATATTTCAAGGCCGGATCTGGTGCTCCATTTCTCAAGTTCTCAATATCCAACTGAACATCCGGGTACTGTCACCCGCTGCTTTTTTGCCGTTATTCTAGTCAGAAAGCCAGGTTTTGCAGTTTGCCCAAAAAAGCCGGGAGGGCGGGTTTGAAACCCGCCCCTACACCCGGATTGCCCGAAACAGCTCGGGCGTTCAAGACATTATTCACCCGCCGCATAAACCGGATCAATGGAACTGCCGGTGCGACATTTTGGCAACTCGGTCACTACGGACACGTAATCAGAAATGAAAGTGAGCTCAACCGTATACGGCAATAAATCATACAGAACCCTTCCCGCTGGTCTCCGGACCATGAGAACTATAAACGTAAAGGTAAGGATTATATAGAGGATTAGTCGTACCATGGGGTATAAAATTCATTCTTTTTACCCGAAGGAGATCTTTGCAAGTTGGAAGAGCGGGTCAGACCTGCCATAGTGCGACCATTTAGCTGCCTTTACAGAGTAGTGAATTATGTATAAAATATGTCACCGAACTTTCGAATTATA
>DATKXY010000051.1:0-13539 GCA_035528795.1 archaeon | reverse complement strand
CTTTTTTGCTTTAATATTACTCAAGGCTATGCTCCTTTCTTTGGTTTGGAATTAACCAACTTGCTAATTCGTTCCTAATCAAGAAAGAGTATAGCCTTTTTATTAATACTTTGACTATCTTTTTCTATAATATAGCAAGCTCTGTGCCTCTGTACTCACTTGCATTCAAGCCAGTTGCGCCCTGACCCGAGATCTACTTTGACCGGCACTTTGAGCCGTATTGCGTTCTCCATGAGCGAGCGGACCTCCTCCCCCACGTCTTCGGCGCTGGAGGCAGGCACATCGAAAACGAGCTCATCGTGCACCTGGATAATCATTTTGGCCTCCGGCCAGTGTCGCGCGAGCTTTTTGTCTACCTCGATCATGGCCACTTTTATAAGGTCTGCGGCGGAGCCCTGGATCGGGGTGTTGAGAGCCATCCGCTCGGCATTTTCCCTGGTCATGCGATTGCTGCTGGTTATCTCCGGCAGCTTGCGCCGCCGTCCCAGGATTGTCGAGACCCAACCCTGCTCGCACGCAGCGGCTTTCTGTCTCTCGATATAATCCCGGATTAGCGGGAAGCGGTCGAAATAGTCATCGATAAACTTTTGGGCGACCCTGAAGGGGATCTTGAGCTCATTTGAAAGTCTGTGGGCTCCCATGCCGTAGAGCACGCCGAAATTTATGGTCTTGGCCCGGCCGCGGTGCTCAGGTTTCACCTCATCCGGCCTCAGGCCGAAAAGCCGTGAGGCGGTTTCCGTGTGAACGTCCATCCCTTTGGTGAAAGCCTCGATCATCGCCTGATCCCCGCTCAAGTGGGCCAGGATCCTGAGCTCGATCTGGCTGTAATCCGCTGACAGGAGCACCCGGTCTTTTGCGCCCGGGATAAAACCCTTGCGGATAGTGCGGCCCTCCTCAGTGCGGATTGGAATATTCTGCAGGTTCGGATTGCTGCTGGAAAGCCTTCCGGTGGCAGTTACCATTTGGTTGAACGATGTGTGGATCCTGCCAGTGCGGGGGTTCACCTGACGGGGCAGGGCATCGACATAGGTGGACTTGAGCTTGGCGAGTTCCCGCAGTTCGAGAATCACGCCCGGCAGTTCGTGCTCTGCAGAAAGCTGGGCCAGCACAGTGCTGTCTGTTGAGTACCCGGTCTTTGTCTTTTTCTTTGGTTTTATGCCGAGCTCCTCGAACAGTACCTGCGCCAGCTGCTGGGTCGAATTCACATTAAACTCATGCCCAGCGAGGCTGAAAACCCGCTTTTCCAGTTCAGCGAGCCTGACTTCCATCTGCCTGCTCAGACTGCTCAAGTATGGGACATCGATAGCCACGCCATTGGTTTCCATGCGGGCCAGGACCGTAATCAGGGGCAGTTCTACAGAGCGGTAGAGCCTGTCCAGCTCCTCTTCGGCCCGAAGGCGCTGCTCGAGCTTGTCGGCAACCAGGAGAGCTATGTCGGCATCCTCGCACGAATATTCGCAGACCTCCTTTACCGGCACCTTGCTCAGCGGTTTTTGCTCCCTGCCCCTGCCCGCCACCTCCTCGTAAGTGATCATTTTATGGCGGAGAACCGATTCCGCTAGGGCGTTGAGGCCATGCGAGCGTCCTCCCGGATCGAGAATATAAGAGGCAATCATGGGATCGCCCACCACGCCTCTCACCTCCATGCCGAAACGGGAAAGCACGATCATGTCGTACTTGATATTCTGGCCCACGCAGCCGATCTTTTCATCTTTAAGTACAGGTCCGAGGAGCTTTTGCACTTCTTCGAGCTTGAGGTTCGGTCCTCCCTCATGGCCCACAGGTATATAACAGGCTTGGTGAGGCTTGAAGGAGAGGGATATACCCACCAGGTCGGCGGTTACGGGGTCAAGGCCCGTGGTCTCGACATCCACGGCAAACCTTCCGGCGCGGCGGATTTCCCCCACCACCCGCTCCAGCATTTCAAGAGAATCGACCAGCAGATATTTTTTATCGACCTTTTGAAAACCTTGCTCTTTTTCGATCGCTTTCTGTTCCAGGCCGAAACGCTGATAAAGACTCCTGAACTCAAACCGGGCGAAAAGCTCCCCCAGCCTTTCCTTGTCCGGACCCTTGATCCGCATGGTTTCCGGATCGAGGCCTATCTGCAGATTGGTCCGGATAGTGACCAGATCCCTGGAAAGAAAGGCATCATCTTTGCTCTCGGCGAGTTTCTTGCGCAAACTTTCAGGCTCGATTTCTTCGAGATGGCCGTAGATATCATCAAGAGATGAATATTTTTCCAGCAGCTTCCTTGCCGTAACCTTGCCAATCCCCCGCACCCCGGGCACATTATCAGCCGAATCGCCCATCAGGCTCAACATGTCCACGGTTTTACCGGCAGGCACTCCCATACGGTCGCTGGCGTTGTCCAGGCCGACCCACTCTGAGGCCTCTCCTTTGGGCCGCTGGTTGTATATTTTGATTTTTTCGCCAATCAGCTGATAGAAATCCTTGTCGCCTGAGACAATCACTGCCTCGAAACCTTCCTCTACCGCCCGATGAGCAAGTGTGCCGATTACATCATCCGCTTCATACCCCTCGAGCTCGAGAATCGGGATCCGGAAACCCTCTTCCAATAGCTGTCTGGCCCAGGGAATCTGGCAGCGCATATCCTCCGGCATCTTATCTCTGGTCGCTTTGTAGGCCGGGTAAAGAGCGTGACGGAAGGTTGGTTTGGGAGTATCGAATACAAATGCCAGATAT
This sequence comes from archaeon, assembly GCA_035528795.1. Classification (GTDB taxonomy): domain Bacteria; phylum Gemmatimonadota; class Glassbacteria; order GWA2-58-10; family GWA2-58-10; genus DATKXY01. The sequence goes on along the minus strand of DATKXY010000051.1, from coordinate 10,833 downwards.
TCAGGCCGGCACTCCTCCAGCAGGTGTTCGAGCTGCAATGTCATCCCGAACAGGGCGCTTGTCGTTTCCCCGCGCGAGTTTACCAGCGGGTTATTGATAAACGCGAAATGCGCCCGGTAGAGCATCGCGTAACCATCGAGTAAAAAAAGCTGACCAGCCAAATTATTTGCTCCTGTCAATGTCTTGATCGAGTTTTTTATAAGTGAATAGAGATTGTTTATCTCTGGATCAATTTAACAAATTTCTCTCTCATTTTAAACCTGGTCCGTATAATGAATGCCTTTCCCCCCTTGCCAAGTCAAGGATTTTTCTGCAAAACTCTGGTTGGATATTGATCGCGATCTGTTGTTGTAAATGGAGCGGTCGATCCTGATCCCGCCTTACAAACAACCCGATCAAGCACGGATTTTGAATTGAAAAAAAGAGCATTTGACTTATATTATTACCCTAAGGCAATCAGCCTTGGCCAGGCTTGACACAAAGAGCAATTAGTTGTAGTATTTGGAGTTACATATTGTATTAGCAAAAAGCAACAAGCCGGTTTCCGGATAGACAGGTTTGAAGCTTGTTTCTCAGGAATTCGAGAGTGTGTTTATGTAAGAACTTTTAGGCCTCGAAAGGGGTATAAATCACGTGCCCGCGTGGGAGCGGGCAAGCGGAATTTTCTATGGAAAGAGTCTTTCCCTCAAGCTGCCAGGAGCATGAGCAGTGTCGGATGAAATCAGCTTGAAAAGAATGTTTCTGATCTCTATTCTGCTCCATCTTCTGTTTTTGTTGATCCCTTTGAAATTTTTTATCCAGGATGCGAAAGAGATTCTGGCGCTCCAGCCGAAAAAGGAGCCTGAGGAAATGACTTTTATTTTCCTGGAAACTCCTGAGAATGCCGCCGAAAGCCCGGTGGAGCAGGTGACTCCTTATATTTCCGATAAAAACCTTGCAGCCAGTAACCCTGAGGCTCCAAAGGACCTGTCTCTAGGCCAGCCTTACCAGGAAGGCCGGTCCGAGATTCCGGCGATGCTGCCTGAGGAGTCATCGGGCCAGCCCGCTCCTCCACAGCAAGCTGAACAGCAGTCTGAGGAAAGCCGGCAAGAGACTGCGGACCTGCAGGCGGATGATGCAGCAAGCCGCGCGCTGCGGGCACTCGAGGCTTTCGGCCGGCTTGCGCCGCCGAAAAAAGAACAGCCTTTAATCCCCCGGCAAGACACACTTCGGCAGGAGCAGGGATCCCCTGCATCTCCGACCATGCCCCGTTTCGACAGCCGCCAGACTCAGGCGCCGGTGATGGGAACAGGTTTCCAGCTAAGCACTTACAATTGGAACTGGGCGCCGTATCTGAAAGAGCTGAAAAGGCGGATCGAGAGCAATATGTATCCTCCTCCAGCTTTTTATATGGGCCTGGTGAGAGGCCGCACTTTTCTGCGGTTCAAGATCCTGCAGGATGGGTCTATTGTTGATTTCGAGCTTATCGGCTACTCGGGCCACGAGTCGCTGAAAAATACCAGTGTCAACTCTATCGAAGCATCGGTGCCGTTTCTGCCCCTGCCTAGCGATTTTCCGGACGATTTTCTGGAACTCCAGGTAGGGTTTTATTACAATGAATTCATCCGCTAAGTGATAACTTTTAAAAAGGCAGGTTTCCAAGATGGTAGAGTTATTCCAGCAGGGCGGAATTTTAATGTATCCGCTGGCGGTCTGTTCGATATTGGCTGTAGCCATCATCCTCGAGCGCCACTTTAATCTTGGGCGCAGAAAGATAATCCGGCCGGAAATAATCCAGGTTATCGAGAATATCAGAGGGCCGGAGGATCTGGGCCTGGCTTACTCGATCTGCGAGAAAAATATGGGCCCCTTTTCCGAGGTGGTGCTGACCGCACTTGAGATGAAAGATTTGCCTAAGGAGGAGATCAAGGAAGCGATCACAGATACAGGCCGCCAGCAGACAAGACGTCTGGAGCGGGGGCTGGTGGTGCTCGAGACAGTTGCCGGAGTGTCTCCGCTTCTTGGGATCCTGGGAACCGTGTTCGGCATGATCCAGATTTTCCGCAATATCACCCAGTTCGGTATCGGCCAGGCCAGCGCTCTGGCAGGCGGCATCCAGGTGGCCCTGATCACTACCGCCGCAGGCCTGTTGATCGGCATACCCGCGCTGGTGGGATTCAACTATTACTCCAACAAAGTGGAAGGGCTGGTGCTCGAACTCGAATACTGGGCCGGGGTCCTGCTGAACAAGCTGCACAGCTTCCAGCAGGTGCACGATGCCAACCGAACGCTCAGAGGGGTAGCCGACTGATGCAATTCGCCATCCGACAGCGCCGGAAAGCCACGATCAATATAGTCTCCCTGGTGGATGTGGTGTTTCTGCTTTTGATCTTCTTTACAGTCAGCGCCACATTCATGGACCAGCCTGCGCTCAAGATCGACCTGCCTGAGGCAAGCGCCGAACCACCCAAGCTTGATAAACAGGAGCCGATGACTGTTTACCTGACCAGCGAGGGAGAAATTTATTTCGGCGACAAGCCGGTGCGCCTGGATGACCTGCCGGAATTGATCAAGGAGAGTGTCAAGGAACAACGGTCTAACCGTATTTTCATAAAAGCCGACCGGGAAGTGGTTCACGGAAAAGTGATAGAGATCATGGACATTGCCAGGCAGAACGGGATCGAGATTGTCACTATCGCCACCAGAAAACGCACCCCCAAACAATCTCCCTGATAAACGTAAAATTTAAAATAATTTGCTGGGGAAAACGGCTGGCCGCCCCTGCTTGAAAGTTTTTTTCAACGGCTTTTCGCATTAGTTGTTAACCCCGCCTTTAATAAAGGCGTTAAATGAACTACCCCGCGGCAAGCCGCGATGCATTATAAGGTTGGTAATGATTATTTTCACCCCCCGCCCCCCGGGCGACCGCCGGTCGCCCCTACGGTTGGCTTAAGGGGCCGTTTACCCCGCAGCAAGCTGCGGGGAATTCTTTTCGATTAAAAAAATCGGCTGCCCGTAATCAGGGCAGCCGGTTTGACTTTTCGGGGTTATTTAAAATTGAACTTATCCGGTTTCTGAATTGACCTGCTCGTCTGAAATCTCGAACCTTTCGGCATCCGCCCAGAGACGCTCGAGCTGGTAAAAATCCCGTGTCTCAGGCTGAAAGATGTGAATCACAAAATCGATATAATCCACCAGAACCCAGCGCCCGTTTTCCATGCCCTCCACATGCCAGGGCGAGATATTATAGCGCTTCTTCATAGATTCGATCATGTGTTCTGTCACTGCGCGGACATGGATATCCGTATATCCTCCGCAAATCAGAAAATAATCCGTAACATCTGAAACTTTTCTCAGATTCAGCACCACTACATCATCCCCCTTTTTCTCAAGGCAGCATTCCCCGGCAAAAAAGACCAGCTCTCTGATTTTCTTCTGCGATTTATTCTCTTTCAGCGCCGTTTTTTTTCTGGTCATTCAGCTCCCTTTCTGTATTCTGACTTTACTGATCCTCTCATTTCGACTTGAGAGATGCTCTATGAAAAGGCCAAGAAGGTCAAAAGTATTTTTATTTTTCAAGCTAAAACCACCGGCAATCTCTTTCTAATGAGGCTTTTACCGGCTAACAATTTTTCTTTTGGGCCAGTTGAGGAAGCAGCTCAATAACCGCATTCCTCACGAAATCCCGCTCGTAAAAATCATTGTCCACCACTTCCCCGTTCCAGACCACAATATCCAGGTCAATAGTCCGCGGACCCCACTTATCAGCTCCAATTACCCGGCCCATCCCGCTTTCAATCTTCTTTAAAGCGTCCTTGAGGCCTTGCAGGTCCAATTCGGTTGAGATCAGAAATGCGCCGTTCAGGAAATCCGGCTGGTCTTTTGGGCCGATAGGCCTGGTGACGACAAAAGAGGACTGCCCGAGAAACCTCTGCTCTTTTTCCAGCAGGTCTCTGGCTCTTGTGACATTCGCCCTGGGATCGAGATTCGAACCGACAGAGATCACAGCAATGTTCATCCTTACCTGCGAGCTGAAACGACAACCGAGACTGATTCGGCGAAGCGCAGGGAGTGCGGTTTATCCACCTCCACTGTGGCCTCAAGCACATTGGGATTCTTCATCACGATTTTCAAGACATGATCGGCCAGGGTCTCAAGAAGATAAAAGCTCGAGCTTTCGACCCCGTCGATGACTTTCTTGGTTATCTTCTTATAATCTACTGTCGAATCGACTTTGTCCGCCTCCACTACCGGGCCTGCCTCAAAATCCAGACTGATATTGATCAGAACATCCTGTTTTTTCTCACGCTCCCATTGGTTCAGGCCGATAACAGTCCTCAAGGCCAGATTTTTTATCTTGATCGTGGCTCTCATTTACTCCAGATTTTCTCCCCCGTCAACATAAATGAATTGTCCGGTGACAAATTTATTGAGCAAAAGAAAGTTCAGAGATTCGATCACGGAATCCAGATCTCCCTTTTTCCTTAAAGGGATCCTTGCAGCCAGCTTGTCCAGGTAATCCTCAGACTTATCAGGGGGCGGCAGGATAATACCAGGAGCTATGCCATTGACCCGGATCCCTGGAGCAAACTCTCTGGCGGATATTTTGGTCAGCTCTGAAAGCGCTTTTTTGGAGAGCGTATAAACCGCGTAGCTGAAATCGTTCCTGGCGATCCTGGTATCCAGGATGTTGATAATCTGGCCTTGTTTGCAGACCCTGGCGAAGTCTCTGGAGAGGAAATAAGGGGCTTTGAAGTTAATCGCCAAGTGGCGGTCAAAAAAAACGGGCTCCGATTCCAGGATCGTGCCCTTTTGGAAAATTGAAGCGTTGTTTATCAGAATCTCCAGCTCCGGGAACTCCTCCACTGCCCGCGGGATAAGGGAGAGCAGCTCTTCCTCCACGGCAAGGTCACACCTGAATGTCGTACACTTAACCCCGTATTCTCTGATCTGAGAGGCAGTCTCTTGAGCTTCCGAAACCGAACTATTAAAATGCAAGGCAATGTCATAGGATCTTGAAGCCAGCGCGAGGGCCAGCTTCTTGCCGATCCTTTTTGCTCCCCCGGTTATCAGAGCCGCTTTGGACATCTTCCTCCGGTATTTATTATCTGATCTGTCGTTTTAATATCTGACTGAGACCTTTGAAAAAATCACAGGCAAAAGGATAATCTGCGATCCGTATGGGCGGTTCGCGAGCCATCCCTGCGATAATCTATTGATATTTATAGCGTTATCAGAAGCAAGCAATGTTCTTTGGGTAAAATGATAACATTTTTCAAAGGTTTCTAACTGTTTTAAGTGCTTCTTTTTATTCTAATCCCAATCAGCCGATTTTCCAAGAAAATTATATAAAAATCGAATTTTAAGATGCACTTAATTGGCATCTCATAATTCATCCTTTTTGAATCGAGCAGCAAAAAAGGAATCTCAATCCCGGCGGCTTTCAAGCTGAAAGCTGACCGGTGCGGATTTGATCGCCTTAATAGATTATCCGGCTAAAGTTTTTCACATTTGGAACGAAATATAAGATTAGGGACCACGCCCTAACATCTGTTACAGGGAGGTAACAAATGGCAGGGATAGTTGCCGCACCAAATGGATTCGGCCCGGTCCAGGTGCAGGCCATGGTTCGCCAGATCAGGCAGGCCTCTATCGAGAATGTGATAAAGGTCTTGCAGGTCAAAAAGCCTCATCTGAGCCGGCCATTGCCAGGGGCAACAAACAGGGCTTATGTTAATTTAAGAGTCTAAGCCATAAAGCTCATTCAACTCCGGGCAATTTTGAGCCCGGTAAAAAGCCCGTCAGGGATGACGGGCTTTTTTTTATACCCTGCGTTCCACCATTTTCCCCATGCCGGGTGCTACCGCCAAAAGACCAGAAAAAATCTGACATCCAGCAGGAAAGAGCCATAAAAAAAGGCCGGAACCTTGCCCACTGGCAGGCCAGCCTTCTTTTTTTCTCTGAATATAAGCTTGATCTCAACTCACCCAGCTAAACCCGTCATGCAAGAATATTTAATCTGCTCCCCTTGCCGCTTTCCTTGGCCCCGGCAACTTTATCTCCATTCTGTTCAGTCTGCCCGGTTACACTCTCGACCAGTTTCAAAATATTCTGCGCCTGATAGTCGAGCTGTTTTTTCAGCACGCTAGTCTGCACGCGCATGGCGAGATCCACTTTATCGAGCAAAATGCTCATCTATCTTCTCCTTTCAGCACTATCCATGGCTTCCCCATTCAATACTCCACCCCCCCCGCTGTATAAAACCTGATTAACAGAAGAATATACCCGCTATTAATATATCGGTAAAACGGCGCAATAACTTAAAGCGCGGATTGGAACCCGCGCATAAGCAGGTATTTTTTTCCGGGTCTGGAAAGTAAAGCTCTCAATCCCGGCCATTCCAGGGCTGGACCAGATTGTGAGAGATTTTGAGCTGATCGAGGATTCTGGCTGTAATAAAGTCCACCAGGTCCCCGATCCCGGCTGGCCGGTGATAGAATGCGGGGCTGGCCGGAAGAATCACCGCTCCGGCCAGAGTGGCAGAGCGCATGTTTTCGATCTGCACAAGGCTGTAAGGAGACTCACGCACCACGAGCACCAGCTTCCGGCGCTCCTTGAGCGTGACCTCGGCTGCCCGCTCGATAAGCGTGCGGCAGGAACCGGCAGCTACCGCGCTCAGGGTTTTCACGCTGCAGGGGCAGACCACCATAGCGCTTGACTGATAACTGCCGCTGGCAATCGGCGCGCCGAGGTCTTCGTTGTCAAAGACACGGAAAGTGCCTGTGTCGATCCTTTTCTCCGGGAGATATTCGAGCAATCCTCCCCCGGCAGGAATACCGGCTTCGCGCCTGAGCATGTCCCGGCCCATGGAGCTTGCTACCAGGTCCACTGGAACCCGGGCTTTGCCAAGCTCCCGCAAAAGGCCGAGAGCGTAAACAACACCGCTCGCCCCGCCAATTGCAACTATCAAGGGCGAATTATTATTTTTTTTCCTTTTGGGCGTGGATAAAATTATCAGACTCCTTCCTACCCTGCTAACTCGCATTATTTGCAAATTACCGCAAAACCTGTATGGGCACGTGCCTGCCCCATTCAATCCGGACGGCCACAGGGGGCCGTCCCCTACGGCAATCGGTAATTTTATTCACGTACTGGTCTTTTGTACGGGCGGGTTTTAAACCCGCCCGCGAACCGGGAACGGAAAATTCTTATGAATTTTCCAGGCTAAAAACAATACCGTTCACTTAAAGCAACAACACTCTCTTTTTGTCACCCCCGCGAAAGCGGGGGTCCAGAAAATCGGCTTAAAAACCTGGATTCCCGCTTGCGCGGGAATGATATCGTTTGCCTTTCTCGCCTAAAGTGAACAACATTGAGGCTAAAAAAGGCGGTCCAGGAGGTTGAGTCCGAAAAAAATTATGCTCACTGTACCGTTTACATTGAAAAAAGCCGCATCGACCCGGCTTAAATCCCCGGGACTGACCAGACTGTGTTCAAAAACAAGCATCACGGCCACAAGCAAACAGCCGGTCCAGTAGAAAGCGCCCACCGGAAAAAAAGCGCCCACTAGAACCAGCAGTAAGAAGGCGAGCAGGTGGCAGATGCGGCTTACAATCAGGGCGCCGGCTGAACCGAGACCGGCCGGGAGCGAGAAAAGCCCGTGCTTCAAATCGAAACTCTCATCCTGCAGGGCGTAGATAATGTCAAAGCCGGCGACCCAGAAAACCACCGCCCCGGCAAGAATTAAAACGCCAGGTGAAAACTTTCCAGACACCGCAATGTAAGCGCCTACCGGGGCTATCGAAAGGGCCAGGCCGAGCACCCAGTGGCTGGCCGTGGTAAAGAACTTGGTGTAGCTGTAGAAAAAAATCACTGCCAGAGCCACAGGGCTCAGGGCAAAAGGCAAGGGACCCAGAAAATAAGCCGCGGCTTCAAAAACGACAACTGAACCAAGCACAAAAGACCATACCTGAAACCGGGAAAGCTTCCCTGTGGGCAGGTGACGGTGCCGGGTGCGGGGGTTCCTGGCATCTATCCGGTGGTCGAGCAGCCTGTTGAAAGCCATGGCTGCAGACCGCGCGCCTGTGAAAGCCAGCACTATCAGACCGATTGTTTCAAGCCCTACCGGGGTCTCGTAACTGGCCAGCACGATCGCGGTCAGGGCGAAAGGCAGGGCGAAAAGCGTGTGGGGCAGCATCACCAGCCCGCTGAAAGAATGCGCCAGCCGTCCTGCCCGGATCAACAAGCTAATCATGACCCTCCGGGGGCGTCTATCCCAAGCTCTTTCCATATCCGGTCCACCTTCTCCCGTACTTCTTCAGTCATTTTTATCCGCTCGGGCCAGGGCCTTGTGAAACCCTCGGCAGGCAGTTTCCTGGTTCCATCGATACCCATCTTGCTGCCGAAGTGCGGTAGTACAGAAGCGTGATCGAGCGCATCTGCCGGACCAGGGGAAAAAATCGTATCCCGCCGGGGATCGATATTGTTGAGAGCGGCCCACCAGGCCTCCGCGGGATTTTTTAGATCCACATCTTCATCCAGCACCACAATCACCTTGGCTAACATCATCAGGCCCTGGCCCCAGAGTGCGTGCATCACCTTGAAAGCCTGACCGGGATATCTCTTGCGGATCGAGACGAATACCAGGTTATGAAACACCCCCTCAGGCGGCATGTGGTAATCGACTATCTCCGGCACTGCGAGCCGCAGGAGAGGTAAAAAGATGCGCTCGGTAGCGTAGCCTATCCAGTAGTCTTCCATCGGCGGCTGGCCGACCACAGTGGCCGGATAAACCGCCTTGCGCCGCCGGGTGACTGCCTGCACGTGGAACACCGGGTAATCGTCCTCCAGGCTGTAGTAGCCGGTGTGATCGCCGAAAGGGCCCTCGCGGCGCAATGGCTCCCGGGGGTCGACATAGCCCTCGAGCACAATTTCCGCCGAGGCCGGCACCTCGAGCTCCACAGTGCGCGCCTTGACCAGCTCCACAGCTTCCCGGCGCAGGAAACCCGCAAACAGGTACTCCTCGATATTATCCGGCAGGGGGGCGCTGGCGGCGTAAGCAAGAACCGGATCTCCCCCCAAGGCCACAGCCACCTCGAGGGGCTTGCCGAGCTCCCGCGCCTCCTCGAAATGCCGGGCGCCGTGCTTATGAATGTGCCAGTGCATACCCGTGGTCCGGCTGTCGAATACCTGCAGGCGATACATGCCCACATTTCGCACCCCGGTGATTGGGGAGCGCGTAATTACCTGAGGCAGGGTAAAATACGGGCCGCCATCAGCAGGCCAGCAGGTAAGCACAGGCAGCCGGCCCAGATCCACCCCATCCCCTTGTTCAATTATCTCGTGCACAGGGCCGGTGCTGACTATCCGGGGCGGGTAGCTGGCAAGCTCGCGCAGCCTGGGCAGAAGGGCCAGTTTGCCGAGCAGGGAATCGGGTATCCTGGTGGAAAGAAGGTCCTCTATCCTCCCCGCGATCTGCTCGAGATCCTCCACCCCAAGCGCCAGGGCCATCCGTCTTTGACTGCCCATCAGATTTATCGCTACCGGAAGCTCCGAGCCCTCGACATTTTCGAAAAGAAGCGCCGGGCCGCCCGAATGCATCAGGCGGCTTGCAATCTCGGTGATCTCGAGCCTCGGGCTCACCGGATAACTTATCCGCTTAAGCTCCCCCAGCGAATCGAGAAGCTCGATAAACTCACGCAGGTCTTTGTAAGCCATCAGTTTTTTCCCGGAAAAAAATTGCCAGCCAGGCGCAGGGCCGATAGTCTGTACGGCTCATTAATAATAGACCGCCGAATGTGTTTGTCAAGGCCAAAGCTAATGTTATAAGTTGTTTTTATGGACTTACGCCGCTGAATTTGAAGGATGGAAACAGTTGCCGGGGAAAATGCAGGTCTGGCTTCCATCAATGCAAAGATTATTGTAACTTCAGGCTTTTCCAGAGGCTTAAACTGAAATAGCAAGAGCGTAATTACATTTTAATTGACATAGCCCTGCCCTGGGGCTTATCTTTTTTGCTGCCAGTCAGTTATAAATTCGATCCCATGTTATAACTATGGAGGGTCCAATGAACATTTTCGATTACGCCATGCAGATGGAAAAGGACGGAGAGCGTTACTACCGGGAGATAGCGGGCAAAACCAGGAACAAAGGGCTTGCCGCGATAATGAACTTGCTGGCGGATGAGGAAGTGAAACACTACGAGATACTGAAAGAGATGAGAACCCGCACGCCGAAAATGGCAGAGACAGAGATTCTGAAAAACGTGAAAAATGTTTTTGTCGAGATGCGGGACAGTAAAGAGTCTTTCCAGCCCGGTCTCTCCCAGACCGATATGTACAAGAAAGCGCAGGGAATCGAGAAAAAAAGCATGGATTTTTACCAGGAGAAGAGCGAAGAGGTGAGCGAGCCGGCGCAGAAAGAAATTCTGAAAAAGCTTGCGGACGAGGAAAAGCGGCATTTCTTTATCCTGGAGAATATCATCACTTTTGTCTCCAGGCCACACACATGGCTCGAGAATGCGGAATTCAATCAGCTTGAGGAATACTGAGCGGATATTCTCTACAGTGTGTATCCTGTTCTGTTATGTGGTCTATAATCCGGCAACCCACTTTATAATATAACTACAAGACATAAAGCCCTGGGGGATTACTTCCAGGGCTTTCCCATAACTACCCCCCTCCGTAGAAGGCACGGCATGCCGTGCCCCTGCGCTTAATACTATTTTGCGTTCAAGTTAAGATTAACAATCCAAGGCCAGCCTGTTATGCTGTGAACCCGTTGGGGATTTTTTTCCAAACAGGCAAGTTGATCGACAAGTTGATCTTCGACGGCATTCATTGAGTTGAAAGCTCG
>DATKXY010000050.1:0-39774 GCA_035528795.1 archaeon | reverse complement strand
CAAACAGTCTCAAGCTTTATAGATAATCCCTAAGCAGCTAACAAATATTCCCCCACTGACCAGGCTCAAACATGCCTTTATTTAGTAAAACTTCTTGAATCACGTGCCGATTTTCGCACGATAGGACGTCAGGGTATACTTAGGTACGGGTAAAAGGGAGAAAGCAAACCCTCAGGAGTGCAAGATTATGTCGCTTTATGAGATTATTTTTCCCCGCAGACCCGTATTTATCGGCATCAGGTATTGACCCAATGTCGCTTTATGCACAAAAGACGACATCCGGACCGGGCAAATCCCCCATCCTGGATCATGAAACCCCCAGCCTGGACTAGCTCAACCTTGCCCTTACTGCACAGACACTAGGCACAAGGTACACAGCCGGCCCGGGTATAATATAGTTATCGAGATATAGCCGGTAGATTGATAGGATAGTGAGCTTGATTAATCTGGATTGCAGGCTTGACGAGGGGATAAGGCTTTAAGTTTCCCGACCTGGCCCGACCAGGCCAAGGCCTCACCGCTTATGCCCCAACCCCCAAAGGAGTAATGCTACTGGGTCAGGGATCTTTTAGGGGATTTTTGGAATTAGTTTTTAAGACAGGTTATTTATTCTGAATATTTTCAAATGCCTTTAATGCTGCCCTAGCTTTTTGTATTCGTTTTTTTCTCAAAGAATTTATTTGAGTTATAGCTATTTCCGCTGCTAATTCTTCACCAATTAAGGGAACAAGAATATCATAGAGCGCATCGCCGTCAATATCTTCTGGTAAATTTTTTAAAAGTTCTAGCAGGGCTTGTTGTTTAGTGTATTCTTGTCTTTCCTTTCTTTCTCTATCCCTTCTTGTTAGTGTTGCAAAGGAAGATAGAAAATTACCCCAAAAGCCAGACGGTGCATATTGAGGGATTTGATTTTCGTAATTTATTATCAACATTTCTTGGTTAATTGGAACCAATAAACGTTTATCCGGTGCTGGAGTAATAGACGAAGTCTTGGTACTAGTAGGCATTGTCCCCAGCCTTGGTACAGGTAAAGGATTAGGCCGATATAGCAGGAAACCATCATTTAAGTCATTCAGGTTATAGGAGTTCATTTGGTATTTACTTCCGCCTAATCTACCTATGTATCGTCCATTTTTTGTTATTATGGGAGACATATTTGTGTAGGGATTGGTCCAGGAGTAATTTGAATATTCACTTCCATATCTACCGTAGGGATTCATAATTGATTTTGAACTATATTCACTTCCGTAACGGCCGTAGGGGTTGTATATGCTGTTTAGGCTATATTCGGAGCTTGTATTGCCCAAGTATGTTCCATCTTGACCGTATAATTCATAGTGTATTCCAAGTCTTGTTTGACTGAAAAGGGATGATGCAGAGAGAATGATTAGGATGCTTATTAAGCGTAGCATGGGAACCTCCATTTTATTAACATTACTGCTTTTTGAAACTAAAATCAAGGTTTCCCCGGTCCTTCCTTTAAGGAGTTTTTCAAAGTTTAGAAATTAATTTAAGGTAGACTTTTTTTTGATTTTTTATCTGATAGATATTATCATCTTCCGCACAATTAGTTGAATTTATTAGAATATCACACACTAATTGGTACTTCACAGGTAGACTTTGGTAGACTTTTTTCGATTTTAAAAAGTGAGTAAAATTCTGAAATATTTCCAAAAAAGATGAAGGATCATTTAGAAATGATAACGCTTAAATGTCCTAAATTAAAAGATTTAACAGATGAATACACCGAAAGGCAGATTAAAAAATATCGGGATATTGTCCCGATTGGAATCGGGAGTTTATTCTGATAATGTTTTAACAATCAAAGTTCCTAACTTATTGAAAAATAGAGACAATTACTCTAAAAACTTGCAAGTCTCTTGCAAGAAACTTACAAGTAAAGAAGAGTATGAATAGCAGTGCCGCACTCTTTTTTTGAATCTCAATCACGCACACGTAGTGAATAAGGTTTGCAAAAAGTTTAAAAGGCTTTGAAGTGCTTAGATAGGCTATCTGTATATTTTTAAAGGGGAAGTTTATGTCAACATAAACCCCTATTGAGAGGGATTTCCGGTGTCGGAAACCACAGTTGAGCGGGGTTTCTGTCCACGGAAACCCCCTCACTATCTTACCTATACCTGGAAATGTTCGTATTAGGAACGATAAAAGGGTTTAATGGTGCAATATAAGTCCTCGCCCTGCTTGTACCGGCATTTCTAAGAAGCGGTTGTGTAGTACTTGTACCTAAAAGGCTCCCGTATCCCAAAAGGCCTGCTCCCCCGGTACGAGCCAAGAGCGGTCCTCGGTAACTCGGTCCAAAGGGATTGATATTATTATAGGCCGTTACAGGCTGCCGGTTCTTGGCTTCCAGCAATTTCTGCTGTAATAGAGTATTAGCTGATAAAGCAGTAGGAAGCAACGCCTCCCGGTATTGAAGATTCTGCTCATTCAATTTAGCATTTACATCAGCTTCCTTTTCTAATTGCTCTCTCAATTTGTCGGATATCTCTTGACGCTTTTCTTCATCTTTATGGGTTAAAAGATAACCAACAATACCCGCTCCACCTGCTTTTAATAAATTCTGAGCTAACTTATTATACCATTTATCTCCACCGAGTAGACTGCCTACACCGCTGGCTGCCTGAGACAATAAACCGCCTTCTGGATTCGGTACATTCGGCGTTGGAGAAACAGATAAAGGCGTGTTATCTGTAGGCGTTGTCCTCAGTCTTGGAGCGTTCACATTCGGGACAATATCGGGGTTTGCCGGTGGAGTATAAGGCGTTGCCCTGCCTCTATCGACAGTTCTAAGAAGCGGTTGTGTAGGATTCGGAACAATGTTTAGATTGGTTTTATCTCTCAAAAGCGATTGTGTAGTATTACTTCCATCACTCAAAAGACTCCCGGTATCTTTAGGGCTTGGGATATTGGTTTGAATATTTTTTAATGAGAATACTTTAGGGTCTAAGGGATAACCAGGATCAGTGAAAGATAATCCTTGCTGTTCGGCAAATCTCTTTAATTTTGTAACTCCATTTATGCCATCAAGAGAATCTACCAAATACCAATCTTCTTTAGTGACTTCTTTTTGATCAAATACCTTATTTAATAATTTATTTATCATTCTATCTTTAGCTGCAGGTTGCCCTACATAAAGTTCAGCAAGAGTTGGTTCGTTCAAACCACCAAACCCACTAATGTACGGCGTGATAGCACTAAATGGGGCTATACCAGAAGTATAGTCATTAAAGGCTTTTTCAAAAGCATCTATTCGGATATCTAAATCGCTAGGCATATCACACCCCCTTATTTTATTCTCATTGAAAAAATCGCTTCTATTAATTTTAGTTTATTAAAATTTTGTAGTCAAGGTGTTACCATTTGTGATACTCACTTGGTCTGTACGCCCGTAACAATACGTAACAAAAACTATAGCTTTTTACTGCAAAAATGACAATTATGATAACAAGTCAAAAGCGGTTCAAATGTAGGAAGGGTGCGCTTTTGCTTGATTATCAAAGGTTTAAGAAAATGGTCTGAATCTGTTTCGGGAGCATGAGGCCGGCGGTTCAAATCCGCCCGCCCCGACCAGTTATACCAAGGGTTTGCAGATTGTGCCGGCAGGAAAGGCATGAGCGCAAGCCCTTTTTTTACCGATGCAATAATGTCAGCCATGAGGCATTTTGTTGAATTACATCGAGTTAAAGAACTCAGCGGGAATTGATCTGATTGTGCCGGTCAAGCCTCGAGGCCGCGAGTTCAAATCTCGTAGGCCCAGCCATAACTAAAGGACTCATAATAACTTACGAGCCCTTTTTTCTTTGAAAATCCATATTAAGGGATGAGCGATTTCAGATCTTATTCGTAATGCATAACTGCTTGCAGAGTAATAACCTAAAAATCAATGTTCTTTTAACCGATCAAACAAGAACTCCGGCCTTACAAGCCAGAGGTCGTGAAATCAAGTCTCATCGGCCCTACCATGTATAACAAGAGTTTACTCATTTGGCTGACACAAAAAAGCCTGCGGTCAGATCCCATTTTGTTTCAGTTTGTGTCAACAACCTTCCTGTGGTGTAAAAACATTCAAAGTGTCGGCACTTGTCAATAACTGCCGACATTTTGTATAAGCCATTTATGAAACTTTCTCCAATAAAACAAATAGTGCGGCTTGCACGAGAGAAAGGATTTCTCAGACCTCGCGACCTAGCTGAAATCAGCCTGTCACGCTAATACCTCAGTATAGCACTTAAGCGCGGAATACTGGAACGAGTTGGACGTGGCGTGTATTGTCTTCCTAACGCGATGCAGAATGAATACCGCAGCAGAGTCGGTCTTGATGTGGCAATAGAAGCTCTGAGGGAATGCCTGCGCCAGAAGAAAGCGTCAGTGGATGAGCTGGTATCCTTCGGGCGAGTGTGCCGGGTGGAACAGGTAATGAAGCCCTACATGGAGGCGATGCTTTGAGTGAAGCGGTAGTGCAGTCAGTGCTAGACCGGCTGCTGAATCTTTCAAGGAAAAACCGGGAGGATTACAACCTCGTTCTGACTCGCTATGGTATAGAGCGCCTGCTTTATCGACTGTCACAGAATTTCATCCTGCATAAATTTTCTGACCTCATTTTTTGTTTTCCGGATCGTCAACCTAAAAATTCTCTATAGACCAGGAAAGACCTGCAGACCGAATAAAGCTCAAAATATATTCTGGAGTTGGTGAGGGAAAAGGAAACCAGTGGCTTTCAAGATAGGGATATCTCGCTTGAGGGCGAATATCATGTGTTTGTGAGAAAGTGGTACCCAGAAAACGCACCCAGATGCGTTTTTCGGCAAGATTACCTAGAAAATCATTGATACTCCTGATGAGAACGGATATTTTGTTGTAGAAACACTTGAAAACTCTTGATGCAAGCTGGGAAGAACGAAAGAGTTCGCTCGGAATTAAAAAAGAAGACCATCTTTAACGGTATCAATTTTGATATGGCGAATACCTACTATCTAGTATAGGGTAATAATGAACCCGGAAGAATATAAAAAGGAAAAAGGGTTCTGGACGATTGCGCATCTAGAACAAGACATAGGATGGCCACAAGAAGATAGATTAGAATTCTATAAAGGAGAAATGCTCTTACTACTTGCACCCACAAGTTATTTAGTTGAAGCAATCGCTGTAAGAAAAGATTTTGAATTGGGAAAATTAAACAAACTCGAATATGATGCACAAAAAGTAATTCTTAATTATATCAGCGCCCTTGCTTGGGTAAGAGACAGCAAAATAAAAATAATTGAATGGGGAGGAGGGTCCTATCCATTCCGTATGCAATCGTCAAAACATTCCTCCATCTTGACTACTTTTTTCTCCAATCATTATCTTCCCGAACCAACTGATGAAAAAGCCAGAATAGCCTTAGCATTTTACAGGGAAGGGCTATATTTAGATCACGTACCATACAAATTCTTGAGCTTTTATAAAATAATTAATTTGATTTTCAATAATGGTCGACAACAAAAAGAATGGATAAATTCCAATGCGGAATTGTTAAGAAAATCAGATGCGAAAGAAAGAGTTGAGGAAATCCTGAGTAGCAAACTAGACCTCGGTGAATACTTATTTAAATCTTGTCGTTGTGCTGTAGCTCATGCTGGTGTTAAGCCTTTTGTGGATCCTGATAATTTTGAAGACTATCAGAGGCTATTTAAAGATCTATCCGTCATACGAGAGTTGGCAAAAATAATTATTGAACAGCGATTAGGTATTAAATCACAAAAAACTGTTTGGGCTGAACATTTGTATGAACTGGAAGGTTTCAGGAAATTTTTTGGTAAAAACTTACTAAACAGTATTAAAAATGCTGAAGTTATAGCTGAGGGCAAAATACCTTCGCTGCCTCCGTTATCTATACGCTTGCATGGTACAAAAAAATTTGAAAGCTTTGAAAACATTAGAGTGACAATTGATAAAATAGCAGAGGGTTGCGTGTTTCTGACATTTGAAAATGATTTGAGTTATTTAAAAATTACCGCAACATTAGATTTCAGGAATGAGAAATTTGTGTTTGATCCTTTTAAAAGTTTTAAGCTGCTTCAAAATGATACTTTTATTTCTTACAAAACAGAACTTGATTTGTTGGGGTTTCTGAAGAGCTATTTTAGTAATGGCCAATTAGAAATATGGAACAACAAAGAAAATGCTTTATGGTGTTATTGCGATTCTTTTATTCCCTGTAATATCGATCCGTCGAAATTATTTGAATTCTTTAATTGTAGAATTAAAATTTGCCAAGAATATATGGAAAAACTCAAATAAATAATCTTATAAGATTAATCCAACATATTATAAATGGTTCTGATTCTGCTGTTATTGGAGGCGGGGTTTTAAATAACATAGAAAAGGCTTCGAACGGACTTGTAGTGTCTCTCGCGCTGCCTGAAAATCCAGATTCGAGAGATTAGAGGCAGACAAACGGCAGAGCAGTAACACCGGAACCAAGCGGGAGAGTAATATCACCGGGGTGAACCACGTAGCCTGGGGCTGCTTTTTCGCCGAGGTCCTGTTGGAAAGCCCTGATCGAGGCAGCCATCGAAGGACGAGGAGTGGCGGAGAGTTTTATCTCGATAGGCACAAGCCTGCCTGAGATTTCCGCAATGATGTCTACCTCTGTTCCCGCTGAAGTCCTCCAGAAATATACCTGTGGATCAATACCTCGATGGATGAGAGCCTTGAAGACCTCCATAAGCACGGCGGTTTCCATGATTGATCCGCCCATCGGCCCGGAAGCGGCATGTGCCGGGTCTTTCAGGCCGCATAGATGGCAGAGCGTGCCCAGGTCTGTGAAATAAACTTTCGGTGTTTTTACCAGCCTTTTCCCGACATTTGCGTAAAATGGCCGAAGGACGATAACTTGGTAAGTAGCTTCCAGCACCGAGAGCCAGGCTTTGACAGTGTTGACAGAGAGGCCAAGATCACGCGCCAGCTCGCTCAGGCTGAGAAGCTGAGCGTTCCGGGCTGCAAGTGATCGAAGAAAATACTGAAATTGCGAAAGGTCACCTACCTGGCGCAGGGAGCGGACATCCCGCTCAAGGTAAGTCTGAATGTATGAGGCCTGCCAGAGGCTGATATCTCGCTCGGGATAAGCTAAAAGTTCAGGGTAGCCGCCACGAAGGAAACTTTCCCAGAGATGCAGCGGTGAGGTCTGGCTTGCCGGCAATAAACCTTGACCGGACTCCCAAGGCAAGGGTGCGAGAGACCTGTTTTCAGCTTCGCGCCTTGAAAGCGGAAGAAGGCGGAGGATGGCAGCCCGCCCGGCCAATGACTCGGTCACTCTCTGCATCAGGAGCAGGTTCTGCGAGCCGGTCAGGAAAAAACGTCCGGTGGAATCCCTGTCGGAATCAATCATCTCCTTGATGTAGGGAAGAAGGTCCGGCGCATACTGCACCTCGTCGAAGATCACCGGAGGCGGAAACATTTCAAGAAAACCACGCGGGTCTGCTGATGCGGCGGACCGGATATCCGGGGGTTCGAGCGAAACATACCGGCAGCGCTCACCGAATATACGCAGCAGGGTGGTGGTTTTTCCAGACTGCCGGGGGCCGGTGAGCACAACCGCCGGGAACTCGGCGGCGGCCTTTGCCAGCACCGGTTCAATTGACCGGCTGATATAGTTTTGAGATTTTGGGCTATTCATGTCGTGCAATATTGCATTTCAAATGCAAATTTGCAAGAAAAATTACAACACTTCCAACAGGTGTTCTTGAACTCTCCGGCTTTTAACCCCTTTTTATGCCAAATCCGTGTCAGTTTGTGCCAGAAAGAGACCCTCTGTCGGTGATAGCATTTGAACTACCGGTCTTGTCAGAAGTTCCATGTCCTTTGACACAAAAAACCGGCGGTCAAAAGTGTGTCAGATTGTGTCAGAATTAGTGTGAAATCATGGCATTGGTGTGAATCTATGACATCATACTCAAAAGGCAGTAATGCAGCATCCATGCGATTTTGGGTTGATTTTTAAAAGAGTTCCAGGATTTGTTAAAACGGTAAAATATCACGCTGCCTCGATAATAAACTGTCTAAACTCGTCTCGCACAGCCCGCCATTAATCCCAAGGGTTTGCAGATTGTGCCGGCAGGAAAGGCATGAGCGCAAGCCCTTTTTCTTGCCGATGCAATAATGTCAGCCCTGAGGTATTTTGTTGAATTACATCGAGTTAAAGAACTCAGCGAGAATTGATCTGATTGTGCCAGTCAAGCCTGGAGGCCGCGTGTTCAAGTCTCCCCGGCCCTCCAAAATGGAAAGAGTTTGCCGGAAACGGCAGCCCCTTTTATATTCGATCTTAAATTATTTTCCAACCCTGTTTACAGCCATAAATTAGAAATCACTGCAGAATAAGGTAAATTTTATCTGAAATAACCTGCCCCTGACCTTCTCTTATAATTAGTAGTGATGTTTTTCCAGGCAGGTTATCCCTGCTCCACTCTAAATTCACCGCCTTAGCGAAAGGAGTGTTCGCTTATGTACCGCAAATTGGCCCTCAGCGCCATTTTCCTGTCCCTGACTGTCCTTGCCGCCTGCGGAAAGGACCAGGCTTACCCATACCGCTGGGTTTACGCTTTTGGCAAGAACCTCTCCACGGACAAGGGAACTGAAGAGCTGCTCGAGATCGCAAAGACCTGCGCCGGGCACGGGATAAACGGTATCGCGCTTCCCGGACG
Organism: archaeon; assembly: GCA_035528795.1. GTDB lineage: Bacteria > Gemmatimonadota > Glassbacteria > GWA2-58-10 > GWA2-58-10 > DATKXY01. The sequence goes on along the minus strand of DATKXY010000050.1, from coordinate 31,069 downwards.
GATCGGCCAGCTTTCAATCAAGAACCCGGAATATATCGCCAATCTGAAAAAGGTGAATGACTACTGCAGGCAGCACGGTGTGGATATCATTCCGGCGATGTGGTCTATCGGTTACGGCTCTGGGCTGGATTACGACAAAAACCTGGCCGAGGGCCTTCCGGTGACTGACGCCCTGTTCGTGGTAAAGGGCGGCGAGGCGTGGCTGGCGCCGGACCCGGCGGTCAGGGTGGCCAACGGCGGGTTCGAGAAGATCGAGGGAGATTTCCCCGCTGGTTTCGAGCCGCTGGCCGCGAGGGGCGAGGTGATTTTTGTCGACCGTGAGGTCGCAAAAGACGGCAAGGCCTCTATGCGTTTCGAGGTGGCCGGGGAATACCCGGAGGAGTCTGCGCTGCTCTCTCAGGAGGTGGCGGTACATCCCGGACGGTGCTACCGGTTGAGCGGCTGGGTAAAGACAGAGGGGATCGAAAGCCGCGGGGATGTTTTCCCGCTGATCGTGAAAAGCCGGGACGGTCGAAGGCTACAGTATTACATCCCGAAAGTCGAGGCCACGGGCGACTGGACGCGCGTGGACCTGGGTTTCAACAGTCTGGGCTACGACACTGTGATCGTGGCTGTGGGTGCGCCGGCGAGCAATGGGGGGCGGTTCTGGGTCGATGAGATCTCGATCGGGGAAGTAGGACTGGTCAATGTCCTGCGCCGCCCCGGGACGCCGGTCATAGTGAAGAGCGACAAGGATGGCACCGTGTACGAGGAGGGCGCCGACTACGCCGAGATCGCAGACCCGGAGCTGAATTTCCGCTTCGACCACCAGGGCCCGGCGATCCGTATCCTGCCCGGCGGGAAGATCAGGGACGGCGAGAGGCTGAGAGTGAGCTGGTACCACGGGCTGACAGTATACTACGAGCAGGTGACTGTCTGCATGTCCGAGCCGGAGCTTTACGAATTCTGGGCCCGCAACGCCAGGCTGATCCATGAGACCCTGGCCCCCAGGTACTACATGCTAAACATGGATGAGATCCGCATGGGTGGGACCTGCGAGGCCTGCCGTAAACGCGGGATCAGCATCGCGGAGATGCTCGGCCAGACAATCACGAAACAGGTGGAGATAATCCACGAGGTCAACCCGCAGGCCCAGGTGTTCATCTGGTCGGACATGCTCGACCCGAACCACAACGCCGGGCCCAGGGCCGGTGGCTACATGAAAGACTATTACTACCATGTGAACCAATCCTACGAGGGCTCCTGGAATTACATCCCGAAAGACCTGGTGATAGTCTGCTGGTACCACAAGATGCGCGACAAAAGCCTGCCGCATTTCTCCGGCCTCGGTTTCCGCACCATGGCCGGGGCGTACTATGACGCCGACGATCTGGAAAATGTCAAGGATTGGCTGGTCTCGCTGGACAAAACACCCGGGGCGAGCGGGATCATGTATTGCAGTTGGAGCAACAAGTTCGGCCTGCTCGGGGATTTCGGCGACCTGGTGTCAAAGCACAGGAGGCCCCAGTAAGAGTGAATTCCGGGCTTCACCTGTTGTTTTTAACAGTCAGATAGTGAGTTTCAAGCGGCAGGTCTTGGAGAAAGGCCCTGTGTTTTTTGCAGTCATGGCATAAGGGAGGGAATAGCCCTGTTGCTGCAGAGGTGAGTATCTTGCTGGTTTTTCGAAGAGCTGCAGGATTCGTAATTGTTATGTTTGGCATGCTTTAAAGCTTAACCGCACCACTAATAGCCATAAATAACGCAAAAAAGCCCCGTATAAGTCATGAACAGCGAGCAGTAATATATTGGATAGGATGTGATATGGCATAGATAACAGGAGAAGTTAAAAAGCTTGCTGACTTTGAACGAATAAATTGATAAGGCATGAAAGATTGAAACTGATCAAAGAGAGACCCACAGGCCCACTGGTTAAGCTACAATCCCCAAGGGAGCAATGCTATTGGGTCAGGTATTTTTTAGGGAAATTTGGATTTAGTTTTTTATTTTAATTGAGATTATCCCCAGAATTCTTTTGGGTTTATTTTAAGTCTTCGAAAGAGAGCGTCAATAGTTTGTCAAGGTATTTCGGTTCCTTCCCCGTGGTCTTTTAGGGTAAACATCGGTCCTTTATGTGAGCCGGGAGCAATTGGTCTGATTAGGACAATTTCGGAGCCTTTTCCTCTATCGGCCATTTTGACTACACCGAATTTTTTTAAGCGTTTGAGTAATTTTCTTAGCTTATAGGATTTTTTAGGCACAGCGGAGTTCGCCGGTTTGGGCAATTATTTCAGATGGGAAGCGGTGTTTTGGTGGTTTGTCCTTGGCGGCCTTCCAGACAATGAGGCTTTTATGCTCTTCAAATTCGTTTGAAGCAAAGTACTCGTCCCAAATTTCTTGAGGGGCAGGACTGAAGAGATATTCGATATTGTTATTTTCGAAGGCATATTTTACATGGGCTTTGATAACATCAATAATTTCCTCTTTAGCCTGTTTTTTGACATTTGACGAGGCGACGAGGTCAAGTTCAAGACAGTGGGTTATCCAGACTTGTTGTTCTTGATCGAACTTGAGAAGAACCTTAAATGTCAACGCATTGGGAGCCATAAAATCTTTTCACCTTGATAAATTTATATTCCACCCCCATTCTATATCTCGACCTAGGGCATGTCAAGCTTTAAGGAGATTTTTTCAAAGGTAAGGGGTGGTTAAGATTCAGTGGTAGTAAGAGCAAATGTTTTTTTTCCCCGGATTCTATCAGGACATTTTCAGTTGTTGTTTATTTTCTAACAATAATACCTTGACAGACAAATAAGGACGCTGAAAATTCGTTAATGCCTGTCTGCAAAGGCAAACATGCACATTTTTCGGATTTTCATTTCCCAGTGCCTTCATCGGCTTCATTAAAGAGGAGAGACCATTATGAAAACAGTCGCTAAAATAGTCGCTCTCACATTATGCTTCGCAATACTGTCAATGCCCCGGATGACCCTGGCCCAGAATATAAAGCTCATCGTTCGCGGCGATGACATGGGCATGAGCCAGGGGAGCCTGGTCGCTTTCGAGAGGGCTTTTAACCAGGGAGTGCTGACCTGCGGCTCGATAATTGTTCCCGGCCCGTGGTTCGAGGGGGCGGCGGAGCTTTGCCGGAAGAACCCGGGATGGTGCACCGGAGTCCACCTTTGTCTGGTGGGAGAATGGCGCGGAGCACGCTGGCGGCCGGTGCTCCCCTGGGACAAGGTGTCCTCGATTGTGGATCAGGACGGGTACTTGTACACCTATCCCGGACAGCTCTTCGCCAACAAGCCGAAACTCGAGGAGATCGAGGCCGAGCTGCGGGCCCAGATCGAGCTGGCAAAGAAAAAAGGGGTGAATGTCCAGTACATTGACACCCACTATATGAGTCCAAAGGAGACAGGTTATCCGGGATTGAATGAGATTATTAAAAAGATCGGGCAGGATTACAATGTTCCGGTGTCAGGCCTGCTGGACGAGCAGGGTATCGGGATCTATACGGTACCGGTCGAAGAAAAAAAAGACAGCGCGGTGGGGATGCTGGATAAGCTGGAACCGGGATTATGGTTATGGGTCTGTCACCCGGGAATCGATTCCCCGGAGCAGCGCGCGCTGATCCATACTGATCCCCAGGCCATATTTGTCGAGGGCGGGGTTGGCCGTCACCGGGCGGAAATCCTGAACACGCTGACAAGCCTGGAGCTGAAATCGATTATTCTGAAAAAAGGTATTCAGTTAACCAACTACAGGGAATTATGGAAAGAGAAACACAGTCGGTAGGGTATAATAATACTTTGAATAATAAGGTCCCGCGCTCTCTGCCTTGATTAAAGTTTTGATTAGTCCTGAGGAACCGGAAGAATATAACCTTTGTCAGTCTCTCGAGCGCCGGGTTTCCCGGCAAGCCGTAAGCGAAAGTTTTAAAAGTGTTGAAAAAATGATTTAAAATGATCGAAGATAGTGAGATCGTAGGGGCGGTTCGCGAACCGCCCATGCAAGTTATCGATATATTATGAGTTAACGATATCCCTCAGGCGTATTATCATTTTAATCCGATGTGAATGATTAAATAATCAGCACGCTTTCAAGCTCCGGCAAAATCAGTCAAAAGCCAGCCTCAGCAGGCCTGAAACGAAATACAGTACCATTCCGCCCACTGACAGGGTTCCGGCATAGGCGAAATTCGCCGAGCCGCTGATTATGCCTGTCAGGTAAAGTCCCAGACCGACAAAAAGGAGAACCGTGAAAAAGCGGCCCCAATCCGAGCTGGGGATGATATGATAGGGAGCCCCCTCATCAGCCCCGGTGTGGGTGCGGGTCTCCCAGATCCGGTCCAGGTGCTCGTTTTTCTGCTGGGGAAACATGAAAGTCGCCAGCGGAGTAACCACCAGCACTGTCAGCGTGCTGATAAAGATCGAGAAGAAAAACGCATCGATCCCGTACACATAGGCGCTGATTCCGCCAGCCACTATGCCGCACAGGTAGCCGGTAAGCACGCCCTGCCAGTTGGCCCTTTTCCAGAGCAGGCCGAAAACGATTGTAATCACGAAAAACGGCATATCGAAAATGCCCACCACGGTAAGGTAGGCATCCACCACGTTTTCACCGATCAGCGGGATAGAATAGGCAAAGAGGATCCCCATGGCCCCGGCCACGAAAGTCATGATCCGCACCACCCGGAGAGTCTGTTTGGGCGTGGCCTGGCGGTTGATTACGGTTCGATAGACATCGTTGCAGAAAAGCGTGGCTACACCCTCGATATTGGTGCTGATCGTGCTCATCTGGGAACTCAGCAGGCCGCAGGCCACGATGCCCAGGAGGATCGGCGGCAGGGTGCTCTGCACCAGGGTCGGGAAAGCGCTGTCCATTTCGGTGATCCCGGGGTGGATCACCGAGGCCGCCAGGCCCGGCATGATCCAGAGCATGGCGAACGGAGTGGTGATAATCCCGGCCAGCACAAGGCCGCGTGCCGCACTCTTGGCATCCTTGGAGCTGAATGACATCTGCAGCAGGCCCTGGTCTGTGCTGGCCCACTGGATCCCCATAATCCAGGCCGCCAGGATGAATTTCCAGCTGTACTGACCGCCGCTCGGTACAAGATCAAGGTGCCCAGCGGCCAATTTCCCGACCAGGCCCGGCCACCAGCCCACCTGCTGCATGACCAGCGGCAGCAGGATCAGCGCCCCGCCCAGCATCAGGATAAACTGCACCATATCAGTGATCGTTACAGACCACATCCCGCCCAGGAAAGTGTAAGCAATGGCGATCAAAGCGAAGACCAGGAGCCAGAAAGTAAAATGGCCGGTAAATTCGAGATTTTCCACCCTGGCGATAGTCATGAACGCTATGGCTGCAGCGCGCAGCACAATCCCGAGCCAGAAAGAAAGGCGGAAAACCCAGTAGGAGCCCACCAGAAAGCGGATCCACACATTGTAGCGCATGCCGACAAATTCCGGCACTGTCCTGATCCTGAGCCTGCGCAGAATCGGGATAATGAAAAGACCGGAGAAAACCAGGCCCATGTTCCCGGTCCAGGTTTGCCAGACTATCGAGATCCCGTACTTGTAAGCTGTCCCGCTCTGGCCCACGAAGCTGTAAAGGTTGACATTGGCGGCTGTAAGAGCCCCGGCCAGGATGAACGGGGTCAGGTGACGTCCGGCAACCATGAAATCATCCGCAGTATCGATCCAGCGGGACAAAGCGTAGCCGATCAGGAACATGCAGACCAGGAAAAACGTCAGCATACCGAAATCGATGTAGGTCATGTAGCGCTCCACTTATGGTCAAGGCGTTCAAAACATACAGCAGTTCTCAGCCACAGGGTATGACATAATCCCTGTGTAAAAATAACAGTTACCCGCAAGGTTGACATTTTAATCAATCTTTGCCTTTTCGTGCAAGGATTATGTCAAACCTGAAGTCTTTTTTAAGTATGCCACGCTGGCGAGCTTTACTTTTGTCTGCCGAGCACCCGGATCACCTGGTTGACTGTGGCCCGGGCTTCGCCTACAAAGGGAATCCGGTCGCAGGACTCGGTAACCGTTCCCTCTTCTACCGCACCGCGCAGTCGCTTGAGCAAATCCTCCCGCCCGGCGCTTTCAGCCATCTCCCGGGCGATCCGCAGCGCCTCGCAGTCTTCCACTCCCTGGCGGAACAGTTCCCAGCGCATGCCATCTAAAGGTCCATTTTCGCCCGGATAGACAAAGTACATATCCCCGGAGTGCCACTTGTAGTTCGGCTGGGTCCAGACATCCTCAGGGAAGGCGGCGACCGCCCAGCGCAGGTAGCCGCTCAGGCCCCACTTCCAGGACAGCCAGGGGAGCAGGCGGGCCTCTCTGAGCTGGGAAAACAGAAAAACATTGGGATAGTGGGGCGTACAGGCCGTGTAAAAGCTTATATACCTCCCCTCCGCGCGCATTTTCTCGATCAGCGGCTTGTGGGCCGCCAGCCCAGCCTCGGTGTTCAAATCATTATAGTGAAAGATGACTTCATCCGAGGTTTTGCGCTGGTCGCCAGGGTAGCCGCCGGCAATGGAGACTTTGAAATCCGGGGCCTGGCGGATCAGGAACTCGTAGATGACCTGCATTTCTTTTTCCGGCTTCTCGTCGAATGCGAGAAACGCCCTGTCGAACCACCCCTTTTCTTTGAGATGGTTCCGGAACACAGGCAGGAAAGCGGACCACACCTCACGCCACACCGGGTCGCCGAGAATGATATCTATTGTGCGGTACTGGCTGCTGGCAGTATCCAGGTACCGGATATCGGCGTTGATATTTATCCAGGGGCCCTCGACCATGGAAAAACAGTCTATTTTCTCAGTCATCCCGGCATCCATCATCAGGCTGACATAGCGGTCGAAAACAGAAAAATCCCAGTTGAACCTGTCCGCTGCGCCTTTTTTGAACTCACCGGGGTATTTCCATTCCACCATTGCCTCGTAAGGATAGCCGGTCTGGCTGCCCCAGGGGTCGTAAACAATACTGGTGGTGATCACATCCATTCCGTGGGCCACAAAATTTTCCGCATAGCGCTCGAGCAGCGCCCAGTGCTCTTCGCTCCAGGGCTTGACCTTGTGCGCCCTGGCTACTCCGCTCGGGTCCTGCCAGATGTTGAGATAAAATTTCCACTTATTGGGCTCTGCCAGAACCGCAGGCAGCACCTCGACCGACAGGTCGAAAACCTCCTTTTGGCCCGAGGATGCCGAGATAGTCAGCTTTCCGTTATAGGTGCCGGCTGGCGAGTCAGGAGGGAGCTTGATCGTAAGCCATACCGGCTGGGCCGTATTGGCCGGGACATCGACAGAGCTCGCCTCGAGCAGGGGGTCTGCGGTCAGGGCCATTGTCTCATCCACAGGGAGATAAGCCCCGTAGCGCACCCGGGCCAGGCTTGGAGGCACAGTTTTCCCAGCGGGTCCGGTCAAGTCGGACATCTCTCCAGCGAGGCTTTTTATCAAGTCCGTATGCCTGACCACCACCTGGGCTGAGAGCACCTCGCCGGCCAGGCCCTCCAGCTCGATCTTTCGCAAGTTTGGCTCGCGGCTGAATGCGCCGGGGCAGGTGCGCACCTCGATATTCGCGGGCCAGGCCTGGAAATTGCTTTTTTTCAGGTCTGTTTTTCCCCTGGGACCAGCACAGCCCGGGAAAACATTGGCAGAAAACAGAGCCAGACAAAGTATTAAATATTTTTTAGCCATCTGTCCTCCGGAAAGGATGAAAGTTAAAGTTAGTGTTAAATTCCACCCTGGCGTAGAATGTTATCCAGCGCTACAGGGAGCATTAAATAGTTTCTATTTATATTGTTTGTTGCTTGTATGCTCCAATGCAGTGACAAGTTTGATTTACATGGTTGAGCCTTTTTTGTCTAACCGATTCATATATAATTTTGATTTTGCACTCCTAAAGCCTGAAGCCTTTTGTTAGCAGCTTCGACATTTTCAGTCATTTTATGTGTGCAAGTTACTACGCATCTCAAAGTCGGAGCAATATAATATATTTCTCTAATTCATGTAACTCAATACCAGAAAGGTCTTGGTGCATTTTAACGATTCAGTATAGAATAGAATAAATAAATGCCTCAATGGTATCCCGGGTTTCATTCAAATCACCAGTTCGGAGAAGCCATCCACGTTGAATCACTGCACCGTTCCAGCCTGTAAATCCCGGGCCAATCCTTGAAAAGCCCCGATCGGTCATCGGACGGGGCTTTTTCGCGCGGTTCTTTTTATTTCTACATCTGATTCGAGGGATTCACTTGAAAATATATCCCTTGATTACCCCGACGCTGAGGATTATACTTTTCAAACAAATTACACAAAGCATTATGATATTACCAGTTTTGCAAAAGGAGGTTGTGATGAAGCGGCTCTTTCTGGTACTGCTGGTTTTCGGGGCTGTGGTTCCGTGCTTAGGTGAGGCGCCTTATAACGCGATGGGTGAAATGGCGGGAGAAGTCGGCCTCCATTCGGTCATCCTGCAGACCAGACTGACCGCTTTTGCCTCCCGCGACAGCGCCGGCGTTGTGCCAGGCGCAGAGGGTTGGGTCTCGTTCGAGTTATCTTCCATCGATAATTTCAGCGACTCCCGGTTCACTCCCTGGAGGCAGGCAACACTTGAGAACGATTTCATTGTCAAGGAGCGAGTGGCCGGTTTAAGCGCTGATACGCCGTATTTTTACAGGGTGCATATCGGCGAGTCCGTGGGCCGGAGCGATCGCCTGGGACCCCGCCGCTCTTTTCGTACGGCCCCGGAACCGGATCTGCAGCGTGATGTGTCATTTACTGTGGTTACCAGCCATAAATATACAGCCGTGGACCATCCGGATGGATACAACTCCTATGCGGCCATGACTCGCTTGAGGCCAGATTTTATTATCTGTACTGGAGATAATGTCTATTATGATTCCGACAGCCCGCCCGGCGTTGATTTGAAAACTTGCCGCAACCTCTGGCATCGCACATTCTCTTTGCCCCGGCTGGTGACCTTTTACGGTCTGGTGCCGGCTTACTGGGAAAAGGATGACCATGATTACCGGTTCGATGACGCTGATCCTTACATGCCGAACCATAATCCTTACCAGCCCGACCTTCAACCAGGCTCTGTGGATGATGAAACCGGCCGCCGAATTTTTCTGGAACAAGTCCCTGTCGGAAACAGAACTTACCGCACCGTGCGCTGGGGCTCCGCACTCCAGGTCTGGCTCACCGAGGGACGTGATTTCCGCTCTCCAAACGACATGCCGGACGGCCCGGGGAAAACAATGTGGGGCATCGAGCAGCGCCGGTGGCTCAAAAGGACTATTCTGGAAAGCAAAGCACTGTTTAAGGTTATGGTCTCGCCGAGTCCATTACTAGGACCGGACAGGTCCGACAAAAAAGACAATCAAGCCAACCGCCTCGGATTTTTTACGGAAGGTCAGAATTTTCTCAAATGGCTAGCTGAGAACAAAGTCCGGAATTTTTATATCGTCTGCGGAGACCGTCACTGGAAATACCGTTCCGTGCACCTGGAAACAGGCCTCGAGGAGTTTTGCTGCGGCGCGCTGGGGGACGGCAGCAGCGTGAAAAATCCCGACTACTCCGATCCTGCTGTCGAGAGAAAATTCTACCTGGGCAACGGTGGTTTCCTGCTCGTGCGAGTCAAGGCTGAAAGGGTTTCTGAGCCGGCAATTGTTTTCGACCTCTGCGAGCAGGACGGCCGTGCGGCCTATTCGGTGCGGCGTCCTTACAAGGATCAGTGATGCCGGCCGGTCAACATTTCTGAAAACTCAAGCGATGAATATATTAATTTATATATCCTTACTAAGGCGCGGGTTCTCAGAAGATTTTTTCGGCATATGAAAATTCAAAAAGCAACGGAGGTTCTTGTCGGATGAGAAGGCTCGCTTTTTACGGATTATCGGTTCTGGCAGTCTTTTTCTGTTTCCGCCCGGGATTTGCCGAAGAGAAGCGCCCCGTAACTCTGCGTTTTAATATTATACAAGACCAGGTCATCTACGAGGAAAGCGATTACGGTGAGCCGCCGCAAGTAGCGATCTGGCTCGAGGATCCGGTCACCGGAAAAACCCGCACGATCTATGTGACCTATCGCACGGCCACAGGGAATTTCAAGGGCAAGGTCGAATGTCCGGTTGCCTTGCCGATCTGGATCGGTGTCTACCGTAAAGAGTTCGGCAGGGAAGGATTTCCCACCCCGCGCTCTCTGTCACCGGAGGCGATAACCCGGGCCACCAGCAAGACCGGGCTGGTGACCGCTGAGGTGGAGGTGCCGCTCTCAAGCCGCTGGCGCTACTATATCGAGATGAATGTCGCCGGAGATTTCAACCGACATTTTCCCTTGGAAACCGAAGACCACAGACTCGATTACCACGGCAATGCACAGCCCTCCCTGGTCTATCGGGGAGAGATCACGGCTGAACCCGGCAATCGATCGACTCCCCAGCCTGTAGGCCGTTCAGACCAGTATCAGTTCACGAGCGAAATGATAACCGATCTCAAGGGAATGGACAGCGCGCTCGAGTGCTTCAAGAGTATCGAGGTGGAGTGCCTTAGGAGATAAAACGCTTGTCAAACGGAGGCTCTATGAAATCACAAGACCCGAATCGCAGAAGATTTATCATAGAATCGGCTGCCGCCGGCATGGCTTTGGCCTTGGGCGGTAAGGCAGCCCAATTATCCGCAGCAGAGAAAAAATCCCCGGTGCGTGTCGGCTTTGTCGGAGTGGGAGCGCGCGGCACGGTACTTCTCAGGCTCGCTCTGATGATGGATGGTGTGGAGATTCCCGCAATTTGCGACATAGATGAAGAGCACCTGGCACGTGCCCAACATCTGGTGGAAAGAAGAGGCCGCCCGACACCCGAGGGCTACTCGAAGGGGCCGGAGGATTTTCGTCGCCTGGTCGAACGCGCAGACCTCGATGCGGTAGTTACCGCCACACCCTGGGAGTTGCATGTACCTGTAATGGTGGCCGCCCTGGAGGCGGGCAAGTACGGCGGCACCGAGGTGCCTGCAGGGGTGAATATCGATGAGCTCTGGCAGCTTGTGGAAACCTGCGAGCGTACAGGAATCCCCTGTATGATGCTTGAGAACTACTGCTATTTTCGCAATGTGATGATGATCCTTAACATGGTAGGGCAGGGTCTTTTCGGTGACCTTCTGCACTGCGAGGTGGGCTATCAGAAAGATGAGCGCATGACAGGGGTCGGTCCTGACGGTGAGCTGAGCGGGTTCGATAAGATCCGGGCCGAGCGCAACGGCAACCTCTATCCGACTCACCCGACAGGGCCCGCGGCCTGGTTGCTGAATGTCAACCGGGGAGACCGCTTCAGCTATCTGGTCTCCATGAGCACGCGAAGCCAGAATATCAACGATTATATGAAAAAGAAGTTTGGAGAAAACCACCCGGCGGCCAGGATCAGATTCGCCAATGGGGATGTCAACACCACCCTGATCCGCACCGAGAACGGCTCAACCGTTACCCTTTATTATGATGCCCAGTCGCCGCGGCCGTGGGACTTGATCTTACGCGTGCAGGGTTCAAAAGGCATTTTCATCGGTAACATGGATAAAATCTATCTCGAAGACCGGAGCCCCCAACCACTCACCTGGGAGGCTACGGACAAATACTACCAGGAATTCGAACATCCTTTCTGGCGCAAGCTTGGGAATATGGACATCCCGTATGGCCGCGGTGTCTGCGATTACCTGGCGTTAAACCAGTTCCTCCAGGCAGCGGCTTACCGCTCAGAGCCCCCCCTGGATGTCTATGATGCGGTGACCTGGAGTGTGATAACCCCATTGACCGAGAAATCCGTGGCTGCCAGGAGCGCTCCGGTTGATTTTCCTGATTTCACCCGCGGCAAGTGGAAAAATAAGCGGGAGAAAATATTTTACGAGGTTTGAAAAAATATCACCCTCTCCTGTCGTGTCCCTGGAAATAACATTCCATATCTTCCAGGGACGGACCCATGTGTCCGCCCGAAGGTTGGTATATTTTGGTAATGTTAGGGCCCACACACAGATGTGTCCCTGACACAGTGACGGTATTTTTATTACTACAGGGAGCATTAAATAGTTTTCATTTATATTGTTTTTTAGACTATTGACTCTGCTCAGCAGGCTCCTTTTGTGATTGTAATTCTTTGTAAATTGAAAGAGATTTGGGACGAGGCAAACCTCTGAATTCCTAAAAATTTGGAGACCCGTCCTTGTAGTTGACCCAATGATCTTTGCGGTCCGTCAGGGTTCTTCCTAGTCGATAGCTTGCATGGTACGACATGACCCAGTTTAGGCGGCCAAAACCACAGTGCCGATCGGAGGCTAACAACAGATTAACTTAGAGATAAAGTCTCCATTGTCGGCCTCATTGTTTGAGGGTTAATGCGGGTGGGGCATTAGCTCCCCCACTTGATTTTGTCTGAAAAATGACCAGGTATGTCTCCAAAGAATCTATGCTGAGTAGAGTCAATAGTCCATTGTTTTTATATGCTTTAGCCTTGGTTATTAATATAAGTTGAGTAAACAGGAATGATTTACCAGATGTCGATTCTTACATTTAAGGCTCTGGCGACTTACTTTACCTGACAACGGTTGAAATACCCCGGGAGAAAACTTTTACAACTGCCGAAAAAAGGTTTTAGTGCAGCTACCTGGGATGATAAAGCCATCCCAGGTGAAACTAAAAACTATAAGAAGCCCTGAAGTCCGGGGACCCTGTTTCTGGAGCGTGTAGAAGACAAGTAATTTCCATCATTGTCATATTAGATGTACAACGCCCAGGCAGGCCTTTGCGCAGGCTTCCTGCGCGTAGGCGAGCTTGGCGAAGCGGAGTAAAAGACTAAAGTGTCAGGATTAACTTTTGTTTCTTTTGGTTACAAAAGAAATGGTTTTGCTTCTTTTACCACCAAAAGAAGAAAAAAATTTACCTTTACGGATAGATGTAAACAATTTTATGGCATGAGTAGTAACAGGCCTTTGCAGTCAAAATACCTTCCAGTAATTCCGCCTAATCTCCCGTTGGGTGAAGCTAACGGCACCTATTTTCCCTTACTGCTTTGAGACCCGGCAAAAATATTCTTATTATTTTGGGCTCTCTTGAAGTTTAAACCAAAGGCTCTCCGAAATACCTATTTCTATCCTGCTGTCTCTATCTGGAGAATTATCCAATTGACCCTCTTATAAGCAGGCAGTGATTCCATCCTTCAGTCTTATCGAAAGCTGCCTGAAAGAATCGGTTGAATTATACCATTTTCAGTCTGGGTGGTGTGCGAACCGTTATTAGCCGGACTGCGGTCGTACCCAGCCTTGCGGTAATTTTCTGTTCCAGCCAGCCTGGAGGCCGGCTCAGAAGCGGGTCGATCAGGCCGCTTCACAAATTATTTAATCGAAAATAATTTTTCGAAGCTCTGCATCGGGGTAGCAGGCTGCTGATGTTAGCAGCAGGGGGGGAATGTGTCATCAAATTCATAAATCGAATTCCGAACAGATACCTCGCTGCTTACCGCGGGCAGTTCATTCAGGATAAAAGTGGCTCCGGAAAAATCCGGAGGGCTTTTGGGGTCAATAAATGCTCTTATATCCACTATTTTGGGGCTTAAAATGAAATAAAATGTATAAAGACTTGACGGAATTAAATAATGTCATTATAATAGTAAATAGAATAATTAGAATACCTTTCCGTAGTTTTGCTCCAGGATCGGTTGATCCAGGCCTTCAATAATTGACAAGAATTTATAATTAAGATCATGTGGACAAAATATCATTTGCAGCCAGAGGAAAACGGTATCTGGAAAGTACTGAATGGAGGTGAATCAAATGTCTGTGCAATATTTTTTGCCAGGAGCGATGCAATTTATTGGGGCAAACAAGTAGCGAGAGACAGCCGACCTAGTCAATTGATTATTTATGATTTGAATGGAAGGATACAAAAAACATATACCTATAAAGATAAAGCCAAACCACAAAAAATAAATACTTAATAAATTCAATCAAAAAAATTCCTCGAAGCTTTGCTTCGGAGTAGCCTGCTGCTGATGTTAGCCATAGGGGTACGGCATGCCGTGCCCTGCCCTATACGGTGGGGTAAAAGTGTGACATCAAATTCATAAATCGAATTCCGAACAAATACCTCGGAGCTTGCTGCGGGGTAGTTCATTTCTGCCACACTTGAGGTTAAATTAAAAATAGTAACGGTCTGAAAAAATCTGTTCCGGCCTGCCGCAAGCTGTTTTGACCAGTTAGAAAGATTTAAAAGTCAGCAGATTCTGTTTTTCTGGAGCCCGTACCTGTCCACCGAACTTATTTATCCGATACAACATTCTTAAGCTCGGCAGCACGGAGGTAAGCCGCACGAGCTTCTTCTTCGAGGCCAAGCTCCTCACAGATTGCACCCTTGAGGGCGAAAATGTCTGCTGTTGGATTCACGGCACTGGCCAGGATTACATACTCCAAGGCCTTTTTCGGCATCCCGCGGTCCCGCCAGTAAATCAATGCCAGACTTGTGGCGGCGGCATAAAGATGGGAGATATCTTCACTGATCACATTCTGGTATAGGGAGACAGCTTCCTCTGAACGGCCCATCTTGAAAAGGTCCGCAGCCAGGCGGCTTTCAATCTTTTTAGTGTCTCCTTTTCCAGGCAAAGAGGATTTTAAAAGCTCAACTGCCTCCTGCAGGCGTTCTTGCCTGTATAGTATGCTCTCCAGGGCCAGCACGATTTTCGTGTTGGTGTTATCATACTCTAGCCCCCGCCTGTAGAGAGCCTCGGCCTCTTTCAACCTGTCCAGACCTTGATAGATTTCTCCAAGCAGAAGGTAGCTGTCGTAATCTATCGGATTGAGCGCTAACCCTTTCTCGTAAGCCTTGATCGCCGCTTCGTAGTCTCTGGTCTGACGGTAGGCCCAGGCAAGATTGATATAGGCATAGGCATACGTGCTGTCACAGGCCAGGGATTTTTGCAGGATCAGCATTGCCGCCGGGTAATTTTTGCGCTTGAGGAGCTGCATCCCCAGCTTGTTGTAATGGTAAGCATCCTCTGCTTTAGGGCTGCCGGGCAAGCGCGCCAAAAGGCTGTCCAGATCGGCTGTTGACTTTTCAGCGGTTATTTTATCCGCTATTTCGGATAGAGCCTCGTAACGCTTGTACCGGCCGGAATAGTAATAATACGCCGCCGCTGTGGATAAGATCAGGATAGCGAGCGCAAAGATCCGCCGCCGCTTAAGAGAGAAAATTTTTGAGAACCGGCTGCTTCCAAGCCCGAATATCGCCCACACCAGCAGGGGGACCAGGGTGTAGCTCCAGGCCCCGGTAAATACGCCGAACAAAAGGCACACGCCCGCGCAAAAGACAGTGCTGTAAAGGGGCTTGAAATAAAGCAAGCCTGCTATAAAAGGGACAAGGCTGATTGCAATTTCAGGATTCCTGATAATGAAAAGATGCGCGCTTGCCAGAACCAGAATAAATCCAGCCGCTGTGGCCAATACCGCAAAACGCAAGATGGATTTTCTCTCCTCTCTTTCCACTGCTGGGGAGAAAGGCGTGGTTATCTCAGGCCCGCCCGCTGCAATGCCCCAGAAAAGCAAGCAGAGGAACACCCAGTGCCAGAGCTCGGCCGGGTTTACCGGCAGCCAGGCGGAGATATTTGTCACCTTCATATGGAAGAGCATGTGAATCGGGAACAGGCAGAATAACAGGTATCTGGTCCAGTGACGGAAAGCTTTGTGGTAGATGAGCAGGAATGGGCAGAGAAAATCGAAGACCACCGAGATCCAGGCCACTATTCCGGCAAATGGCACATCGGCTAAGAACGGGTTTTTTATGGGAAAAATCCAGACCCACCATTTAACGCCGGCAGCCGCCGCCTCGACAGCATAAGATATAGTCCCCATAAAAAAAGCGGAGAGACCGATCAGGCGAAACAGCGGCACCTTGTCATGACCCTGACGGCTGAGTACCCATTCCACCGTGGACCAGGAAAGATATAGGGCGAAAACCCAGCCAATGCATTCCTGAACAGAGGCATGCCAGATCTTGACCATTGGCCTGAGAAAAAGGTAAGGCAGTGTCTCGCCCCCGAAATAACGCGTGATTATTAAATGGATTAAATTGCCCCGCAGCACCCCGAAAGCAAAGGAAGAGATGAAAAAAGCCAAGGTTACCCCGCGCCCCCGGTAATGCCAGGAGTGCAGGAAAAGAAGGATCAGCAGGAAACTTGAGGGAACAAGCAGCAGAAGGTGCATCATTGCCCCGAAAGATGAATTAATGGTTTTTCCTTAAATAAAGGGTTTTGGCTCTATTGGTTTTCAGAATCATTGCCCATCCGGGCCTGGAGGCGCCGGGCCAAAGCCTGGTATTTCCCGGCGTTTGAAATATCTCCCATTTTTTCGTAAGTCAGAGCGAGGTTAAAATATGCGGGTATAAACCCCGGGTCAAGCTCGACAGCCCGTTTGTAACTGGTTATCGCCTCATTAAAATCGCCTCTGTTGGTAAGCAGCGCTCCAAGATTCAGATAAGCCTCGACCTTGAATGGATCTTGTTTTATCGCCTCCCGGAAGAGACGTTCAGCCTCTATGGTCTTATTAAGGCGGTATTCGAGGTTTCCCATATTGAACAGAGCATAGCCGTTATCAGGGCTCACTTTCAGCGCTCGCTCGAAATAGAATCTGGCTTTATCGTAATCTTTGGCCCGGTAGCGGATAATCCCCAGATTGACCAATGTCTGCGGGCTGGCCGGATGGATGTCCAATGCCTGGAGGAAATAGCGTTCCGCCTGGACAGGGTTCTCTTCCCTCTCGGCGCACAGACCCAGTTGGAACCAGGCTTGCGCGTGGTCAGGCCTGATATTTGCTACCTCGCCGAACCAGCGTTTTGCCGCACCCAGTTTCCCTTTGTTAAAGTAAAAGTCACCTAGCTGGTAGCGTGACACAAAGTCCGAACGGTCAGCCCAAGCTGCTGCCTCAAGTGAATCCGGATCAATCTGCGGACCCTCGAGAAAATGACTGATATAATCATCCTCCGGGTTCATATTCAGGGCTTTACGATAGAATGCCATCGCCACTGAAAGCTCCTTGAAAACCCAGCTGGCGAATTTACCCTCGTAAAATACCCTGCGGGCATCGGACCATAAATCGATCTGTGACCTCAGGGCAGCGGCCAGACTGTCGGATGAGGTGGATGTATCCTCCCAGGACAGGTATTCGGTTATCGGCTCCAGGTTGTCCATTATCCAATGGTAAGTTTCCAGCGGAACAGTGGGTGCCATGGTGCGCGAAAACTCGATGATCGGGTTGGCGTCCGTATTGAGAGGCGCATCTTGAGTGAGCGCCCGCAGGCGTTTTTCTCCCATCATAAATAAGGAGAGAAAAGAAAGCGGCTGCTCGAGCCTTACCTCACGCAGGTTTTCCCGGACTTTTGATGCGGAGAGGCTTTTACTGAAAAGCTGATAGTCGATCTTGAAAGGTTCGGATGTGCCGAGCAGGATAACATTCGCGGGGTTATTGTACCACAGGCTAACGTGAGGAAACACCTCGGCAAAGGAGCGCAGCAGGCTTTTAAACTCCACCAGGGAGAGACCATTGGCAGGCAGCCAGGCGCAAATTGTCCCGCCAGGGGCAAGGGCTTTGGCACACAGACGGTAAAAGTCGAGAGTATAAAGCGTCGGACTGAGCTTGGGATGGATGGCATTAAAAGAGATGACATCGTAATTAGCTGAAGATCTGAGGATCAGGTTGCGCCCATCGTCAAAAACAATCTTGACATTCGGACTGTCCAGTACCCCGTGGTTTTCAGGGATAAAATACTTCGCCGTCAAGATCTCATCAGGCACCAGTTCCACGCACTCCACACGCCGGAGATCGTACCTGTTCGCCGTGTAAACCGTGCTCCCAAACCCGAAACCTACGGCCAGAAAGCTTTTCGGATTCGGATGCAAGAGTATCGGCAGGTGGGCGAGTAACTTATGGATCACTAGATCCTCGAAACCTGTATAAGCCGTGCTTTCTCCATTGATATTGAGCTCACGGTCCCCGGTGAAATTGCGCAGCACGGAGATACTCGCCTGCGTGCCCTCCTTGCAATATAAGATCTCTTTGCCTGCGTCCTGGATGCTATAGCGCACTATCGGTCCCAGACCTCCCGAATAAAACACGAGCGCCGTGACCGCAAGAAGCAGGACGGTAGAAGTCGCCGGAAGCCATTTTCTGCCCAGCCTCCACCCGCTGTCCCCTTCATAATAGAAAGCAACTGCCGCAACTGCCGCATTTATTCCGGCCACCAGCAGGATAGAACCGGTTATACCGGCTGCGGGCAGCAGAAGGAAGCCGGCAGCCAGAGAGCCCAGAATAGTTCCCATGGTGTTGGCGGCATACAGTGCGCCCACTTCCCGGCCCAAAGAACTCCGCTTGCGGACAAAAAGTCTGTTTACCACCGGGAAAGCGGCTCCCATCGCCAGGGTCGGAAGGCCCAGAACAGCCAGGCAGAGAAAGAATTTGACCAGGGTGACCTGGTTCCAGGTATTGGCTCCCAGTATGAGATTAAAACGCTGGTAAATGGAGGTCAGCTTTCCAATAATGGGCACGCTGGCAATTGCGGAGAGGGCCACAATCCATTGCAGCAGCCCGAAAATGAGAAAGAGCCGCCTGGTCCTGTCAACCAGACGGCCTGCGGCAAGGCTCCCCAGAGCTATGCCGGCCAGGAAGCAGGTGAGGATGATAGTAAAAGCGTGAACTGAAAGGCCGACAAAGTAAATCAGGGCCCTGGTCCAAAGAACCTCGAAAGCCAGCGCGGCGAATCCCGAGCTTGCGAAAAGCCAGGGCACCAGACGCAAGCTTGAACTCGTATATTCGGGCTGGCGGTAAGGTTTTGGTTTAACCTCCTGTACTGCCATACCTTTATCGTAGACCAATAAAACCATAAGCGCCAGCACTCCGGCGGTCAGGTTTCCGGCAGCGGCAATCCACACAGTGGCTTTCTCACCGTAAAGCATGATCAGCCAGAACCCGGAAGCCAATGAACCTACAACCGCTCCCAGGGTGTTGATCCCGTAAAGCGTTCCGATACGGGAACCCAGCTCGGCCTGTGAGCGTATAAGGTACCGGCTCATCACCGGAAGGGTTCCTCCCATCAGGACAGTGGGTATAAGAAGGAACATTACCGAAAGCAGGAATCTGGCCAGAAAAAGTGCAGCGCCCTCCCGCAGCCCAAGATGATAGAGGAAAATGTAAATGTTGTCCAGCACAGGCAGCAGAAAGAGCAGGATCACCGCCCCGCTCACCGCTATGCCAAGCTCAATATAAATATAGAGTCTCAGCGGCCTGTTCGACGAGTCGGCAGCTCGTCCGAAAAGCCAGCTCCCCAGTGCCAGCCCCCCCATGAACACGGCAACTATTGTGCTCACTGCGTGTACAGTATTGCCGAAAACCAGAGCCAGCTTGCGCATCCAGACAATTTCATAGATCAGCCCGCTAGTGCCCGAAAGAAAAAAGCAAATGTATATCCAGCCGGCAGTCAGGCGCTCACGCATCAGGGTTTACCGCCTCCATTTCAAAGACCTTTAAGATCAGGGAAGGTAATATTTCGGAAAGGAATGCAGAATGTTTCATGACCTGGCAAAAATTAACAATGTTCCCTAGAAAGAGCCATAATAAAGTATATTCCTAATCTGACATGGATTATTCATAGAAAGTGATAGAAAGGAATAGGCTTTTGGCCTTGAAAGCATTTGCTTTTGACCGGACAAGAACTGTAGTACGGGCATAGCATGCTATGCCCGTACAAGACAGGAGCCAGAAGCCTAAAAAACATCCGGTGATCATTTCAAAAAAAGATTCTGCATCCTGAATGGCTATCGTAAAAACTTCTGGTTATAGTCTGTCCATAAAGGTCTGGAGCATCGACCAGTTTTACATGAAAACCGCCTCTTGATAGGAATGGGTCGCGAAACTGACAGGGTGTGTCTTCTTGATTTTCATGCTTCGTTGTGTCCGTATGCGGACATGAGAGTTTATAAATAATACAGGCTATTAGTCTGTCAACTTTGAAATGCAGGGTAATTTGCACCGTTGAAATGAGCGAGAATATGCAAGCCTGCTAACATCAGGCTGGAGGCTGTAGGCTATAGGGTTACTATACCAAGGTTTAAACCTTATGTCTAGGCTATCGATTGTAAAATGTACTCTGTAGATTTGATTTTGCACCCCTACAGTCTACAGCCTACAGCCTAAAAACGCACATGTTGGGTAAAAAAGACCCCCCCTGTACCCTGTAAAATTAAGTTGACATAACACTATATAAAATACCTTGAAATATCATAGCCGACTGTTTCTTTTCTCAATTTTGAGAAAAGAAACTTCGATTTTGAGAATTTTCTCTTGACTTTTTTCCCTTTTCCTTTACTCTTGACTTAATCACTATCCTATTATATTCTAATATTAAGAAATAATGATATGGATATTGATTTATTTATAAAATTGAGAATTTATAAGGATATGTTTGTAACTTTACATACCCTTTTCGACATTCATATCAAAAGGATAGTTGCTTTTCTTCTTCCTGCTTTTTATCCTTCAACCTTATCGGGCCGCACAGGCTCTCATAATCTGATTATGCCCGAAAGCATCTCTCAAAATATTAGAAAAGCAATTATCTCAGATTCCGGTATGGAAGATCCGCTAGTTATGTGGTTGGTTACTCGTTTTAGTCCCGAAATAATTTAACTCAGGAGGTCGATTCGAAATATTACTTTGAATCGTCTTTACCAAATCTGAAGCCGTAATAGATCGGGAAAACGGCTTTATTAACTTTAAACCAAAGGGGGTGTCGATTCTTACAAAAAAATTAGATCAGCTTAAGATCTGATAGAAAAGCTCATTCAGGAGGATACATGTCAAATAATAGTAAGTCTTTCGGTTTACTATCAACTGTGGTGAGCTCGATCGCTGTGGCTCTGATTTTTACACTTCCTGTGTTTGCACAATTGAGCACCGGAAAGCTTGAGGGCACAGTGAGAGACAAGGATTCCGGCCAGCCTCTGGCCGGCGCCCAGGTGGTAGTGGAAGGCACCCAGTTGGGTAATGTTACCAATGCCGACGGGTATTATTTCATTTTAAACGTTCCTCCGGGCCGTCGGGATATCACCTTCACCTTCACCGGATACCAGAAAACCACAGTCGCCAATCAATTAATCCTCGCCGGACAGACCACCACCATTAACGCCAATTTAAGCTCTACAGTGGTTCAGCTCGAAGGGATCACAATCGAGGGTGAGGCTGAGCCGCTCATCCCCAGAGACCAGACAGTATCCAAGCAGCGTTTGACAGCCGAAGCACTTACGCAGACGCCGGCCACTGAAATGAACGACTTGCTGGTTCTGGAGGCTGGAGTGCAGATCGGCGGCGAAGGCGGCATGGCCCGCGGCGTACGCATCCGCGGGGGCCGTTTGGGCGAGGAGGCCATGGTAGTTGACGGCATTATCGTGCGCAACTACACGGCCAATCCTTTCCGCAGCGGAGCGAGCTGGGTTTGGGAGCAGGAGCTCGGCTCACGCGGTGAGGATACAACCCCGCTGGAGTTTTCCACCGGGTCTGTGGAAGAAGTCGACATTGTCACCGGCGGGTTTCAGGCTGAGTACGGGAACGCCCAGTCCGGCCTGATCAACATCGTTACCAAGGAAGGCGGCCCCGACCTGCGTGGTAGGGTCAGGATGACCAGTGACGAACTCAACCCGCGCACTGCGGATTACGGTTACAACCAGTTGCAGGCTGATATCGGCGGGCCGGTTTTCGGTATCCCGAATTTGTTTTTCCACGTTTCGGGTGAGATCCAGGGTAAGGCGGACAATAACCCCACGCATGCAGACGAAGGTTTCCGTGGAATCAACCAGGATTTTGTTGATCGCCTGAACGATGCAGTGAGGAACGACCAGATTCTAGGAACGCAGTTGCCGGTTTATACCCTGGAGATGTTCGAGACTGGACAGAAGTTTTTTGCCGATAATACCGGGGAGGAGCCGGTGGGTGTGTTTACGCCCAAGAACCCGGTGCGCCAGCCCAACAACTGGGGAGACAGGACCCTGACTTCAGGGAAGCTGACCTTTTCCCCGAGGAAAGGCTTGAAATTCCTCGGCACCGCCAACTTTTCCCGTATTCAGCGGTCCTGGCCTACGGACTATTTCAACTATGGGGCGGTCGATTCGGATATGCTCCCCAAACGTGGCTGGGACACAGCCAAGGGGGACTGGCAGGATGCGAATGGGATGTGGCATGCGATAGTGCCGATAAACCTGGGCCGCAGGACCCGGACTACCAATTTGCTCTTGGGCGCCGACTATGATTTTTACCGTTCCTCCCAGCGCAACGCCTCCCTGCAGTTCCGCTTTTCGAATTTCAGGACCCAGGACATCAATAATGCAGACCTGAAGGATAACTACGTCCGGGAAAATACCTTTATGAGCTGGTCTTCCCATGATATTCCGTTCCTGGTGGAGACTTTCCCGGGGCGGACCACTCCGCAGGATCCTGAGGGCGCTCGTAAATACCTGCCGGACGGAGCGACGGCCTATTCTATCGGCGATTACTTTTATGCAACTCCGTTTTATTATGTGGGTCCGGCACAGCTTTATTACCTGTATTACGGCTACCAGTACGAGAAACAGTACAACTACAAGGCTGACCTTGATTTTCAGTGGAACAGGGAGAACCGGGCCAAGTTGGGTTTTCAGATGACCGACTTTAAAAACCGGATGTTCACGATCGCAAGTAGCAGTCTGATTCGGGATCTGGACAACGAGTTTAATTACGCTCCACAGCAGATAGCTTTTTACGCGCAGAACAGGACAGATCTTGGAGACTTTGTTCTTGATTATGGGATTCGCTGGGACCAGTTCCGTCCAAAGGACAACTGGGGTCTTCGCTCCGGAGACACCTGGGAGGAGAGGTTCTTCCCTAAGAATATCAGCGAGTGGTCGCCGCGTTTTGACGTGGCTTTTCCGGTTACGGACAAAGCGCAGCTCAGGTTCGCCTACGGAGTATTTACCCAGCTGCCCAGTTTGACTTTCATTTTCTCAGGCTCGAACCCCGGGGGTCTTGAGTACTCCCGCACCGATGCCTTCGAGGCGGGCTTGAGCTACCTGCTTTCCAATGACGTTGTTATGGACATGGTGGCCTACTACCGCGATGTGGATGGAAACCTGGCCACCAAGGAATTTTTCCAAAACTACTACCAGTGGCACAGCGAGCGGCTGATCCGGGGCTGGACCACAGGCTACACCAACAAGGACAACGGGAATATCAAGGGCATGGACTTGACCGTGAAGAAGAGGTTCTCCAACAACTTCTCCCTGAACGCCATGTACACGCTCCAGTTCTCGCGCACCACCGGGAGCCAGTACAACAGTTACTCGGACTGGTGGACATTCCTTGATCCGGCCACTGGGGAGCACTTCACACCGCCGGATGAGATCCGTCCGATCAACGGTGACGTGACCCATGCGATGACAGTGTTTTTCAACTACCTGTTCCCGGAAGACTTCCAGACCGGTACCCTGGCCAATACGATTTTGAAGAATTTCAGGGTGTACACGGTATTAAGGCTCAGCAGCGGGGCTCCGCTCGGCGACCGGATTCAGAACAACTATGTCGAGTACAACTGGCTTACGGCTGTGCAGTGGCAGACCCGGCGCGGCGGCACACCTATCGGCGGGCTAAACTATTTCCGCGGCCGCTGGTATATGGACATCATGCTTCGGTTATCCAAGACCTTTACTCTTGGCGGCAGCAAGCGTGTGAGCGTATTCTCTGAGATATTCAACCTGCACAACCGCAAGAATCCTGTCGAGTACCCCTCGGGGTACACTTATGAAGGATACCGCTATGGCTGGACCGGAGGAGTGGACCTGAATTGGGACGATCCGACCCTGGCCAGGAAACAGAAGTGGCTGTTCCATTCCGACTTTAACGGGGACGGCGTATTGAGCGTGCGGGAATCGGCTTTAGGCTCAATTGCCAACAGCTTTATGGGCGGAACGACGGACTGGGAGGCCTGGGGCATCGCCAGGCAGATCCGCGCTGGTGTGGAATTCACCTTTTAAGGGCCATTTAGGACTTGCCAATAACCCAGGTTGAGTATTCAATGGGTAATAAAGCAGGAGATTAATTATGCAAAAAAATATGCATTTTTTGAGTAAGCTGATCCTGGTTACCCTGGTTATGTACCTGGCCGGTCCCGCCTATGGTATTATGACCCGGGTGAGGAGCTCCCAGGGCAACAATGTTCAGTTGGAAATCCACAGCGACGAATCGTCCGTGTTTTGCGGCACCAGTATGTTCCCCAAGGGCTCGGGCAACCTGATCCCCAGCTTTGAAGGCGGCTGGGGAAACTGTATAGCCGTGGCCAGGGACATAAATGGTGACGGAGCAATGGAAGACTCCTGCCACGGTTCCGGCAGGGCGAGGTCGATACCCGGGTCGAACTGCAGCCTGGAATCCTATGCCGAGCTCGAGGCGCTGTTCAATTCCGGAGAGCGGATGGACCAGGCTGCCAACCGCATCGAGCACAACCGGGTCTGGAGCACGCTTGACACTGATGACCTGGCCGACTGGCCTCCGGAGTTCCGCGCGGGCAGAACCGCCAGTGGAGCGATAAATAAAATCGGCGCGGAAACCATCAGCACCAGGTTGGGTGATTGCTTCAGCAGCAGCTTCACCGGGGGTGTTCCACCCAGGGGTGTCTCTTTCGAGTACAGTTTTTACTTCCTCAATTTCGGCGAATCGAACAACATGGTCTACGGGCACCTGTTCATTCGGAACATGTCCGAGTACCTCAAGTGGAGCCCGAACGAGGCCTTCAGGACACAGGTGGCCAATACGCCTAACGGCCAGAAATGGAACTTCTGCCTGAACTATTTCACGGGCTACTTCGGCATCGGCTCCAACGCGGTGAGTATGGATGAGGGCTGGGCCATGCACCCGGCCAAGGAGATTGTGGCCGTGACCGATAGGGATGGAATGGAAGACGGCTTTACCCAGGGCGGTATCGCTTTCTCTGTCGGCCACAAGATGCTCCGCGCCCCTCAGTTCAAAGGGCAGCAAGCGATTTTCACCGGCATGCACGGGATGCGGTGGGGCTCTGATTTCGGCGGTCCGCAGACCAGGGATCTCTTTCAGACAAGCGATGCGGGTTTGGTCTACCGTGCTTGCCTTGGCGAGCTGTACCCGAATCTTGACGAGCTGGCCAATCAGATGTACGGCGGACAGTTGAATCCGCTTACCGGCAGGCCCTGCTGGGGCTGGCCGGGTCAGCTCAGGCCGACAGATCAATACTATAATCTCTGGGTTTGGGGAAACCAGGGTAGGACGCAGAATGCCATCTATGCGGAGATCACCGATTTCGGCCCCCGGGACTCCACAAGCTGCGATTACGTGCTCATGTTCGTCTATCCCGCCAATGCGCCTTATGTATATAAGACCCTGGACATAGCGAACATCTACGACCCGGACCTCCAGGTGCACATGGTTCCCATGCAGAATCACGCGGAAGTGGCCCAGGTGGTATACGATGGTGCGTATATACTGCCTGAGACGCCAGTGGCGCCCCCGCTGACTATCGTCCCCGGGGACAGAAAAGTCACGATTACCTGGAGCAATGTCAATCTCAACACCCCTGATGCATACTACTTCTTCATCCAGCAGCATCCCGAGATAGATCCCGACGGGCTTTACCGGGAGTATGACTTCGAGGGTTACAGGCTTTACCGCAGCTTTGTGGGGCCTTCTGACTCCCACTCCGAGCTGATCTTCGACTGCAGCCTCTCGGATAACAACATCCAGTTCTATTACATCGACAGCTCTGATCTGGATCAGCCTTACTACAGGCTGCGTGACGGCTTGAAAGTCTGGTATGCCCTGGTGCCTTTCGACAAAAATTATGATCCGGCAAGCGGCGTGGAGTTCAGCCTCCCCGAGCTCATCAGCGGAAAGACATGGAACAGGCCGAGGGAGGGTCTGTACACGGTCACGCCGCGCAGCGAGGCCTCAAACTTCAAGCCGGCCAGTCTGGGAGCTGTTGCTTACTTAGGACAGGCAACGTTGGAAGGACCTACAGTCGAGCTCGCAGGTGACGGTGCCGGGAAGCTGACTGAGGCTCCCAAATCCCTTATCCCTCCGCTGGATTTCTCGTTCGAGGCTGTAAACAGCGAAAGGATCAAGCAGGATCTGACCGTTTTTGTCGCCTGCACCGGGCTTGAAGTCGACTGGGGATGCTCTTACTGGGCTTATCCGATGAGAGAGATCTCGCTGCTGGACGGCAGCAACAATTCGATATCTGCAGCGCCTCCTTTTCTGACCCGGGATCCATCAGCAGAAATCATCTTGATGGATAAGGCGGACGCCAGCGGTGTCAACTACGCTGTCCATGTATTGTGGAACCACCCCGGCTCGGCAGGCGGCAGAGACTATGCCCCTGTGTACATAGACTTCAATACCGGGGGATACACCGGAGCAACGGTGGCCAATCAATTCGGAAGCTGCGTATCCGACCGCATCGGCACCGGCCCTTCGATCGGGTCCTATATCCGGACAGGCGTGTTCGAGGTGGCCTGGAAGTCTGCCGGAGGCGGCTTGAGTGTTGATGTCACGGATAAGACCCGCGGGGAAACGGTCCCCTTCAGCCCGTATCGTGAGGACAAGGCCTGGGGATTCATGCCCGGCGGCACCTATATGGATTTCTTTGATGAGGTAAAAGCCGGGGTGTCCAAGTCGGAGCGTGCCAACCTGATGTCAGAAACGATTCCAGCCGACAATACTGACGAGTTTGCAATTTCTATCAATGGTATTGTGTGGGCATTTACGGATATAGCCGCCATGCCTGCGTCCGGGACAGTGATGACCATCACCAACGCTTTCGGCGAATGGAACGGCGATCAGACCGTGTTCACCCAGTATGCTGACGCGCCTTATCCGGGAGACAAATGGCAGATCCAGATCAAGGGCATGACAATGGATCCCGAGGATGCGGATCTCACCAAGATCCGGGTGGTTCCCAATCCGTATATGGCCACTTCCGTACTGGACCTGTCTCCGCTCTCCAGGAGGATCGAGTTCGTCAATCTTCCGGACCGCTGCACGATTCGTATTTTTACTCTCGGCGGCAACCTGGTCAACGTGCTCAACCATGTCGGCAGCAACAAGTTCGGCTGGGGTAATTATACGGATGTGGACCGGATAAAACCGGACAACACTGCCGAGGTGTTCACCGGATACGATAACCACGGGGGCGCGGAGCCCTGGAACCTGAGGAACCGTTTCGGCCAGACTGTGGCCAGCGGATTGTATTTCTTCCACGTGACGGACTCTCGCGGGGAAACACAGACCGGTAGGTTTTATATAATCAATTGATCGCTGGCTTTTGCCAGAAGAACTTTGATAATTACCGGTAACGATAAGTTTCCTCGTGAATCTACGGAGGTAGATATGTTAAGAAAAATGGCCATACGAGTTTTATTGACAGCCTGTCTGGCCCTGTCGTTCGTCACGATGCCCGCATTCGGCCAGGGTGTTGCGAGGCAGGAATATACAGGCCTGGATAAGTATCAGGAGCAGGGTCGGCCAGCGGCTTCATCTTTTGTCGGAGTGAGGGCCGCGGAGTTTCTCACTATCCCTGTCGGAGCTCGCGGCATCGGGATGGGGAGCGCTTATTCTGCGGTAACTGACGATATTACATCCATCTGGTGGAACCCTGCAGGCTTGGGATTTCTTCAGAACCGGGAAGTGATGGTCACAGTGGTGGACTACACCATGGACCTGACTTACAGCTACGTGGCCGCAGCGGCACCGCTGGCTGACGGCCAGGTTGTTGTGGGCGGTTTTTTCGGCTACCTGTACATCCCGGACATGGAGATCACCACGATCACCAGCCCTAACGGGACAGGGCGTACTTTTAACGCCTATGACTTCCAGATGGGCGGATCGGTCGCTTACAACCTCTCCGACCGCTTCACTGCCGGTATCAACATGAAATACGTGCACCAGGATATGTTTGCGAACATCTCCGGCAATGCATTTGCTATCGACGCCGGCGGTATATACCATACCGAGTTCATGGACCGGGAGGTCAAGTTCGCTTTTGCAATCCAGAACCTGGGAACGAACATCAAGATGAGCGGACCGAACCTGATTTATGAAGTCGGCCCGGAAGATCTCGGTGGCAGTATTCCCACAGGGTACGGGGATTATTCCATAGATCCCAATGCGATCTCCAAAAGAGCGAACCGCCAGGTCACCCGGCTCACCCACACCTACCGCCTGCCTACAATAGTAAAGCTCGGTCTCGCTTATAACCTGTACACCAGCGAGAGTGCCAACTGGCTGGCGGCGGGCGAGATCTGGCGCAACAGCAACATCCCGATCAGTTACGCTGCAGGCACGGAGCTGAACTACCACTTTACTCCGTTCCTCACCGGAGCCTTGAGGATGGGTTGGAAGATACAGACTGATGAGTACACCGGGGGTACGGACCAGTCCGGGTATGATTATCTGGGCGATGATCCCACATTCCGCGGCATAAGTTTTGGCGGCGGCATCAAGCAGGTTTTTGGCAGCCGTCACGTATCGTTTAACTATGCCTACCGGAACAAGGGACGCTTGTCCGCTGATAACTTCTTCACTGTGTCCTTAGGCTTCTAACCTTAACCGGTTCGGCCTTTCCCCGAGCGGGGAAGGGCCGAACTCTTCAAGAATCTCAAGCGAAAGGGGCTGTCCGACAGACAGCCCCTTTCGCGTTATCTGAGGGTCGGTTAACTGTTTTTTCGAGCGCGGCTTAAAGGCTGATCTCCCGACCCTCTTTTGCGGCCCTGTAAATTGAATCTATCACCAGGCCCGTCTTGCGTCCCTCCTCCCCGTTGACCAGCGGCTCCCGGCCCTCGCGAACCGCGCAGCAGAAATCCTTGATAATAGCCTCGTGGCCGCTGGTGTCGGCCACCGCTGCCCCCCCTGCGCCTGCGCCCGAATGGATAGTTTCAGCGGCCTTCACTTGAGGCTTGGGTATATCTTCCACATCCCAGCTCACTATCTCATCGTTAACAGTGATTATCGATCCCTTTTCAGCGTGCATCTCCAGCCGCACCGGGTAACCAGGTTTGGTGACAGTAGAGGCGATTATCGTGCCTAGCATCCCATCCGGGTAAGTGAGGATCGCTGCGCCGTGGTCTTCCACCTCTATGCCTGTGTGGGCCAGAAGAGCGGTTTTTGACATTACCTTTGCCGGAACTCCGAAAAACCAGGTCAGCGTATCCACATTGTGGCTGGCCTGCTGGATAAACGGCCCTCCGCCGTCGATCTCGAGAGTGCCCCGCCAGGCGGCGCTGTCGTAGTAATCCTGGCCGCGGTAGAACTTGACCGCCAGGTCCGCCGCATAAACTTTGCCGAGCAGGCCTTGATCGAGGATTTTTTTGATCTCGATATTGGCCGCACTCGTCCTGCGCTGGTAGGTCACTCCCAGACGGACACCCGCTTTGCGGCAAGCCTCGACCATCCGGTCCATGTTTTCCATGGTTACATCGAGCGGCTTTTCCGTGAGAACGTGTTTGCCGAGCCTGGCGGCCGCAAGCGCATCGCGATGGTGCAGCCCGTTGGGAGTGGCGAGCATCACCGCCTCAAAAGGCACTGCAACGCTTTCGATACTGTCTGCAGCCTGTGCGATACCCTTTTCCGCAGCGTAGCTTCGTGCACGCTCGAGCTTGCGGCTTACAACAGCCACGATCTCGGCTTCCTGGACCTTGGCTGCAGCTGCAAGATAAGTCCTGGAAATGTTTCCTGTTCCCACCAGTATGAATTTTACAGGTTGCATACGCCTGCTCCTTTGGCAATTATTACTGTCTCTAATTGGGGAAGTCGGTTTTTTCAAAAAAATGCTCTGGGCTGTTCTTGATCAACAGCCTTAAACCTGAGAGATAATCGATTGGAAACCTTAAAATATAAGAAAATCAAACACCGGGAGACTTTTTTTTCTTTTCAGCGGCTTTAATGGCCTGGACAGCGTATTGGACATCCAGTGCGGGCTGATCCTGGTATTTCGGGAACATGCCAACCACTACGCAATCACCGGGTTTTATCCTGGCGAAAGCCCAGCGGAAAGCCTCGCGCACCTCGTTCTGGTCCTGGCACCTGCGTCCGGCTCCGAGGATTTTATAGGCCAGACACTGTTTTCCGGTGGCCTGGATAAATTTGCACATGCGCGGAGGGTCAGCGGGATGGAACTCTTCTTCCTGGAACTTGCCGGTAACAACCGCGCTTTCCCTTGGCTTGCGGGCTATGTTATAGAAAGGGACCATGAAGAAATCGAGGTCCCAGCCCCTGTCTTCGACGTAATCCAGAATCTCGGGGATATGGGCAGCCATTCCCACCCGGCAGCCGGTATCACGGATGGTTTTCAGGTAATCCTCAACCTTGTCTATCTGGCCTGCCATCCAGAGCTCATCTGTTTTCGTACCGTGAAAGTAGATCCCGGCAGCCCCAAAAGAGGCGATAACTTTAATGTTATGGCGGATGTCGTGCATCTCGCTCGCGGTCTGGGCGATAAAATTGAGCTTGCCTCCAGCGCGGCGGAAGAGCTCGAGATAATGAAATATCCGGTGATAGTCTCCCCGTGCCTGCACGGCGTTGATCCCCACTTCCTCGCAGCGCTGGAGCGTGCGCACGATTTGCTCAGGGGTATAATACTCCTGCATCTCCAGATTCAGTTCTTCACTGAAATGACTGTTAAAAACAAAAGGATTCCCACCCACGATAAGTCTTGTAATTCTGTGCGGGCCGAAAGGCACTGTGGGCAGACTACCCGTGATTTGCTGTTTGCTCATCTCCAGCGCTCCTTTAGGTGCTTAAGCGCCTGACACCGACAAAGTTTTGTGTATATCCACTGGTTCCATAATAACTGATTCGTATCTGTGCTGACAGGCACAAAGCTTGCTATATTATAGAAAAAGATAGTCAAAGTATTAATAAAAAGGCTATACTCTTTCTTGATTAGGAACGAATTAGCAAGTTGGTTAATTCCAAACCAAAGAAAGGAGCATAGCCTTGAGTAATATTAAAGCAAAAAAG